>JBGTBV010000018.1:0-10760 GCA_041749185.1 Daejeonella sp. | reverse complement strand
TAATTGCCTTCAAAAAATTTAACCTGCGAATCGCCTTCAAAGGCCAATATATGGGTACATATCCGGTCCAAAAACCAGCGGTCGTGCGAAATGATGACCGCACAGCCTCCGAAATTTTCCATTCCCTCTTCTAAAGCACGCAAAGTGTTCACGTCAATATCATTGGTAGGCTCGTCAAGCAGCAAAACGTTGGAACTTTTCTTTAACGTGATGGCCAGGTGTACCCGGTTTCGCTCGCCTCCGGAAAGCACATTTATTTTTTTCTGCTGATCGGCGCCGTTAAAATTAAATTTAGATACGTAGGCCCGTGAATTCAAAGGTTTATTTCCCAACAGGATTGTTTCCTGGCCATCGGTTATATTTTCCCATACAGATTTATTTGGGTCAAGGTCATCATGCATTTGGTCCACATAGCCCAAAGCCACGGTTTCGCCTACGCGGAAGCTTCCGCTATCTGCCGTTTCCTGCCCGGTAATTAACCTGAATAAGGTAGTTTTCCCCGCTCCGTTCGGGCCGATAATACCCACAATCCCCGCAGGGGGAAGAGAAAAATTGAGGTTTTCAAACAGCACTTTATTTCCGTATGCTTTGCTCACGTTTTGGGCTTCAATAACAATGTTCCCAAGCCTTGGCCCCGGCGGAATGAACAGTTCCAACTTGTCTTCCCGGTCCCGGGTTTCTTCTGATGCCAGCTTCTCATAGTTGCTCAACCGGGCTTTTGATTTCGCATGACGGGCTTTTGGAGCCATGCGAACCCATTCCAACTCCCGCTCCAACGTTTTCTGGCGTTTACTTTCGGTCTTTTCTTCGGATGCCAGCCTCTTTGATTTCTGATCAAGCCAGGATGAATAATTTCCTTTCCAGGGGATGCCTTCGCCGCGATCTAATTCCAGAATCCATCCGGCAACGTTATCCAGAAAATAACGGTCGTGCGTTACCGCGATAACCGTCCCTTGATATTGCTTCAGGTGCTGTTCCAGCCAGTCTATGCTTTCGGCATCAAGGTGGTTAGTGGGCTCATCCAGCAGTAAAACATCCGGCTGTTGCAGCAATAGCCGACAAAGTGCTACCCGCCTGCGCTCGCCTCCTGACAAAGTGGCAATTTTTGTTTCCGGCTCCGGGCATCGTAACGCATCCATTGCCCGCTCCAGTTTACTTTCTAATTCCCATGCGCCCACGGCGTCTATCTGATCCTGGAGCTCGCCCTGCCTTGCCAGTAGTTTATCCATCTCATCCGCATTCTCATAAACTTCGGGCAAACCAAATTTTTCATTAATGTCTTCGTATTCCTGCAAAATAGCTTTGGTTTGGGCTACTCCCTCTTCAACTATTTCTTTTACAGTCTTTTGAGGATCCAAAACCGGCTCCTGTTCCAGATATCCAACAGAATAATTTGGTGCGAAAACCACTTCGCCCTGGTAGCTTTTATCTAAGCCGGCTATAATTTTTAAAACCGATGATTTGCCCGAGCCGTTCAAACCAATCACTCCAATCTTGGCCCCATAAAAAAAAGAGAGGTAAATATTTTTAAGAACCTGCTTTTGCGGCGGATAGATTTTACTCACTCCGGCCATAGAAAAAATAATCTTTTCGTCTGCCATGTTTCAGTGGTTGAGTCGGCAAAATAGCCAAATAAGTCAGAAAGGTGTAAAGTTAGGTATCTCCAAATTGGTACAAACCTTTTTGAGCCGAATGGCGTAATTGTTGATAACTTTGTTATGGAGAGCCCCGATCAATAAACCAATAATTTAATAGATTAGGGCGTTTAATTCCAAGAAAGGTAATAAATGGAAGCAAAATTTTCGCCACGCGTTAAAGACGTAATATCATATAGCAGAGAGGAGGCATTGCGTCTGGGGCATGACTACATCGGCACCGAGCATCTTCTCTTAGGCCTCATCCGCGAAGGCGATGGGATGGCTATCAAAATTTTAAAAAATGCGGGGGTTGATACCTCTCGTTTGCGCCGTTCTGTAGAAGACGCCGTTAAAGGAACTTCAAGCACCACTGTAAATCTGGGAAACATTCCGCTTACAAAGCAGGCCGAAAAAGTTTTGAAAATCACTTATTTAGAAGCTAAGATTTTTAAAAGCGATGTAATCGGGACCGAGCATTTGCTGTTATCTGTATTACGCGATGAAGACAATATCGCATCGCAGATATTGTTGCAGTATAACATGAATTATGAGATTTTTAAAGCAGAAGTAGAAAGCAATAAAGATGGTTTCCGCGATGAGGCGCCGGGTTCTGCCGCAGGCGATGATGACTTTCGTGAAGAGGAAAGTTTCAATCAGCCCAAAAAAGTTTCAGACATTAAATCGAAAACCCCGGTTTTAGATAATTTCGGCCGTGATTTAACCCGTGCCGCCGAAGACGGAAAACTTGACCCGATTGTCGGGCGTGAAAAGGAGATTGAGCGTGTTTCGCAAATACTGTCACGCCGCAAAAAAAACAATCCCATTCTGATTGGGGAACCTGGAGTTGGTAAATCTGCCATAGCCGAAGGTCTGGCCCTGCGTATTGTACAGCGTAAAGTTTCCAGGGTTTTGTTTAATAAACGAGTGGTTACGCTTGATCTTGCTTCGTTGGTTGCCGGTACCAAATACCGGGGTCAGTTTGAAGAACGTATGAAAGCGGTGATGAATGAGCTTGAAAAATCGCCCGATGTAATTCTTTTTATTGATGAAATTCATACCATTGTTGGCGCAGGCGGGGCTTCCGGTTCATTAGATGCGTCTAACATGTTTAAACCGGCGCTTGCCCGCGGAGAGATCCAATGCATTGGCGCAACCACGTTAGATGAGTACCGCCAGTACATTGAGAAAGATGGCGCTTTAGACCGCCGTTTTCAAAAAGTAATGGTTGAGCCGGCAACTCCTGATGAGACGATAGAAATTCTGACCCGCATTAAGGATAAATACGAAGAGCACCATGGTGTAACCTATACTGATGAGGCTATACAGGCCTGTGTGAGTCTTACATCGAGATATATAACCGACCGGTTTTTACCGGATAAAGCTATTGATGCATTGGACGAATCTGGTTCAAGAGTGCATCTTACCAACATCCATGTTCCCGAAAAGATTATTGATATTGAGAATAAGATTGAAGCCATTAAGGTTGAGAAAAATAAGGTTGTAAGAAGTCAGAAATATGAAGAGGCAGCCAAATTACGCGATACCGAGAAGCATTTGTTAGAAGAGCTTGACCGGGCCAAAATAGAATGGGAAGCAGAAACCAAAACCAAGCGTTACACCGTTTCTGAAGATAATGTTGCCGAAGTGGTTTCCATGATGACCGGCATTCCGGTTCAGCGTGTTGGCCAGACCGATAGCATGAAACTGCTGGGCATGTTTGACTCCATTAACACCCGGATTATCGGTCAGGAAGATGCTGTAAAAAAGCTGACTAAAGCAATTCAACGTACACGGGCTGGTTTAAAAGATCCGAAAAAACCAATCGGCTCATTTATTTTTCTGGGCCCTACCGGTGTTGGAAAAACCGAATTGGCAAAAGAACTGGCTCGTTTCATGTTTGATAGTGAAGATTCGCTCATCCAGGTTGATATGAGCGAGTATATGGAAAAATTTGCGGTGTCCAGGTTGGTTGGTGCGCCTCCGGGTTATGTGGGTTATGAAGAAGGCGGACAGTTAACGGAAAAAGTCCGGCGCAAGCCTTACTCTGTTATTTTGCTTGATGAGATTGAAAAGGCTCATCCGGATGTTTTCAACATTTTGTTGCAGGTATTGGACGAAGGTCAGTTGACTGATAGTTTGGGCCGCAAGGTTGACTTTCGCAACACTATCGTGATCATGACTTCTAATATTGGCGCACGCCAGCTTAAAGATTTTGGTCAGGGAGTTGGATTTTCTACCGTAGCCAAGTCAAGCCAGGCAGATACGTTTTCACGTGGGGTGATAGAAAACGCTTTGAAACGTGCCTTTGCCCCCGAGTTTTTAAACCGCGTGGATGATGTGATCGTGTTTAATTCTCTTGGTAAAGAAGAGATATTTAAAATTATTGATATAGAGTTGAAATCGCTCTTTGACCGGATAAAAGGTTTGGGTTACGAAATCAAGTTAACTGAGGCAGCAAAAGATTTTATTGCCGATAAAGGTTACGATGCTAACTTTGGCGCCCGTCCGCTCAAGCGTGCAATTCAAAAACATCTTGAAGACCCCATTGCCGAGGAAATTTTAAAAGGTGAATTGGCCGAAGGCGATACGATGGAGGTAGATTATGACAAGGAGAAGGAAGAAATTCGCATCATCGGCAAAATAAAGGGCAAGAAAAAGAAAGAAGAGAAAAAAGAAGAAGGGGAATAATCTCAAGCGATTTCGATTTACTAAAAAGGGGCTCTCAAAGCCCCTTTTTAGTTTTCATATTCTCTGTGGATTCTGCTCAAGGGGAATCTTATTTTTCCATTTGCTCAATAACGGCCTTCGTTACGCCGGTGAAAGAAAAGCCGCCATCGTGAAACAGGTTCTGCATTGTTACCATTTTGGTTAGGTCTGAAAACAGAGTAACGCAATAATCAGCGCACTGATCAGCATCGGCGTTGCCCAGGGGCGACATTTTCTCAGCATAATTTACAAAACCATCGAATCCTTTTACGCCGGAACCAGCGGTGGTGCGGGTAGGCGATTGCGAGACTGTATTGACACGCACTTTGTTTTTTACGCCATACTGATAGCCAAAGTTGCGGGCGATGCTTTCCAAAAGCGCTTTATTATCAGCCATATCGTTATAATCCGGGAATACCCGTTGTGCGGCTATATAACTTAAAGCCACAACCGATCCCCACTCACTAATCGCGTCCTGTTTCATCGCAACCTGCAACACCCGGTGCAAACTCAGAGCAGATATATCTAATCCTTTGTGTGTAAAATCGTAATTATTTTCGGTGTACTTAACGCCCTTTCGCACGTTTATGCTCATGCCAATTGAGTGGAGTATGAAATCAACTTTACCGCCAAAATGTTCCTGCGCTTTCGCGAAAAGGTTTTCAAGATCTTCCGTACTGGTCACGTCTGCGGCAATAACCGGTGCCTTGCATTCTTCTGCCAACTTGTTAATTTCGCCCATGCGCAAGGCTATTGGGGCATTGGTTAAAACCAGTTCAGCACCTTCTGCAAAACAGCGTTGCGCCGTTTTCCAGGCAATAGATTGCTCGTTAAGCGCCCCGAATATAATTCCCTTTTTACCTTGTAGTAAGTTGTAAGCCATAATTTTTTAGTTTTATAGAAGTAAAGTTATCAAAAACACGGTAAAGCAGCTTGCATATTGAGCTGAGCGATAGCAGTTAAGAAGTTGGTATCAATTATTCAATAGTTCCCTGGCGTTTTGCAATGCGAACTCTCCGGGATTTTCGCCGCTTAGCATTTTAGCAATCTCCAGCGTTCGTTCATCTGGATCTAAAATCCGGATATTACTTAAACTTCGATCTGCCTGATTATCCTTATAAACCTGATAATGTGATTTTCCTTTGCTGGCAATTTGCGGCAAATGGGTGATGGCAATAACCTGCATATTTTCAGCGAGGTTCTCTAAAATGTTCCCAACTTTCAACGCAACTTCTCCCGAGATACCGGTATCAATCTCATCAAAAATGATAGTGGGCAAAGAGGTAGAACTGGCAATAATTGATTTAATGCTGAGCATGAGCCTGGAAAGTTCGCCACCCGAAGCAACCTTGTTCACTGGCAGCGGTTCCTGTCCTTTATTTGCACTAAAAAGGTATTGAACTAGATCTTTTCCGGAAGGTTTTAATTCATCTGGTGCTGATGTGCATTTAATCTTCAACACGCCCGCAGGCATACCTACATCATTTAGAATAGTGCTTGCCCGTTGTTCTATTTGCGGTATTACGGCTTTCCGTTGCTCGCTCAGCCGGGTGGCACGGGTTTCCAATTCTGATGTGAGCAAGCCGCATTCTGTTTTCAGGCGTTCTATATCTTCATCGGCAAAAAGTATTGCCTTTAAAGTGGCAGCAATAGTTTCCTTTAATTCTAAAAGTGCGGGCACCGTGCTTACGCGATGTTTTTTCTGCAGCGTATACAGGGTATTGAGACGTTCGTTTATTTCAGATGTACGCTGTTCATTAAATGTTGTTTGTTGCTCAATATTTTCGGTCTCCGCCGATATATCTTTAATATCTATCAAAGCACTCTGCAGCCGGGCCGATAATTCGCCCAGCTCCGGGAGATATTTTTCAGTCTGCTGCAAATACCCCAGGGCGTCTTTCAATTTCGGTGCCGCCGCATCATCTGAGCTATCAAGAAGTTGCGTAACCAATCCCAAATTGCGTTTTATTTCTTCGGCATGCGTTAAAAGTTCGAGCTCCTTTTCTAAAAGAATTTGTTCACCATTTTTTAAAGCGGCATTTTCCAGCTCATCAAATTGAAACTGGTAGTAATTTTGATCAGCGCCAGATTTTTTGCTTTCGGCAATCAGATCGTTTAGTTTTTGAATTGTTTGCTGCCTGTTTCTATAAAGTAACCGGTACTCGGCTACCCGGTTCTGATTTCCGGCAACAACGTCAAGCACATTAAGTTGAAAGGCTTCATCATTTAGTTCTAAGGTGGCGTGCTGAGAATGAATATCAATCAACTTTTCGCCAAGCTGTTTGAGTAAGATCAGGTTTACAGGCGTATCGTTAATAAAGGAGCGGGTTTTTCCGTCGGCAGAAATTTCCCTTCGCAAAATAGTTTCGGGATCGTAATCTAAATCATTTTCATCAAAGAACTCGGTCAGGTGGAAAGAGGCTAACTTGAAGGTGCCCTCAATCACGCATTTTTTTTGCTGATTATAGAAATATTTGCTGTCTGCCCGCTGCCCTAAAAGTAAAGCCAAAGCTCCAAGAATAATTGATTTGCCGGCACCTGTCTCTCCTGTTAAAATATTCAGGCTGTCTGAGAACGAGATATCCAGGTTATCTATCAGTGCGTAATTGCGTATGGCCAGTCTGTTGAGCATTTAAAAAAAATAGTGTGCGGTAAAATTACAGATTTGCTTACCTGTGCGTAAAGTTATCTAAGCTTTTTAAGCACATCGTACTTAGAGATATTGGCCGGATCAATTTCTGCTAAAAGGTTGTAGGCTTTAATTCGCTCCTGCGGAGAAGCGGATCCAATAATTTTTACAAGTTCATCCGCTTTAGCGGTAAAAAATAATTGAGGAAGTACGGCACCCTGTTTTTGCTTATCAATTTTCTGAAGGCTTTCTAAAACTCCGAAAATAGCCTTTTCTGCTTTTTGCTTATTTTCGCTCATCATGTCAAGACCTTTTAAATGATATACATATAGTCCTTCTCTAACCGGCGTATAGTTTTTGTTATTAAAATTTTCTGATAGCCAAAAGCGGTTTCGCAGATTTTCGAATGCCTTCCAGCCACTATTGCCTGCACTTTGGGCGTTGGTAACCACTACAGCCGCCTTGTTGAAATAAGGAGTGCCGCCAAATCTCGAAAACGTTTCGTAATCAAGCCCGGTTATAATATAGGCGTAGAAAGCTAAAACAGAAGTGAGGTTGCTGCTAAAAATCTGATCGTTAAAATCCAGCGGCTGTCCCTCAGAATAGTTAAAATCAAAATCTTTATCACTGATATTTAAGACTGTAGTGTTGTAGCTAGTGCCATAAACCGGCCGGCTCGATTGAATTTGCGCTTCGGCCTTAAAACTTCCAGAGCCATCCCAGTTATTAATGGTGATCACAAAATTGCAATTTATCCGCTCGGGTGCCTGCAAAGCATCCGTTGTCCACCGTCTGTTATTTAAGAAATCACGGATGGTAGTTTCCAGTACTCCAAATAGCCGCGGATTTGTATTTTGAATCTGCGGGGCCAAAACTTGTACCCGGGCATTTAAATCCTGGCTATGTAAGAGCGGGCTTGAAAGTATTAAAAAAATGAGCGGCAAAAATCTTTTCATCAGATCAACTCTAAAATTTTGCGGCAGATATCTGCTGCCACGTCTGTTTTTAATTTCAAATCAAAAACTTGTTTATTAAAATCTTTGTCAATTATCGTGATCTTATTTTGGTTGCCTTTAAACCCGGCTCCTGCATCCCGTAAGGAATTGAGGACTATAAAATCCAGGTTCTTGCGGCGCAGTTTATTCATTGCATTTTCTTCTTCCTGATCGGTTTCAAGGGCAAAGCCGACCAGCAACTGTCCGGCTTTTTTTTGCTGTCCTAACAGCTCCAGTATGTCAACGGTTTTGCTGAGCTTTAAGTCAAACTGCTTTTCGGACTTTTTAATTTTCCGTTCGGCAGGATCTGAAATAGTGTAATCCGCAACCGCAGCGCTCATCACCATAATATCACTTTCGTGGAAGTATTTTTTCACTTCGGCCAGCATTTCGGCAGCCGTATTTACATCAATCCGGGCTATTGAATTATTTTGAAGTTGCAGATTAACCGGGCCGCTAATCAGCGTTACCGATGCTCCCAAATCCGCCAGTTCTTCCGCGATAGCGAAACCAGTTTTACCAGATGAGTGGTTGCCAATAAACCGAACGGGGTCTATCGGTTCAAAAGTTGGGCCCGCGGTAACCAAGGCTCTTTTTGTCTTTAGCGGTTTTCTTTTGCTCAGCTTAGCAAGCAAAACTTCAAATATCGCTTCGGGTTCGGCCATTCTGCCCTGCCCGTTTAACCCGCTGGCAAGCTCACCCTCGGTTGGCGGAATAAGCAGATTTCCATTTGTTTGTAGACTAAGGATATTTTTTTGCGTTGCCGGGTGCTTCCACATGTCCAAATCCATGGCTGGAACCAGGTAAACCGGGCATCGTGCCGATAAGTAAACTGCCGACAAAAGGTTGTCGCAAATGCCATTCGATAATTTTGCAAGCGTATTGGCTGTTGCCGGTGCGATGATTATCAAATCAGCCCATAACCCCAACGCAACGTGATTTGTCCATAGGCCTGTGTCGGCTTCGAAATAATCTACATTAACCGGGTTTTTAGAAAGAGTAGCTAAAGTAAGGGGAGTGATAAAGGCTTTTGCATCGGGCGTCATCACAACTTTAACTTCGGCACCAGCCTTAATTAACAGGCGGACGAGACTAGCCGTTTTATATGCGGCTATACTGCCACAAACGCCGACAATGATTTTTTTTTGGTTAAGCATAGGGCAAAGAGTGTAGCGCATAGCACAAACCTGCCCCATGCGCCGGGAAGTTAGTTTTGCTCTTTTGCAGGATTCCTGTAATAAATTTTATCGTTCAAAAACTCATTAATGGCAACAAGCGATGGCTTGGGCATTCTTTCGTAGTTTTTAGAAATTTCAATCTGTTCGCGGTTTTCAAATACTTCCTCTAAATTATCATTCGATGATGCGAACTCGGCAAGTTTTCCCTGAAGTTCTTCTTTAACGTTATTTGATATCTGATTTGCCCGTTTAGACATAATTACAATTGACTCGTAGATGTTGTCTGTTTTCACATCCAACTCACGCACATCACGTGTAATGGTGCTGCTCGCTACGGTATTTTTTGAATTGCTCATTTTATTAATTTATGTTTTCCTGTTTATCTTGAGTGTTCTTTTGCTGATCCTGCTGCTGGGTGGCCAAAAGTTTTTTTACTTCGGCTATCCCTTTATCTGCTTCTTTTTTTATTTGTTCTGCTTCTTTCAAAAATTTGCTCGATCCATATTGCTCAACAAATTCCGAATACAGGGATAGAGTTTCATTAAAACGTTCTTCCTGTTTGCTTTCAATGCTATTTAATGCATATAGATATTGGGCTTTAATGGTTAGAAATTCCATTTCTTCGGCGTATTGGGTATCGGGGTAATCCCGCATTGAATTTCTAAACGCAATTACAGCTGATTTATAATCTCCAATGTCTAAGAACAATCTGGCATTGGCGTAAGATTTTTTTTCCAGTTTCTCACGTAAGTTCTCAATCAATTTACTTGCCTCTGTCACCCGTTCGCTTTTAGGGTATAAATTGATAAACAGTTGCAGGGCTTCAATTGCTTTAATTGTGTTATCCTGATCTAAAGAATAGATCGGAGATTCGAGATAATAACAGTATGCAGCCATGAAACGGCATTCCTCGGCTTTCGGACTGCTTGGATAGGTATCAGAAAAGGTTTTGAAATGGTATCGGGCGGCAGTGTAGTCCTTTAATTTGTAGTTAGTATAAGCATAATAGTAGTACAAGTCCTCAGCCTCAGAGCGCCCTCTATACCGTTGTACTAAATCATCAAATAAAATAAGAGCTTTGCTGTAGCTTTTATCATTGTAAAGTTTCACCGCTTCCTGGTACTTTTTTGCTGTATCAGTGCTTAAACGAAGCTTTTCAAATTTACTTTTACAACCAATAATAGAGAGTGATACAAGTAGTAATACGCCTAAAGCAAAATAAGGCTTGTTTTTAAACATCCTGCAAAGTTAAGGTTATTATATAAAAATTCAATTATATTTTAAAGACTGCGCTCACATTAATTAAACCGGGTTTATTCTCCCTTTTCATTGGCAGTGTATAAAACGCTAATCGTTTGCTAATTTATGCGGTGAGTATAATTGAGTAAAACGATTTAACACAATTTAACGTTGTTGTTTATAGATCGAACTCAATATCAGCGAGATATAGATTGGTGTGTTGGGTAACTTTCCGTTCCTCTCGAACTATTTAAAAATAATTTTGGATGGGATAAAAAAGCGGTTACCTTTGCAGCCCGCAATGGGGGGAGAAAAGCAGGAGGTTGATTTGTTCTTTTGGGTAATGGGTTTTTTGGGGAATTTGGTTTTGGTGGTT
>JBGTBV010000017.1:0-12987 GCA_041749185.1 Daejeonella sp. | reverse complement strand
GCAGACGTTTATCCTGAAAAACCACCATACAATTAATCACCTAACAAACCAACCAATTAAATCTATTTAATGGAGATAGTATACGGCATTCTGGCCTGAATCCCGCTAAGGGTTAACGCAGATTTTAATTGCTGATAATAGGCGTAATTGTCGCCGAGCTCACTTTTGGTAAAGTAGATGCGAATTTTATCTCCGGTATTGCTAAACAATGATTGAAATGGATCTATCTGCGATGGGTATTCAACCACTTTGTAATCTTTAAGTTTTGCTTTTCGTGCTGCCGAAGCAATGGCATCATTAATATTGCCCAACTTATCTACCAGGCCGTTGTTTAATGCTTCTACGCCGCTGTACACCCTACCCTGGCCAATGCTATCAATGTAAGCCTGGGATTTTTTACGTCCGTTGGCCACTTTTTGCGTAAAATCTGCATAAATATCATTCACTTCCTTTTGAATGATCATTCGCTCGGCATCTGTTAAGGGGCGGCTAACATCACCCAAATCTGCAAACTTTCCGGTTTTTACCCCGTCAAACGTGAGGCCCAGTTTATTGTTGAAGAAATTTTTCATGTTCGGGATAATTCCGAAAACACCGATTGATCCGGTGATGGTATTGGGCTGGGCGTAAATGGTATCGGCGGCACAGGCGATATAATATCCGCCCGAAGCGGCGACATCACCCATAGAAACAATAACGGGCTTAACTTTCTTTGTTAAAACCACTTCCCGCCAGATAACATCCGAAGCAAGCGCACTGCCGCCGGGAGAATTTACCCGAAGCACCACTGCCTTTACCTTATCATCTGTGCGGGCTTTTCGAATTGCTCTTGAAATACGCTCAGAACCGATCACTTCATCGCTGCCTTCGCCGCCGGTAATTTCGCCATTGGCGTAGACCAGGGCGATGCGGTTTGCAGACGAGCCGCCGGTTTTGTCTTTACTGTCCAGAGGATAATTTGCGATACTTACTGATTTGATGTCTTTCTCAGGCTTTACTCCGGTTTTTGATTTTAGCTCTGCAAGCACTTCGTCTTTATACTTTAAGCCGTCAATCATTTTTAGTCTCAGGGCATCGTCTGCATTCCGCACCAGCGCATTATTGGCGATAGAAAATAAAGAATCTTTAGGAATGCTACGGCTTTTAGAAATTTCGGCAAGCATGTGGTTATTAAGAGAGCCTAAAAAAGAAGTGACTTGCCGGCGGTTTGCTTCGCTCATTTTTTCTAAGATGAAAGGCTCTACCGCACTTTTAAAAGTGCCTACCTTTATTACCTGCGCTTCGATGCCTAATTTATCAAGCGCCCCTTTAACAAACATAATTTCTGAGTTCAGGCCACGGAAATCTAAAATACCTTCCGGGTTGAGGTATATTTTATCAGCCACGGATGCCAGGTAGTAAGCGTTTTGAGTATATATTTCGCTGTAAGCGAGAATGAACTTTTTACTTTTCTTAAAATCAATCAATGCGTTTCTAATTTCCTCTGTGCTTGCAAAACCGGTTGGCACTGATGTTACATCCAGGTAAATCCCTTTTATTTTCTCATTCGTTTTCGCGTTGCGGATGTTGGCCAGAATATCATTCAGGCCGATTGTTTTTTCGGACGAGAAACCCATGAAATCTAAATTGCCAAGCGGATTATTGTCGGTACGCTCAGAAACCGGGTTGTTAAGGCTCAGATGCAAAACAGTATTGGCGGTAAGTTCAGGTTTTCCATCATCGCCGGCGGTGGAAACTACAGCAGCAACCATTACAACTGCCAACAATATCAATACAAATACGGAAAGGATGACGCCGATCATGGAGGCGAAAACAAATTTGAAGAATTCTTTCATTTTATGGTCAAATGTTTTATCTATGCAAGTATACTAATTATAGAGATTTGCAAATCAGCTTAATGTTACAGCGGGCGATAATTTACGCTTATATGCCAAATTGCAACAAAAGCCTGACCGGGAGTTGCTAACTATTAGACGCCGGGATTAAATTCCTTTTATTCCCGGGAGATCAGATCATTAAAATATGGAAGATGTGTACCTGTTATTGGGCAGCAATTTGGGCGACAGGGAAAAATATATTTCGAAGGCGCTTGAACTCATCCGCTCAGAGATTGGTTCCATCACTGGTTTATCATCATTATATCAAACGGCGGCGTGGGGCAACACGCAGCAACCAGACTTCGTTAATCAGGTAGTAAAAGTGATAACGAATTTAAATCCGCAGAAACTTTTGAATTCAGTTCTCGTAATAGAAAGCAAAATAGGCAGAACGCGAATTGAAAAATGGAGCGCAAGAACCATAGACATAGACATTTTATTTTATGGAGATCAGGTGATCAGCCTGGCAGAGCTCGTGGTTCCGCATCCGTATTTGCACCAACGCCGATTTACTTTGATGCCTTTAATAGAATTGGATGCTGATTTGGTGCATCCGGTTTTAAAGCAAACCGTAACAGAATTATACAATCAATTGGATGATAACCTTTCCGTAGTTAAACTTTAAGCTCAAATAAAAATTAGCCCTTTATGTCTGAATCTTTACAACAAACCCCCTCATCTTTGAACCTCGACCTTTCTTACCTGGAAGATATCGCCGGAGGAAGCAATGATTTTATCATCGAAATGATTGATATGTTTCTGGAGCAAACTCCCGGTTATTTTGACGAAATTAAACAAGCTATCGCAGACGGCAACTGGAAAACAGT
Organism: Daejeonella sp.; assembly: GCA_041749185.1. GTDB lineage: Bacteria > Bacteroidota > Bacteroidia > Sphingobacteriales > Sphingobacteriaceae > Daejeonella. Next base: position 10,283 of record JBGTBV010000017.1, on the reverse strand, counting down.
TTCGGACCTGGCCCACAAAGTAAAGCCAACCTTAGCTTTTATGGGTTCTAATGAATCGAAAGAAATAATGGCAAAAATTGAAATGGACACCCGAAATCTGGAAAATCTGGATGAGGTTGAGCCGATATTTAACGAGTTACATAGCTTCTGTTTACAACTGTTCGCAGAACTTAAAATTGCCCGCGATAACCTGCCCCGAGATTAATCAGGCGGGTTTTAGCTCGAAGGTGTAGCTCTCCATAATTACGTTGGCCAGCAGTTTTTTACATGCCTGGTCAATTTGATCGCGGGCGGAGGTTTCATCATCAGCATCAATCTCTAGACTGATGTGTTTGCCGATGCGTATATTTTGAATGGAAGTTAATCCCAGATTCTTCATGCTGCCGGTAACCGCTTTACCTTGCGGGTCTAATATTTCTTTTAAGGGCATCACATCTATTTCGGCAACAAACTTCATTCTGTAGGTTTTTAATTAATAAAACGCTTAACGCGATAACTTGCGGTGCCGTTAACTCAACAATCTGCGGTGTTATCTTACCCTGAACTGGATTAAAGATAACAATACATACAATAGCATAATTATGGGCACGGCCACAAACTTAAAAATTATGACCAACACTATTCCGGAAATTAATAGAATATAACGGAACAGGTTATCGTTAAATTTTAAAGTTTTAAACTTGAGAGATATCAGCGGAATTTCTGTTACCAGCAAAATGCTCATGCTAAGGGTGAAGATGAACAGAAAAAACGGATTCAAAATATAGTCGGTAAAAAATTGATTTCCGCCAGCCAATATCATTGGCAGCGATGCAATGAGCAGAGCATTTGCCGGAGTTGGCAAGCCGATAAAATATTCAGCCTGTCGCTCATCAATATTGAACTTTGCCAGACGCAGGGCAGAAAAAACAGCAATTAAGAACGCAGAAAAATTCAGGTAAATGCTCAGGCTGCCAACCTGCGGCGACTGCAGAAAGAGCTGGTAAATAAGTACCGCAGGCAGCACGCCGAAGCTAACCATATCTGCCAGAGAATCCAATTGCTTGCCAATTTCTGAGTAAGCATTAAGAAGCCGTGCCGCCATGCCGTCGAGAAAATCAAAAAACGCAGCTAAAATAATCGCATACGCGGCATTCTGGAGTTGTCCTTCAAACGCGTAAACAATACCTGCACAGCCGCTAAATAGATTTAAACAGGTAATAAAATTAGGTACGTGTTTTTTCATAAGCGATGATTTGACATCCTTAAAGGACAGTCCACTAAAGTTATTCGTATTATTTTACCAGAGCTCACGATCATGAATTCATGGATATCAGGAATTCCTCGTTGGTTTTGGTGCCTTTAATCTGCGACTGCAAAAATTCCATTGATTCCTGCGAATTCATATCTGCCAGATGGTTGCGCAAAATCCAGATCCGCTGTAAAGTATCTTTATCAAGCAACAGATCATCACGACGGGTGCTTGAAGCGGTAAGGTCAATAGCCGGGAAGATACGTTTGTTAGAAAGTTTACGATCCAGCTGAAGCTCCATATTACCGGTTCCTTTAAACTCTTCAAAAATAACTTCGTCCATTTTGGATCCGGTTTCAGTGAGTGCTGTGGCCAATATAGTTAATGATCCGCCGTCTTCAATATTACGGGCGGCGCCAAAAAACCGTTTGGGTTTGTGCAAAGCATTGGCATCAACACCACCCGAAAGAATTTTTCCAGATGCGGGAGCTACGGTATTGTAGGCTCGTGCTAAACGGGTAATCGAATCCAGCAGGATTACCACATCGTGGCCGCATTCCACCATGCGTTTGGCCTTTTCTAAAACAATGTTGGCGATTTTTACGTGCCGCTCGGCGGGTTCATCAAAAGTAGATGAAACCACTTCTGCACGTACACTGCGGGCCATGTCTGTAACCTCCTCGGGGCGCTCGTCTATCAGCAGAATAATAAGATATACTTCCGGATGATTTTTTGCGATCGCGTTGGCCACATCTTTCAGCAACATGGTTTTACCTGTTTTCGGTTGCGCAACAATTAGTCCGCGTTGTCCTTTTCCTATCGGAGTAAACAGATCAATAATTCGGGTAGAACTATTTGAATTATCAATAAACAAGTTTAGTTTTTCGGTGGGGAACAAGGGTGTGAGAAATTCAAAAGGTACACGGTCCCGAACTTCCGCCGGGATGCGCCCGTTAATGGCTTCTACACGTACCAACGGAAAGTATTTTTCTCCTTCTTTAGGCGGCCTGATGCTTCCGCGAACGGTGTCTCCGGTTTTTAAACCGAAAAGCTTGATCTGTGATTGCGAAACATAAATATCATCAGGCGACGACAGATAGTTGTAATCTGAGGAACGCAGAAAGCCGTAGCCGTCGGGCATAATCTCTAAAATGCCTTCGTTAATAATTACATTGTCAAAATCCAGGTTGATGGCCGGCTCCTGCGCCTGGCGGTTTTGGTTACGGCGGTCAAACTTTCTGTTTTCCCCCGGTTGAGAAACCGCTGGTTTACTTTCCGATTTGGTATTGCCTTCATCCGCCACAGCGGCATTGCTTTCTGATTCTGGTGCTTGTGCGGCAGGTTGGTTGTCGGCAAAACTTTCGTCGGGTGTTTCATCGTCGGGTAAACGCGTGTCATTAACCGGACTTTCTTTGTGTTTTTTATCGTCGTTCTGCGGTTTATTTACCCGCATGCGTTTACGCGGTTTTTCATTAAGTGGCTGTTCTTCAACAGCCAGCACGGTTTCAGTTTGTTGATCTGATGGTGTTGAAGGTGCACTCTTTTCAATAATACGGGTAATGAGCTCCTGTTTGCGAAATGAGTCGGCATCGGCAATGCCATAATTTTGGGCAATCTCACGAAGCTCAGACACGAGTTTTTCGTTCAATTTATTTATTTCCAACATTAAGTTTTATGGTTTAGAATTATTTGGGTAAAAAGGAATTTATCCGGCAGGGCGCAATCAGCAAATTTTTATAGTCAATAAATAAACTAAGAATATAATGGTGATTTCCCCGTGTGCAGGAGTAAACATGAGATAACGCCACAATTGTATACATTATATTGAAATAAACAAAAAGATTTAAATCTTTTTTAACCGATAGTTGGCGGGTTTGCTAATTTCGCACAAAATAAAACTCTTCTTAGATGACCCGCCAGCAACTGATTGCTCAAATCCGGCTTAAGAAATCATTCCTCTGCATCGGGCTTGACACAGACATACGCCTGATACCAAGGTTCCTGTTGGATTTTCAAGATCCGGTTTTCGAATTCAACAAACGGATAATTGAAGCCACACATGACCTTTGTGTGGCGTATAAGCCCAACAGCGCTTTTTACGAGTGTCGAGGGATAGCAGGCTGGCAAAGTCTCATTAGCACATCTCAAGTGATACCAAAGACCTGCTTAAGTATAATTGACGCGAAGCGGGGCGATATTGGAAACACATCCGGCATGTATGCGAAAGCTTTTTTTGACGAAAATTCATCGGGAATGGACTTTGACGCCATAACCGTTGCGCCCTACATGGGCAGCGATTCTGTGAAGCCATTTTTAGAATTTAAAGATAAGTGGGTGATTTTGCTCGCCCACACGTCTAATCCGGGTGCCACTGATTTTCAAATGTTTAGTACCAACGGCGCCACTGTGTTTGAACATGTAATTCGGAAAAGCAGAACCTGGGCCGATGAGGACCGTATGATGTATGTGATTGGTGCTACAAAGGCTGAATCCTTCAAACTGGTGCGAAAGCTCGCTCCCGATCATTTTTTACTCGTGCCCGGCATCGGTGCCCAGGGTGGCAACTTACTGGATGTTTGCCGGTTTGGCCTCAACCGCGACTGTGGCCTACTTGTAAATGCATCCAGGTCTATTATTTATGCGTCAAACGGGGAAGATTTCGATATTCGTGCCCGAGAAGAAGCATTGAAAATTACCAGGCAAATGGAACTGGAGTTAGAAAGGCTTTAAGATCAATCCATGAAGGCCAAACCTGATCTTAAACTTTTTTTCGCCCTGGTTAGCGTAGCGTTATTTTGGGGCACAACGTTTCTGGCTATACGCATTGGCGTAGAAACCATACCGCCATTGCTGGTTACGGGTGTGCGTAATGTTCTTGCCGGCAGCTTGTTGCTTCTATATCTTATTTACACTAAAACGACAGAAACAATGTCCTGGCCCCGCATCAGGCGGAATATGATTATTGCCACGTTGCTGATAGTTTTGGCCAACGGGCTCACCACTTTTGCCGAAAAATATATTTCCAGCGGTCTGGCGGCACTCATTTCCACCTTATCGCCCCTGAGCGTTTTACTCATTAACTTGGGATTTGGGAATGAGAAACCTTCATTTAAAATTTTCGGAGGCATCTTATTAGGCATAGCCGGCATGTACTTGATTTACCAAAACAGTATTACCGAATTGTTTAATCCGCAATACCGGCTGGGCATTGCCGCAATTCTGGTTGCGGTACTCATGTGGGCTTTTGGAACGGTATACACCAAGCGGAGTGCCGTGCATCCCGGGAATATCATTGTAAACCTATGCTTCCAGATGCTGTTTGCCGGTATCTTAATGGTGCTAATGCAACTGTTTGTCAGTCCGGTTTCGGCCTGGCAGAACTGGAGCCAGCGGAGTTTCATCGCTGTGGTTTATCTGGCTATTTTCGGTTCGGTGGTGGGCTATGCCTCGTACACATATGCGCTTTCCAGACTTCCGTCTACACGGGTATCGGTAATAACCTACATCAACGTGGTGGTGGCTCTTGTGCTTGGCTGGCTAATTCTGGATGAACAATTAACCTTTCGGATGATTATTGCCGCCGTATTAATTATTAGCGGTGTAATTGTGGCCAATTTGAGTAAACGGGAGCAACTGAGTGTTAAACAACAGGTACCCGGAGTAATCGAATAGTTTTTGCCTGAAACAAAAAATAGGTAAATTGATGAATGCATTTTTCTGAAGACCTGTTGCATTCCGCCTGGAAATTCCGACTGTTTAAACAGCAGGACTTGATTACCAACAGCGGGTTGCAAATCAAAATTGCGGCTACCGGTACGCACAACCAAAACGCGGGTCCTGATTTTGAGAACGCCCGCGTGCGGATAGGCGATGTAGAATGGGCCGGAAATGTAGAAATTCATCTGCGATCATCAGACTGGGAAAGGCACAACCACCAATCAGACCCGGCGTACAACGGCGTGATTCTGCACGTGGTTTATACTTGCGATCAGGAAGTCTATCGTGAAAACGGAACATCCATACCGCAACTTGAGTTGCAAGATCGTATTCCGGAAACGGTAATGGCAAAGTATGATCAGTTAATGGCCGGGCTTAATTGGATACCCTGCGAGAACCAAATTGCCGGTGTAGATGAATTTCATCTTAGCAACTGGTTGTCGCGGATGCTGATTGAAAGGCTTGAATACAAGTCTGAGTATTTAAAAGAACTGGTAGCACATTGTAAAGGAAGCTGGGACGATGCTTTTTACATTCTGCTTGCCCGCAATTTTGGGTTTAAAACCAATGCATTACCGTTTGAGTTGCTTGCCAGAGCGTTGCCGCAAGCTATTTTAGCGAAACATAAAAGTAGTGCTTTGCAAATTGAGTGTTTGGTCTTCGGTCAGGCCGGATTTTTAGAAAAGCCGTTTAAAGATGAATATCCGCAACTCTTAAAAGCGGAATATGAATTTCTAAAATATAAATATTCACTTCAGCCGGTTGATCATTATATATGGAAATATATGCGGTTACGACCTCAGAATTTTCCGGGCATCCGCCTGGCGCAGTTTGCTGCCCTTATTTTAAAGTCCAACCATTTATTCTCAAAAATCCTTGAACTGAAAAATGTTGCAGAAATAAGCAGGATGTTCGCTGATTTAAAAGTGGATTCGTATTGGGAAACGCATTACCGGTTTGACTATATTTCTGACCGTAGCAGCAAACAAATCGGTAGCCAGTCAATTAATAATATATTGATCAATACGGTTGCGGTGGCCTTGTTTGCTTACGGCAGGCATGTTCAAAACCAGAGTTTTATCAATAGGGCTATAAAGTTACTTGAAACAATTCCGGCAGAAAACAATCAGATGGTTAAACGTTTTCACCAGATGGGGCTCAGGCCGAAACGGGCAGACGATACCCAGGCCTTAAAGCAATTAAAACAGGTATATTGCGATTTGAAGAAGTGTTTAAATTGTGGAATTGGTATTAATATATTAAAGCAGTAAAATCATGTTTCAGCAGATGCTTACGTTTTTTGAGAAGAGATCATTTGGAGTTTGTACCTATTTTGGTGAACGTTTAAATATATCCATCTCCAAAATCAGACTATTTTTTATCTACTCTTCATTTTTGGCCGTAGGCTTCCCCATTGTTTTCTATTTTATGGCGGCGTTTGTGCTTGACATTCGCAACTACATTAAACGGATGCGGGTTTTTGATTTTTAGTTTGATGCTGTGATAAGAGCAATTTATTCAGACAGTATTTTGGCGATATCGCCGAAGCCTTTATCGGCGGCTAAGTTGGCAGGTGTTTTGCCACCTTCCATACGGGCATTCACATTGGCGCCCGCTTCAAGCAAGGTGATCAGCAACTCTATATTTCCGTTTTGCGCCGCCGAGTGTAAAGGCGTAACTCCCGACATTTGCGCCACATTTACATTGGCACCCGCCTCCAGCAGCATTTTAGCAATCATGGTATGATCTGCCGACACCGCCGAATGCAAGGGGAAAACATTAAACCCGTTCTGAGAAGGCACGTTCGGGTCGGCATTTTTTAGCAACAGGTACCGCGTAATATCTTCATTTCCAAAATAGGCGGCTAATCCCAGGGGAGTAAAGCCATCATCAGAAAACTGGTTAACCACATCCGGGTTGAGGTACAGCAGATGGGCAACCGAATCAAACTTGCCGACGGCGCAGGCCTCAAACATGCTCAGATCATTTACAAACTGTAGCAGTATGTTTGATAGCTCCGGTTTTTTATAATAGCAACAAAGCATTATGGGCGAAACATTCACACTGGTCTTTTGGCTGGCTAACCCTGGTTGCGCTTTAAGCAAATCGCTCAGGGCAGAAGCATTGCCCGTTTCTATATATTCTTCAAGTAAATTCAAACTCATATTAGTTGTATCTGCGGGTAAGCCGGCGAAACCAATATTACTAAAAATAAATAAAAAAATCCCGCCCCGAAAAACGGGGCGGGATCACCTAAAACAACTCAACTTAAACCTAAAACCTAAACTAATCTAAGAACCAATTTCCTATCGTTTACACGCGATAGTATTTATTAGAGGTTTCCCATAGTTAAAGGTTTAACCTGCTTTGGAAAAAGTTTAGAACGCTTGGCGGCATTGGCATATTAGAGATAAACTTATATTTGTGCTGACTAAAGAATTTCTAATGCCCGTAAGAGGAAACCAGTTTAAAAATGCCAACTCATTTCGCGACGATCTTAAAACAAAACCCGCTGCCAGGGAAAGGGTGCGGAAAGAACGGCAGGAAATCATGCCGAAGTTTGATTTTGCCGACGGCCGGCTTGTTAAAATAATCGGTTTATTCTTTTTAATCGTTTCACTTTATTTTTTGGTTGCTTTTTGCTCTTACCTGTTTACCTGGCAGGAAGACCAGAGCTACGTAATGGAAGCAAATGGCGGCTGGACGAACTTGTGGAAAACACGGCAGGAGCTTGCCGATCTGGGTTTTAATCAGCCTGTGGTACAAAATTGGCTTGGAAAGTTTGGCGCTTTACTCTCTCATCAGTTTATTTACGAGTGGTTCGGCGTTGCTTCCTTTATTTTTATCGGGGTTTTTTTTATCATCGGTTACCGAATGTTGTTTAAAGTGAAGGTTGCGTCGATAAGTAAAACCCTGGCGTATTCTTTTTTCCTGCTGATCTTTATTTCCCTTAGCACTGCTTTTTTTCATGGATTTATAACAGATTATCCGCACTTTTTAGAGGGCGAATTCGGCTTTTGGGCAAACAGGCTTTTGCAGGCGCAACTGGGCAATGCAGGCGTAGCAGGCTTGCTTGCTTTCGCCGGAATAAGTGTCCTTATTATCGCTTACAATTTAGATTTTAGCATGCCCGCCCGCCGACCGCAGCAGGTGCCCGATGTGCCCGAGGTGACCGATAGAATTGAACTTGAAGATGAACAGGTTTTTGAACCGGTGGAGTTTAACGTTAACCGGAACGGCACTGCGGCAAATAAGCGAAAATCTGAGCCGGATACCGCTGCTGAGCATCTCAATTCAGATGAGGGCGGCAAATCTGTTGTTATTCTTCCCTTGCGGGAAGTTCCGATGGAAACCTCTCAGATTGTCGCAGATGAGTTGAAATCAGACCCAGAACTTACCATCGAAAAGTCTGAAGATGAGAAAAAGGCATCTGAACTGGTGGAACAGTTTGGCATGTATGACCCAACGTTAGACCTCTCCAGCTACAAATATCCGCCACTTGATTTGCTTGAAAATTATGGCTCAAATAAAATTTCTGTAAACACCGAAGAGCTGGAGGCCAACAAGAACAAAATTGTTGAAACGCTGAATCATTACAATATAGAAATTGATAAGATCAAGGCTACCATCGGGCCAACCGTAACCCTGTATGAGATCATACCGGCGCCGGGGGTGCGAATTTCAAAGATCAAAAACCTGGAAGACGACATCGCGTTAAGCCTGGCCGCCCTGGGTATCCGCATTATTGCGCCCATGCCCGGAAAGGGCACCATCGGTATTGAAGTACCGAATCAGCATCCGGAAATGGTATCCATGCGATCTGTTCTGGCGACAGAAAAATTTCAAAACACCACCATGGACTTGCCTATTGCGCTGGGCAAGACTATTTCTAACGAAGTTTTTATTGCTGATCTGGCAAAAATGCCGCACCTGCTGGTTGCCGGAGCTACCGGTCAGGGTAAATCTGTGGGTATTAACGCCATACTTATTTCCCTTCTATATAAAAAGCATCCTTCGCAGCTAAAATTTGTGCTGGTTGACCCGAAGAAAGTAGAGCTTACTCTTTTCAGGAAAATAGAGCGCCACTTTCTGGCCAAATTACCCGGCGAGGAGGATGCGATTATTACCGACACCAAGAAAGTGATTGCAACCCTCAATTCACTTTGTATTGAGATGGATCAAAGGTATGATTTGCTTAAAAACGGGCAGGTTCGGAATTTAAAAGAGTATAACACCAAATTTATAAACAGAAAACTCAACCCGAATGATGGGCACCGCTTTTTGCCTTTTATTGTATTGGTGATTGATGAATTTGCCGATTTGATGATGACCGCTGGAAAGGAGGTGGAAACACCCATCGCCCGCATCGCCCAGTTGGCCCGTGCGGTTGGCATACACTTGGTTATTGCCACGCAGCGTCCTTCGGTAAACATCATCACCGGAACTATTAAGGCCAATTTCCCGGCCCGGCTGGCCTTCAGGGTTTTGTCAAAAATAGATTCGCGTACAATTTTAGACTCCGGTGGTGCCGATCAGTTAATCGGTCGTGGCGATATGCTGCTGGCCACCGGCAGCGAACTTATTCGTATTCAATGTGCGTTTGTTGACACGCCGGAGGTAGAACGTATATCCGAATTTATTGGCGCACAGCGGGGTTATGCTTCGGCCTGGATGCTACCTGAATACATTGACGAAAACGGTTCTTCATCAGCTAAAGATTTTGATGCGGATGATCGCGACCCTTTATTTGAGGAAGCCGCCAGACTGATAGTGATGCACCAGCAAGGTTCTACCTCACTCATCCAGCGAAAGCTGAAACTGGGTTATAACCGGGCTGGCCGTATTATTGATCAATTGGAATCTGCCGGTATTGTGGGGCCGTTTGAAGGCAGCAAGGCCCGGGAGGTTCTTTTTCCGGATGAATATTCGCTGGAGCAGTTTTTAGAAACACTGTCAAAGAGTTGAGTTTTATTAGCTGATATTAAACCATCAGTTGTTAAAGTGCTCTAATAAAGGTGTGGAAGAACAAGTTTTCCTTCGATCTAATTTACCCTTATGAACAAATTATTTTTAATATTAGCCTTCTTAACTACCCCAGTAACCTGGTCGTACGCCCAGTCTGAACCCAAAGCAAAGGCTATTTTGGCTGAAGTGAGCAAAAAATACAAGGCTTATGATGTTATCAAATCGGATTTTACGTTCACGATAAATAATCCGCAAACGAAGTTAAATCAAACCGAAGCTGGAACCTTGTATGTGCGTGCGAAGGCGAATAAGTACAAGGTGGTTTTGGCTGATCAGGAAATGAATAGCGACGGAAAAAACCAATGGACCT
>JBGTBV010000016.1:0-11071 GCA_041749185.1 Daejeonella sp. | reverse complement strand
ATCTATTTTATTCTAAATGGCCGCTTAATCTCTTCATAATCAAATCAAAATTCTCGAAGCCGACGGTATTCTCGCTCCGCGGAAGCGTTAAGCAACCGTTCCTTCTTTCATTTTTTCTGCGTTCTCGGCCAATTGCAATTGATCAATTATTTCCTGAATGTCGCCATTCATTACGTTTGGAAGATTGTAGATGGTTAAACCGATGCGATGCTCGGTAACCCGGCCTTGCGGATAATTGTAAGTTCTCACCTTTGCAGAGCGGTCTCCGGTGGCAACCATAGTTTTGCGTTTTTTAGAATCTTCTTCCACTTTTTTTGCCAGTTCCAACTCATATACCCGGCTCCGCAATACAGCAAACGCCTTATCAAAGTTTTTTAACTGTGATTTCTGATCCTGACATTGGGCTACAATGCCGGTAGGTAAATGCGTTAGACGAACCGCCGAATAAGTTGTGTTTACTGATTGACCGCCCGGACCTGAAGAACAAAAAAGATCTTTGCGGACATCATTCATACTAATATCTACATCAAACTCATCTGCCTCTGGCAACACTACAACAGATGCGGCTGAGGTATGCACACGTCCCTGAGTTTCTGTATCGGGCACACGCTGCACCCGATGTACGCCCGACTCGTATTTTAACTGACCGTAAGAATCGTCGGCAAGTACGTTAAAAACTACTTCCTTGTATCCGCCGGCAGAGCCTTCGGTAACATCTACCACCTCCATTCGCCAGCCTCTGCGCTCGCAGTAGCGGGTATACATCCGGTATAAATCTCCGGCAAAAAGTGCGGCTTCGTCGCCACCCGTACCACCGCGTATTTCTACAATTGCATGTTTTGCATCTTCGGGGTCCTGAGGAATCAGCATGAGCCGGATTTTTTCTTCCATTTCATCCTGCTGCTCCAGCAACTCGTCGAGGTCTGATTTTACCATTTCCCGCATTTCATCATCACGCTCGGTTGACAGCAAACCCTTGTTGGTGTCTATATTGCTCATAATGTTGCTGTAAACGAGGTATTCTTCCACAATTTTCCCCAGGTCTTTGTATTCTTTGTTTAACTGGGCAAAACGCTTCATATCACTCATCGCGTCCGGGCTGCTAATTTCCCGCTCAACTTCTTCCCATCGCTCTTTTATGAACTGTAATTTCTTTAACATATTTTTTTAAGTAGTCTTTCTGTAATTAACCCTTTAATTCTGAATTCAGTAAAAAGGAACCAGGAATAGCTGATAGAAGCCCCGCGTCTCTCTAAGCAAACATCAGGCTTTAGCTGGCGGCGGGGTGAAACACCCAAAATTAAATTTTTTTCAGTTAAGTTTCTGTCATCTTCTCTACAAGCTTTTCTGATTCGAAGGCTTTCAATTGTACTTCATTCCCATCAAAAACAGCATAAGTGTTAAAGTTTATCCATTCTCCCAGGTTAATATAACGGCTGCCGTTTTTTAAACTCACGTCGAGGGGGAGGTGTCGATGACCAAAAACGAGATAGTCGAATTTTTCTCCTTTGCCAAGCAATTCATTGGAGTAATTGATTAGCCACTCTTTTTCCATGCCTTTAAATCCCGCTTCAGAATTATGGGCCAGCCGACTCCCCGAGGACCATTTTCGGGCAAGACCAATTCCGAAATTTGGATGTAACCGGGCAAATAGCCACTGGCAAAAACGGCTTCTGAAAATTAGTTTCAGCATTTTATAACCCGGGTCCCCTGGCCCGAGTCCATCGCCATGATGAAGAAAAAACTTCTTGCCTCCTCGTTCAATAATCAGTTCGTCCGCAACAATGTTCGCGTTTAATTCATTTACGAAATAATCAAACATCCACATATCATGGTTACCCTTAAACATCACCAGACGGATACCTGAATCGGTAAGCTCGGCCAGTTTTCCTAAGAGCCGGATGTAACCCCTGGGAACGACGGTAGCATATTCAAACCAAAAATCAAACACATCGCCCATCAGATAAATCTCGGCTGCGTTGATTTTAATTTCGTCCAGCCAGCGTACCACCCGGTCTTCCCGTTGCCTGCCCGATACCTGATCGGGAACGCCCAAATGGAAATCAGAAGCGAAATAGATGTGTTTGCGATGAGTCATGAGCGCCAAAAGTACATAAAAAACCAACCGTCAGGATAGAAACAGGGCCAGGGTTTACACTGTTGTGTGTGAGATTTCAGGTAACAATTAACCGGCAAGCATTAATTTTAAATACCTTTTGCTAATTTTAAAGTTCACCAGAAAAAATTTTATGAATAAGCGTGCATATTTAAGTTTGGCGTTGGCAGCATTGAGCATCCCATTCGGGAGTTATGCCCAGCATACCAGCAGCCCGGAAAAAACCATGAACTACCCAGAAACAAAAAAAACCCCGGTTACCGACACATATTTTGGTATCACCGTAATTGATCCATACCGCTGGCTGGAAGATGACCGTGCGGAAGATACCAGGGAATGGGTTGAAGCTCAAAACCGGGTAACTCAGGATTATTTGTCTAAAATCCCCTACCGGGATGAAATCAAAACCAAGCTGGAAAAGCTATGGAACTATGAGAAATTCTCCGCCCCTTTTAAGGAGGGGTACTATACATATTATTATAAAAACGACGGATTGCAAAACCAGTATGTGCTTTACCGGCAGAAAAACAGCGGCGAGGCTGAGGTGTTCTTAGATCCTAATAAATTTTCTAAAGATGCCACCACGTCATTGGCTGGTATCGAATTTACAAAAGATGGTAGTCTGGCGGCTTATCAGTTATCAGAAGGCGGCTCCGACTGGCGCAAGGTGATAATTCTGAAAACAGCCGACAAATCTATTGTGGGCGACACCCTGAAAGACGTGAAATTTTCTGGCCTGGCATGGCATGGCAATCACGGCTTTTATTACAGCAGCTATGATAAACCGGCCGAAGGAAGCCAGCTATCGGGTTTAACCCAATTTCACAAACTGTATTTTCACAAGCTGGGAACCCGACAGGCAGAAGATAAACTGATTTTTGGTGGTGATGAAACCCCGAGAAGATACGTTGGCGCAGGTGTAACAGATGATAACCGTTACCTCATTATCTCTGCATCGAAATCTACTACAGGCAATGAGCTATATCTTCAGGATCTGACCAAGCCCGGTAGTCCCATTGTTAAAGTGGTTGATAATTTTGACGGAAACCATGATCTGGTTGATAACGCCGGCAGCAAATTGTATATCCATACCAACCTCAATGCACCAAATTATAAAGTGGTAACGGTTGACGCGGCAAACCCGGGAACAGAGAACTGGAAAGACCTGATTCCGGAAACAAAAAACGTATTGGACGTGAGCACCGGTGGCGGGAACATCTTTGCAAAATACCTGAAAGACGCCACATCTATGGTGATACAATATGATATGGATGGTAAGGCAATCCGCACGGTAACCTTGCCGGGAGTTGGCTCTGCCGGAGGTTTTGGCGGTAAAGAAACAGAAAAAGAGATTTATTACACGTTCACTTCTTACGTTTACCCGCCCACAATTTTCAAATACAACGTACCCAGCGGGCAGTCTGTGGTTTATAAAAAATCTGACGTTAATTTCGATCCATCTAAGTATGAATCCAAACAGGTGTTTTATCAGTCAAAGGATGGAACCAAAATTCCAATGATCATTACGCATAAAAAAGGGTTGGTTTTAAATGGAAGTAATCCGACGCTTCTATACGGTTATGGTGGTTTCGGCATCAGCCTTACGCCCGCCTTCAGCACCTCCAATATTGTTTTATTAGAACAGGGCGGCGTGTATGCGGTTCCAAACCTCCGCGGCGGCGGCGAGTATGGCGAAGAGTGGCATCTGGCCGGAACGAAACTGCAAAAGCAGAATGTTTTTGACGATTTCATCGCGGCGGCAGAATACCTCATCAGCAATAAATACACCTCAAAAAATTACCTCGCCGTTTCCGGCGGATCTAACGGCGGACTTTTAGTTGGTGCGGCCGTAAGCCAGCGCCCTGAACTTTTTAAAGTAGCTTTTCCGGCCGTTGGGGTGTTAGATATGTTGCGATACAACAAATTTACTGCAGGTGCGGGCTGGGCTTATGATTACGGTACCGCCGAAGATTCCAAAGAAATGTTCGAATATCTGGTTAATTATTCGCCTTATCACGCATTAAAAAAGGGGGTTTCCTATCCGGCAACGCTGATCACTACGGCTGATCATGATGACCGCGTAGTGCCTGCACATTCTTTTAAGTTCGCAGCCCGTTTACAAGATTATCATACAGGTGCTAGCCCGGCATTGATCCGCATTGAAACCAACGCAGGGCACGGGGCCGGCAAACCCACCAGCAAAATTATAGAGGAGCAGGCAGACAAGTGGGCGTTTATGCTTTACAACATGGGTTTGACTTATAAATAATCCTTTTCAAAGACTTACGGGGTTTAAATATCCTGTAAGTCTTTTTAAAAATCATAAAGCCAAAATACTGTTCAACTCGGCATCACTAACAGTAAGCAAACCGACTGCTGGCAGGCGTTTGGTTAATTCCTTCCAATTCTTGTCGGCCAAAAATATTTTTTTAAACATCGGCATTGCCTCCGTAACCTGCTTATTATTGGCCAGCGTTACGGCTGTCCAATATTGCATTTCCAGATTATCGGGCATCATTTTCATGGCTGTACCGTATTCTTTCATTGCCTGGGGCATGTTGTTCACTTCAACCGCCAAATCTCCCTGGTTCATGTGTTGGTAGGCCTGTTGAACTTTTAATAACCGGGTTAATTCGTCAAGCGGATTTTCATGATCGTCTACGCGGAGGTCTACAGTGCGTTCATTCCAGGGCTCTCCATTTGATTTAGCAGGAACAACTAATAATGCCGCCGATTGCTTGCCCCGGATATCGCCACCCGCCGCCTGGGCTGCCTTTAGGGTGGCCAAAACACGCTCGGCCAGCGGCATATTCTGGTTTAATTTATAAACGGCTTCCATCGCACTGCTTACCTTGTCCGTCAGCATCATGTTGCTTTGCACAGAAAATTGATCACCGGTAATATGATCGGCGAATTGGATACATTTTTTACCGGTATGAGCAGCCACGTTCCCTTTCGAGTCAACGATAGCAACTTGTCTTACCTCGCGGCCCTCATCATCAGTTAAAAGTTCTTCCAAAGCTTGTTGGGCAGTTTTACCCTCTTTTAGAAGTGCGAGCCCTCTGATCCCAAAAGATTTATTGGTGAAAGATTGGGTGGCCACCGCTCCAACGCCAGCTTCGGCCCAGGAAACCGAAGTGCCCACAGAGAACCAGTGACTTTGCACACCCACCGCCATTTCGCCGGTTCGGGCATCGCGTGCAACGATTGAAAACGTGTGGGCCAGTTCGGAGGGTTTCAACGTTTGGGCTTTTAAAGAACTGATGGTGGCAAATAAGATAAGAAAGAGTACTTTTTTCATGTAAAGCTATTGCTGAATGTTTAGTGTATTTTAATTTTACTTTCCCGAGTTCGCAGAAAAATCTTCTGCGGGTTTACCGATGGTTTTAAAATCGCCGTCGCCTTTTAAAATCGAAGTTAGAACAGATCGGCTGGACAGCACTTCAATTGCTTTTTTTAAGTCTGCGTCGTACTGAAAAGCCTGCTCAATACGACCATTCTCAAAGTAATATCGGGAGGCAATCTCATTCTCCAGCACCTTACGTATTTCTTCTTTAAACTGGGCAAGGTCATTGCGTTTGCTGTGATTAACCTTCGCGTAAAGGGCATCATATTCCGCTTTGATCTCGGGAATTTTATTTTCACGATCGGCTTCTTCCTTCAGATCATTCAACAACTTTTCAGTTTTGGTTTTGTATCCGTAATCTTTGTTGCCTAAGAAACCTACAAATTTAGAATAGTCAGCATCAGAAAGTTTGAAACTACGGGCATCACTAATTGTATTTTGTTGGGTGCGAAAAACTGTCGCGTAATCAAAAATATAATATCTTGCTGCCAAGGTCTGGGTAATTAGATTATACTTGACCGGCTTCACAAAAACATCCGGATAAATTCCGCTGCCATCATATACAAAACGACCTGTGCGGGTTTTGTATTGGGTTATTAACGAATCGGCAACTTTAACCACACTCCCGTCCGCATCGCGGTGCGTATAATCAAGCGCCTGTATGCATCTCCCGGAAGGGGTAAAATAGCGTGCAACGGTAACCTTCACCAAACTGTTGTAGGGCAAATTGAAAGTTTGCTGAACCAGGCCCTTTCCGAAACTGCGCTGTCCAACTATAACTGCCCGGTCTAAATCCTGCAGGGAGCCGGCTACAATTTCTGAAGCGGATGCAGAGCGATTGTTAACGAGAACTACCAGGGGCAAATCGGGGGCTATCGGCGTGTTAAATGTTTTATAATTTATGGTTTTCTCGATGTTACGGCCCTTTTGGATAACCACGTTCAGATCTTTCTCAACAAACAGATTTACTATTTTAACAGCTTCCTGTAAAATGCCGCCGCCATTGTATCTCAAATCAAGCACCAGGCCGTTAAGCTTATCTTTTTGAAGGGCAAGCAGCGCATCCCGGACTTCCTGCCCTGAATTCTCCAAAAACTTATCCAGCTTAATGTAACCAATGTTGTTGTCCATCATGCCGTAATAAGAAACGTTGTTCTGCTTAATTTCCTCACGGGTCAGTTTTTTTTCAATCGGCTCTGCCGCCGTGGGTCGGCTGATAAGCAAGGTTACCGGTGTATTTTTAGGGCCTTTAAGCATTTGGCTTACCTGATCGTTATTCTTTCCGTCTAACTTTACACCATTAATCTGCAAGAGTTGATCTCCGGAACGCACGTCGGCTTTTTGGGCCGGAAATCCTTGAAAAGTATCAGAAATTATCACCTTACCGTCGCGGTTGATGATTGATGAACCTACTCCGCCATATTGCGTGCTAACATATTTCAGACGGTAATTTTCAATTTCAGATTCGGGAATAAACTCGGTGTAGGGGTCTAATTCTTCCAGCATGGCATCAATGCCCGCCTTCATGGTCTGCGCCGAATTGAGTTCATCAACATAATTAATGCTGATCTCTTTATACACTGATCCAAAAATATCCAGGTTTTTAGATACCTGGAACAGGTCGTCAACAAAAGCGAAAGAAAACAGAGAAACCGCTACAGCGCCTGCAACAATAAATTTTTTGATAATTGGGGAAGATATCTTTCTCATAATACACATCACATTTTCGAATACTAAAAGTACGAAAAAAGCAACACTACCGAACCGGGAAAAAGGCGTTAAAGGAACAGCCGGGTACTAAAGGCGGTTGGTGTCAATATTTACCAACCCTTTTTGCAGGGTGAAAACAACGTATTCCCGGTCGCGTTTCAAACGGGCAGCCAGTCGGTCTATCAATTCGCTTTCCTGCCCTTCCTGATAAGCCAGATCGTCATCAGAAAGATTTATGTATTTACGCTGAACCTTTAACTTCAAACGCTCCCAGTCTTTATTGCTGATTTTAAGATCCTGCATGGCTAAAATTTCGACAAAATTATGTTTTAATTTGAGAAATTTAAACGTTTTAATTCCGTTACCCTTAACAATGTTTGCCCGGTTATTGCTGAATGCAATAACCACAAAATTAAATATGACCATGAAAAAGATACTCCTCATTGCTGGTGTAATGCTGGCAGCCGCTGCAACTGCCAGTGCGCAGTTGCCTAATTTTACTTTCGGCATCAAAGCCGGAGCAAACTACTCGCACCTGAAGTCGTCCGGCGATTTAACAGACGGAGATAATATTTTAGGATATCAGGCCGGCATTTTTACCCGGTTGGGCGCCGCATCTCTGTATGTGCAGCCTGAACTTTACCTTGGAACTAAGGGTGGCGAAGTGCCTATAGTAATTCAGGGTGGTAATGAAACTGAGGTAGATGGCGAAGTAAAATTTACCACTCTTGATTTACCGTTATTGATAGGCACAAAATTTGGACCTAACAAGTTGAATTTCCGTTTAATGGCAGGGCCGGTTGTGTCTTTGGTTATTGACCAGAAAACAACTACCAGCAGTGCTTACGATAGTTTAAAAGATTATAACGACCAGGCTTTGGGTTTGCAGGCCGGTGCCGGAGTGGATGTGGGCAACTTTACCGTAGACCTGCGCTATGAAGCCGGTTTAAGCAACATCAGTAAAAGCGAAAAGTATGATCAGAAACAAAATTTGTATCATCTCAGCCTCGGCCTGAAGCTTTTCTAATAAAACCTCCAAAAAGCAAAAGCCCGCTCCGGTTAAAAAGGAAGCGGGCTTTTTTTTTGAATATTAAAATTATCTGTTGTAAAATCCAGCAATAGCGGGTCCGGGCACACCGGCGGTTATTCCTCTTCCGTATACGGTGTAATTTTCCGTGGCACGTAAAAAGGTAACTGTTAGCGCCGCCCCCACGTTAGCGCCCGTTGCCGCGTCTTTCATCTGAAAAACATACCGGCCGGGAGCCGAGGAGATAAATTCTGTTGCCGATTTAAAGGCCACATTGCTGGCAATGGTAGCTGTTGAAGATGTGGTGGCGCCCACTTCGGTAAATGTAGCGGTTACGTTTACCGGAGCACTTCCCGAAATAGCGTTTACAAACCGGATACCTGCCTTACCTGGTTCTGCAATGAGGTTATCGGTTAGCACCAGCGGACTGATATTTGCCAATTGGTCTAAGGCGAAAACAGAATAATACTTGTTATCCTCAGTTGATAAACTGGTATTAAACAATTCTGAGCCAGGGGCGGCGGTGGTTGACGAAGGTGCCACAACAGCTTTTACTGCTAAAGTACCCGGATCAACAACAGCGTAACCAAACGTAATAGGTAAGCCGGTGATGCTATATGCCATGCCCTGCTCAACACCGGCTGCAGTTGGAGAACCTCCGGTGATTTTTGTATTGTTTACAAAAAAGTTAAAGTGTGGGGCGTCGGGTGAGGCGTGTACGAATACAACCCTTGCGCCGGTTGCGGGCTGCCCGCGGTCAACAACCCCGTCTTTATCACAAGAGCTGATAAAAATTGCTCCGCATATCATCCCGAGTCCGGCTATTTTTTTAAATATCTTCATTTCGTTCGTATTAAATTAGGGTTTTGTGAACCACATTTCCTGCGTATGGAAATCTGGATTTAAGGCACCAATTGCTTCAAGCGAAGATCGGTTCCAAACATATTCTGAGTTATACCTTAACCGGAACCGATACGCAAGCTGTCCGTTATTATCAGGGAAAAGCTCAGTTGGCGAAGGCGGGGTAAACCCGTTTAAGATGGTAGTATCATAGTGATATCTGCGTATGTCACTCCAGGTTTCGATAAACGCCCAGCCAAACTGTGCGATGTATTTTTGAAACAGCACGTCGCTGACGGTTAAGGCACCTGCAGGGATAGCCGCACTGGCCAGGTAAGTTGCTTTCTCTGTGCTGCTTATCGGCGTAAAGCCGGGAGCACCCACCTGCGAATTAACCTGGTTTACAAAATCAATGTGAGCAGATACGCCGTTGAGATATGCCTGGCGGCCGGTACCCTGATCGTTTTTTATAACCGCTGCTTCTGCTTTAATAAACTGCATCTGCGCATAAGTCATTAACGGAAATTTTGCCTTGTTATCAAACAGGTATCTTCCCACAAATCCGGCGGGAGCGGAGCCTAACGTATTCCATAAAGTATTGGGGCGTTGCGAAACTGCCAAGGCGCCGTAACCCCGTACGGGTTCAATCCCTCTGATTACGCCATCGGGTGCGGCAACCAGCATTCTGCCAATCCGCGGATCAACCACCCCACCTGTTTTGCTTCCGTCCATTAAGCTGACAATATAATTTGTTTGGCGGAAAGAGGTAATGTTTCCACGCAAGGGCCCGAAAAAATTCGCATCTCCGGGCACGGTTCCGTTAAACGGGATATAGGCATCGTCGGCATTTGAAGCCATTGATTTATCTACATATCCAATTACCGCATCCGGGTTGTAATTTGGCTTATTTGATAAGTGATGCGCATTAATGGCCAGAATGCCGTACGCAAATTTTATCCATTTTGCCCGGTCTCCGTTAAACATCATATCGCCGCGAGCCATATACGCCTGACTTACAGCACCATCTGTACGCTCCAAATCTTTAATTCCTTCTAAGCATAAACGGACTACTTCGGCATATACCTGCTCCTGGGTGTCGTAATTAAATACCTTTTTGTCAGGAACAAACGCTTCTGATAAAATAATCTCGCCAGAATAATCTGTAAGCATCTGCCAGCCCCAGGCACGGATTATTTTACCCGCACCGGCAAGATCATAACGCTCCTGCTGTTCTGATAGCCTGATCATTTCGCCCAGGTTAAGCCCCAGTTTCCAGTAAACGTTTCGGAATAACTCACCGGAAGCATCGCTGCCGGGAATATAACCGTGGCGATCCCAGGTATCTCCGGCGAAGTTCGCGGCCCAGTTTTGGACGTATTTTCCAATATAACGGGCGTCAAACTGAACTCCCAAAGCCATGTACGACTCGATGGGTGCCAGGTATAAATAAGGAGCAACTTCCTGCGGATAATTTGGGTTGGTGTTTACCTCCAAATATTTTTCGCAGCCAGAAAACGTTGTTAGTCCGGCGGCTAATAATCCTATATAAAATATCTTTTTCATCATTTCTTTCTTATAATCCAAATTTGATACCCACGTTGATTCCAACCGGGAACGGGAAGTTACCGAAATCATATCCTGTAGCTCCACTGCCACCAACCGCGGCACTGTTACCATTCACAACCGGGTCTAAACCTGAATAATTGGTGATAATAAAAAGGTCAGTGGCGGTTACAAACGCACTGGCAGATTTAAAAACTTTGGTGCGATCTAACAGTCTGTTGCTGAAAGCATAGCTTAACGTCACATCTTTTAAGCGCACCCAGTTGATATCTTTCTCAATAAAATCCTCTTCGGCTGTGGCGCCGGATGTGGCGTAGAAGTTATTGTTGTTATACGGTATAACCTGGATGGTGTTAACCGTTGGCGTGGCGGTATTCTCCAAACCATCCCGAAGCACTCCGGCAACCACAACCGGCTTTTCGCGATCTAAGGTACGCATGCTTAAACCCCGCTGGGTTAGATAATGCTC
>JBGTBV010000015.1:0-13070 GCA_041749185.1 Daejeonella sp. | reverse complement strand
GCTGCCGGATAAAAAGGAGGTGGATATTGACATCAAAAAAATTAAAAAAAATATCATCATCCGATTTACAGATCAGGGGATCGGCATCCCGGGCACGGAGCTGGCAAACATTTTTAAAAAATTTTATCGCATACAAAGCCGCTATAACCAACAGGGAAGTGCGGGGCTCGGCCTCGCCTTTTGTAAAGAGCTTGTTAATTTTATGAGTGGTACCATTACCGTAAAAAGCAGAGAGAACAAAGGATCGGAGTTTAGAGTGGAACTGCCATACGATACACAGCATTGATTTGATTGCGTTGCTTTTTTAACTGGAAGTGACGTTCAATCCGGCAGAATTTTGCTGGCTGAATGAGGCAGGGCGAATAAACAGGTTTAAACATCAAACAATAAAAATATGCAAAAGGAAATAAAAATAGCTGTTGTAGAGGACGACGAAAACCTTCGATTCTTGCTGGCTCACCGACTGCAGGCGGAGGGTTACAAAGTGCTTGAAGCTGCTGACGGAATAGCCGCGGAGGAAATGATCATGGAGGAGAAACCAGACATTGTTTTGCTTGACTGGATGTTGCCTAAAAAGCAGGGCTCTGAAGTTTGTCAGTCTGTAAGGGAAAAGGGATTTGAAAACCTCATTATCATGACGACCGCCAAATCTCAGGATATTGATAAGATTGACGCCTACAGCTTCGGCGTTTCTGATTATGTTACCAAACCGTTTAACATGGACGTGCTGGTTGCCTTGATTGAAAATAAAATTAAATACGCCATCAATAATGAAAAGACGGAAGCGCACAAGTTTGGCGACATGGAACATCATCCAAACACACATTCTATTATCCGCGATGGGCGTAAAATAGAGCTCACCATTCTGGAAAACCGGATACTTTTATATTTTTTGAAGAACGCTGATAAGGTAATCAATCGGGATGAGCTAATGATGGTGGTATGGGGCTACAATTCTGACGTAAATACACGCACGCTGGATATGCACATTGTGCGCCTGCGCAAAAAGATCGAGGAAAATCCAGACAAACCGCATTATTTGCAAACGGTTCGCGGTGTGGGATATAAATTTAGCGGAGATTAAGAATTAAAAATTGGGAAGCACCTTTTTCGAATCATTCTTAAAAATAAATGTCAATGTAGTCAACCGTGCCGCCCTCACAGTTAATCATGTCTTGCAGGCGCCAGTACTTCCTGGTACCGGTTGCTTTAAATATCTTTTCGCCCGTTTTTAGACAGGGTTCTCCGCTGTTGATGCTTTCTATGCGAGTTTCAATTTCGCCATCAAACTGAAGTTCCTGCGCATTAAGCGGTTTAATGCGGCCAGAAATTTTCAGATAGCTGCTGCCTTTTACCTGCCTTCCGCTTATGGTAAACCAACCATTTTCTGCGGGTAAAATATTTACACTTCCGGGCTCGTCCCAGCTAATCCATTGCAGTGTTAGCAAATGCTTGCCGGCAAATCCGTCATCGTCAGTCAGCGCTTTTGCGCTATCCATGTTCAAAACTGTATCTGCCTTTATCTGGCGGCTACCTTTGCTGATCACTTTTTTCAAGCTGTCAATTTCCTGGCGAAGTTCCAGATTTTCAGACCGAAGCCGCTGTTCGTTTTCCTGAGTGTTAGATTTGCATCCCGAAAGGGCAACAATTGCGATAAAGGGGAGAATGAATATATGCCTCATTTTTATTTTTATAGAATTAAACAAAGAAGGTACCAGCTTTACGCGATTTATTATGCCCTGCTCAAGGTTGGCAAAAAGCTAAAAATCTGTAGCATTAAAAACTGAAGGATCAATATCCCATCGAGATAGAAAAAGTAATAATATTCATTCTTTTCAAGATTTGATTTGAAAATCAGCCATCCCGAAAGGAGGATAGTAAATGATAGCGCAAAGAAATTTTTGTCGAAGTTTTTGCTGAAGATAAACAGTAAAACCAGGTATGCAATCAATAGCGCCTGGCAAAACACGTTAGCTTTCTGTTCGCCCAGCATAACCGGAATTGTTTTTAATGCGCTGCTGCGATCCTGGAAAAGATCGCGAATATCAAACGGGATGGTGATTGCGGCGACAAGTAAAAACCGTTTGGAAATGAGCAACACAGTATCGCCGCCAAAAATCAATACGTTTTCTGAGCTTTCTAATTGTAAAATGGGCAGCAGCACGGTGCTTAACGACCAAACCAGGGCAATTAAAAAAAGCTTGATCCCGGGGATGTTTCTGAGGCCGAACCGTTTGTTGCCAAAGCTAAAAATTGGCAGGGCGTAAGCAATTGAAGCAACGGCAAGAAAAAATGTCAGAATTTTTGCCGGTGTATCTAAAAAAAGCCATAACGGGAGTAACGATAGCCCGGAAATAATGCTGATCGTGATCATTATACGGTAATGGCCAAAAATCCATTTTACCCGCCGAAACGGAGATTTTTGTGGCTGGGCTGGTTTTGATAATAAAATGCTAAAGTTGTATTGAGCCAGAGTAGAAAAAAACAGAAATGCCAGAATAGATTTATCTGGCCTCATTCCCAGTAAATTGTAGGTAACCAGCGCCTGTGCCAAAGCGCAAACTGCAATAAATACATTGCTGAACAACAAGAAATTTATGGTTGCCCGGCCATATCGCTTAATTCGGCTGCTCATAAAAAGGCTTCGCGTCAGTTTGCTGAAAGATTAAAACCTGGCTTAAACAAACGCTAAACTTCTTTAACGCTCAGGATCGCCGAAGTTCAAATATGGTAATTTCTGGCCTGATGCCAACCCTGCCGGGATAGCCTAAAAAGCCGTAACCCACATTTACATAAAGTTGTTGCTGCTTTTCGCGATACAGGCCCGCCCACTCCGGGTAAAGATACTGTACCGGGCTCCATTGCAGTTCCTCTGTTTTAACCCCGAACTGCATGCCGTGCGTATGCCCGCTAAACATGGCGTCAATTTGTGGATAACCAGGCAAAACCTGCGCCCGCCAATGCGAGGGATCATGCGAGAGCAGCAGTTTTACGGGCAAATCTTCCGTATTTTTTATGGCCAGGTCCAGGCGACCGTATTTTAGAAAGCGGCCTGCGCCCCAATTTTCAACACCTAAAATTCCAATTTCTTCGTTATTGATCTTAATGGTTCGGTTCTCGTTCATCAGCAAATCCCATCCCATGTTTTTATGGGTTTGAATCACGTCCTTTAAATTTTTTGCTTTGGCGGCCGAAGGCTCTTTTCCGAAATAATAATCGCCATAATCATGATGTCCCAAAACTGAAAAAACGCCTAAGGGAGCTTTTACTCTACTGAAAATGTCCTGATAATTTTTCATTTCTGAAGCCAGGTTGTTCACCAGGTCGCCGGTGAAGAAAATCAAATCGGGCTTTTGTTTCATCAGCAACTCAACCCCACCCAAAACCGCTTTGCGGTTGTAAAAACTTCCCGAGTGAATGTCGGAAATTTGTGCCAGGCTGAGCCCTTCAAACGCCGCGGGTAAATTTGGAAGTACAAGCGTGCGCTTGTTTATTGTGTAATCATATGCACCAGAAACAATGCCGTAGGTGAGCGATGCCAGGGGAACTGCTGCTACCACCATGCCGGCCTTCAACAGAAATTCTGATCGTGGGATTGTATTTTCGGTATCGGCAGGTCTTGCGGCCGCCGTTTTTTTCAGCATCTGTGTTATCCAGATAACTGCACGGCGCAGATCATCAATCAGCAGAAATAATACAAAGCAAAATTTGCTTACAAACGTAAGGAAAAAGGCCACCAGAATGATTGCCCGGGCCATTAGCTGGATGTTAAAATAGATACCGATGAACACGCCGCAGATAAGCAAAACAGAATATCCCCAAAAAAAATAGCCGAAAAGCAGGCGATTTTTGGGCTTCCAATTCCTGGATACGGTTTGCGTTGCTTTGTAAATGTAAAAATCAATAACCAGCAGGATAACACTGATGATTATTAGGATGAGAATTCTGTTGTCCATTTAAAATGCCAGCTTCTTAAAATTTAAAAGGTGGCAATAAATATAATTGTCGAGGTTATTGCAGACCATTTATTAAAGTAGTTTTTTCTGAATGCGCACTAATACCTGTTCTGATCATCGCTATAATCATCATCTTCGGCTCCAAACTCAGCGCTAAATAAGCTGTTAAACATGTCTGTAAAGGCGAAACCATTGTCCAGAAAAGCTTTACTTACCTGCGAAAATTCGGAAAGACCGTGAAGCAGAAACTCCATTAACAAATATTGCTGGTTTTCGCCTAATCGCGGATGGAATTGTTTAACGATACCTTTTAAACCGGGAACAGACACCAGAATTTTTTTATATTCTGAACCGGAAAGGTCATCGAGAATATTCACCTGATTTCCTGCGCCGAACCAGGCGACGATTTCGGAATATGGATTAGGATTTTTCGATTTCTTTAATTTTTCCGGATCAGGAAAAAACTGGGACATTAGATTTTTGATGGCTTTTCCAACTAAAATATTGGCCACTTTCGCAGGCCCTTCCAGTTCGCCTTCATACACCAATTCTATTTTACCGGTAATAGCCGGAATTACGCCCATGAAATCCGAAATACGTACAAAGGTATTTTTCTCGCCGTTCATCAGCATGCGTCGCTCTGCGTTGCTGATTAGATTTTCGTAAGCCGATATGGTTAACCGTGCCGAAACACCAGACTTTTTATCAATATACTCAGAGTTGCGGGCTTCGAAGGCAATTTGTTCTACCAAGTCTTTTACGAGCCCGTCTGATTCGATTTGGTCTGACTGCTGTTTGGTTATGGATGCCTCCTGCTGGGTGATTTTTCGCGAAACTTCTACGCTTCGCGGATAATGCGTTAATATCTGACTTTCAATACGGTCTTTTAAAGGCGTAACAATAGCGCCGCGGTTGGTATAATCCTCCGGATTGGCCGTAAAAACAAACTGAATATCTAAGGGAAGCCGCAGCTTAAAGCCCCGTATCTGAATATCCTTTTCCTGCAAGATATTGAAAAGAGCAACCTGTATCCGGGCTTGCAAATCGGGCAGTTCATTAATAACAAAAATACCGCGGTGCGCCCTGGGGATAAGGCCGAAATGAATAACCCGCTCATCAGAATAAGTAAGTTTCATGGTGGCCGCTTTTATCGGATCCACGTCGCCAATCAGATCTGCAACGGTTACATCCGGCGTAGCCAGCTTTTCTGTGTAGCGTTCAGACCGGTGCAACCAACCAATAGGCGTTTCGTCGCCTTTTGTTTCTATTTCGTGCAAGCCAAACCATGAAATCGGATTCAAAGGGTCTTCAAACAACTCAGATCCTAGAATGTACGGCACGTATTCATCCAGCAGATTGATCATCAACCGGGCAATGCGGGTCTTTGCTTGTCCGCGTAAACCCAACAGTAATATGTTGTGCTGCGATAAAATGGCGGTTTGCAAATCGGGGATCACCGTATCTTCATATCCAATAATCCCTTCAAAACCAGCCTCTTTATTTTTTAATTGGCTAATCAAATTTTCACGCAATTCTTCTTTGACAGACCGCGACCGGTAACCGGTCTCCTTAAGATCAGCTAATGTTTTTATGTTTGGTTTGTTCATTCGTTTCAACGTTCAAAAGGTAAAATCAAAATATAAAAAGTATTTATTAAACCAACTTCGGCTTTTAATTAAGTTAGCTGGGTAATTTGAGCGACCTTCTCATTGCACTTCTGATGTTAAGAATTATCGCACAGTCCTCCGGCGATTTTTGATATAATCTTCAAAAATGTATTCACCTAAACCCTTTAAGGAGCTGTAAAAGGCTTTGCCGCCATTAATTTCTGTAAACTGCCGTACAAACTGTTGCAGGTACGGGTCGCGGGCAATCATAAAAGTGGTGATGGGGATACTGAGCCTTTTGCACTGCGCAGCCATATTTAAAGTTTTATTAACCACCTTACGGTCAAGCCCGATGCTGTTTTTGTAATATTTGTTACCCTCTTTCAGGCAGGTGGGCTTGCCATCTGTTATCATAAAGATTTGCTTGTTATGCGTTTTTCTGCGTCTCAACAAATCAACAGCCAGTTCTAAACCGGCGTAAGTATTGGTATGAAAAGGGCCTACTTCTAAATACGGAAGATCTTTCAGCGTAATTGGCCAGGCATCGTTCCCAAACACCACTATGTCTAAAGTATCCTTTGGATATTTCGTGCTGATCAGCTCGGCAAGAGCCATGGCTACCTTTTTTGCCGGGGTAATACGGTCTTCGCCATATAAAATCATCGAATGCGAAATATCAAT
This sequence comes from Daejeonella sp., assembly GCA_041749185.1. Lineage (GTDB taxonomy): Bacteria > Bacteroidota > Bacteroidia > Sphingobacteriales > Sphingobacteriaceae > Daejeonella. Next base: position 6,826 of record JBGTBV010000015.1, on the reverse strand, counting down.
CATCAGCACGGTGGAAGTGAGGGTTTTATAGTCTTTTTCCTCCACTTCAAGGTCTCGCTCGGTCATGGTAAAATCGCCAATGCCGTGGTTAACCTGTGCGTTATGAATAGATGAAGTCATATCAATCTGGTCCAAACTGTCGCCAAATTGATATTCCCGCCTGTCGGCATTTTTTTCTTCGCCTAAACCAGAAATATTAGAATTATGATTTCCTTTTCCTGATTTTTTAAGTTTGCCAAAAATTTCTTCAAGGGCTGATTGCCGGATGCTTTGCTCTGTTTTAGCGGTAATTTTAAAGCCTCCCTTGTCCTGGTCTCCGTCTTCCAAATAGCCTTTCTTTTTAAGATCGTCTATAAAATCACCCATGCCGTACTCGTCAGTGGTGAGGTTATATTGCTTATCCAGTTCGTTCATCCAGGCAAGCGCCTCTGTGGCATCACCAGCTGTATAATTAAGAAGTTCCAGAAACAACTTCAACAATTCGTCAAAACTGCCTTTAGGAATATCGTTCGGAATAAACTTTGAGAATCCGTGCCCCCTCATAATTTGCCTTTCAATTTTACTAACGAGAACCCGAAGTTAATAGTTTGGCTGCCGGGTTGGTTTGTTCAATTTTATTTTGACAAAGAGATGTTGGCCTGAGATTGTTTTAAACGGCTTGTCGGGCAATTGAATCAATTATTTGCCGGTCGTATTGCGGATTAGCGCCACGGCTACTGGCGACAAAGGCACCAATGGCAGCAGCATTTTTAAGGATATCTGCCGGCTTTTGCTGCTCCAGTAATCCGCGGATGAGAGTTGCCAGAAATGCGTCGCCGGCGCCAACCGAGTCTTTTAACTCTATTTTAAATCCGGGATGTTCAGAAAAGTCGCCTTCAGTTAATAATATCGCACCGTTCTCGCCCCGGGTTACACAAATGGTATCGCAGCCCATGTAATCGGCAATGAAAACCATTTTTTCCTGTTGAGAAAAGTGGGCAAGCTCTGTGCCTGCAAGGGTGTCCAATTCATCTGCGTTTAGCTTAATCACATCTGCTATGCCTCCGAGTTGCTTTATTGCGTCCACATTAAAATACGGCGCACGGATATTTACATCAAATACTTTTAGTGCCGGTGATTTTAGCAGCGCATGGAGTGTTGTGCGGGTGGTTTCGTGTCTGCAAGCCAAACTGCCAAATACAATTACTGAAGCTTCCAATGCGGCTTTTTCTAATGCTTCTGTTAGTTGGATGTTATCCCAGGATACCGGATCTGGGATCGTATAGTTCGGCTGCTGATCTTCATCAAAATCAACAGTTACCACACAGGTTGGAAGTTCGGGGTCTGATTGTATCAAGTCTGATGAAAGCGCATGATCATTTAAAAAGGAGATCAGCTCGTTCCCAGCTTCATCCTGCCCAACGCAACTTGCAATCGAACTTTTCATCTGTTGCTGCTTTAAATGCATCGCCACGTTCATAGGTGCCCCGCCGGGCTTTTTGCCTTCGGCAAACGTGTCCCATAAAATTTCGCCAAAACATAATACCTGTTTATCCATATCTTTAACTTGATGATGGAAATATACATTTAATGCTCAACGCGATGAAAAAAATAATTATTTCGGTTTGCCTGATGCTTTTTGCATGTAACGGTTTTGCGCAGCAGGAAGCTGAGATCAAAAAACTTTTGGCTACACAAAGCGCCGCCTGGAACAATGGCGATTTGGAAGAATTTATGCAGGGCTATTGGAATTCAGACTCCTTATTATTTGTGGGCAGTGGAGGGCCAAAGTATGGTTGGCAAAACACCCTGGAAAATTACCGCAAATCGTATCCCGATAAGGCGGCGATGGGGTTTTTAACTTTTGACATAAAAAGCGTACGGATGATCACTGAAAATGATGCGTTTGTGTTGGGCGCATGGCACTTAAAACGAGAGAAAGATGAGCCAGGAGGCTTTTTTACACTGCTTTTCAGAAAAGTAAACGGTATCTGGCAAATAGTTGCCGATCATTCAAGCTGAGATTCTAACTACCGCGATTTACTAACTACTGATTTTTATAGATTCGCATGACTTTTTAAAAAAGATCAGCATTAATTTTTTGTTTTCTTGAGGTATATTTAACAAAACATGGAATATGAAAACTAAAATTACCCTCTTAACCATTCTGGCTCTTTTTTGCCTCCTGCCATTCGTAAGTAGTGCGCAGGTCAACGTTTCCGGTAGAGTTACCGACGAAAGAAATGAGCCCCTGCCCGGGGTATCAGTAAAAGTTAAAGGAACAAGCTCGGGTACCGTTACCGCGGTAGACGGCCAGTACTCGCTACCGAATGTTCTTTCTACATCAACAATCGTTTTTTCTTATCTGGGCTATGTAAGTTTTGAAGCAAGGGCAGCTACCACGCTGAATGTTACCTTAACAGAAGATTTTGCCAGATTAGATGAGGTGGTGGTAACCGGTTTAGCCACCAATGTAAAAAGGAGTAACCTGGCCAATGCGGTTAGCACGGTTTCTGCCAAGGAACTTGTAGGTACCACAAACCCGCAAACGGTTGATGCGGCATTAAGCGGTAAAGTTCCGGGTGCAAATATCACGTCAAACTCGGGAGCTCCGGGGGGCGGTTTTTCTGTTCGGCTGAGGGGTGTAACATCCGTTAACGGCAATACGCAGCCCTTATATGTGGTTGATGGAGTGTTTATAGATAATTCGGCAATTTCGCCCGGTTTGAACGCCGTTACGGCCGCTGCTGCTGGCGGAAATCCATCCAATCAGGATAACGCCACCAATCGGATTGCCGACTTAAACCCCGATGATATTGAAAACATCGAAATTCTGAAGGGAGCATCGGCGGCGGCCATTTATGGAGCTTTGGCTTCGTCTGGGGTGGTTATCATTACCACCAAAAAAGGGGTGGCTGGCAAGACTAAAGTTAACTTTCGACAAGATTTCGGGCAGGCCAGCATCAGCAGAAAAATCGGGATCAGAACGTTTACAGAACAACGGGTTATTGATACCTATGGGGCCAGTGCGGTTCCCTTGTTTAATCAGGCAAACGGAACGATCTATAATTATGAGGATGAACTGTACGGCAACAAGGGTTTTCTAACCACTTCTAATTTAAGCTTAAGCGGAGGCGATGAGAAAACGAAATTTTTTGTTTCGGGGCTTTATGGTGATGAAGAAGGAATTATTAAATCAACCGGATATCAAAAATCTTCTGTACGGGCAAATATTGATCATCGCATCAGCAACGCATTTAACTTCTCTTTAACAACTAATTACATCAATTCTGAAACAGACCGTGGCCTCACTAACAATGATAATGCAGGTGTAACGTATGGTATAGCGCTTTCATCCACGCCAAGTTTTATTAATTTATACCCAGACGCAAATGGGTTGTACCCGAATAATCCATTTGCTGCATCCAACCCGTTACAAACCCGTGATCTGGCTACCAATAATGAGAAAACCAACCGTTTCATCGGCGGCCTAACCTTAAATGCCTTTTTGCAACAGAGCTCAGCCTCGGTTACCAAACTGGTTTTTCGCGGCGGTGCCGATTACTATAATCTAAAATCAACAGCCATTTTCCCAAGGTTGCTTCAGTTTCAATCCGGTGGCAACGGAACCGATGGCGCCTCTATACAGGGAAATACCAATAACCTGAATCTAAATTTTTCGGCTTTCGCCGTTAATACGGCAAACGCGTTTAATAATACCGCCACTTTCAATACCACATTGGGAACTACCTTAGAAAATTTCGACCAGGAAACCATTTTAAATGTGGCCAGTGTGTTAACTGGATCTCAAACCAATGTAAGTCAGGCGGCAGCATTAAAGGCATTCCAAACGCAAATTCCCCGTAAAAACCGGGGTTTGTTTTTTCAGGAAGAAGCAAATTTTGACGACAAGCTGATATTGACCGGAGGGCTTCGTTTAGATAAATCATCTGATAATGCTGATGTTTCTGAATACCAATTATTTCCTAAAGCATCCGCAGCAATCAATGTCAGTAATTTCGGCTTCTGGAATATTTCGGCAATCAGCCAATTTAAAATTAGGGCAGCGTATGGCGAATCAGGTAACTTCCCGCCATTTGGTTCAAAGTTTACCGATCTGGTTCAGTCAAATATCGGAGGTTCTGGTGGCGTGTTGATTACTACTCAGCAAGGGAATGACAATATCCGCCAGGAGCGTCAAAAGGAGTTTGAAACCGGATTAGACGTTTCCATACTTCAGGGAAAAGTTGCGTTTGAGGGTTCTTACTATCAAAAAAGTGCCAGCAACCTTATTTTTGCCAATAACGTTCCTACTTCATCAGGCTTTTCTACACAAATTATAAACGGCGGCACGCTCAGAAACCGCGGAGTTGAACTTTCATTAAATGTGCGTGCGTTTGATCGTCCCGGTTTTCAATGGCTTTCGCAAACCACGTTCTGGACTAACAAATCAGTAGTTACCCAACTGGATGTGCCCGCCTTTAACCTGGGTGGATTCGGCAATACCCTTGGAACTTTCAGGATAGAAGAAGGCAAGGTGGCTACAGCCATCTATGGTACAGATGATGGCGAAGTAAAGGTTTTGGGAAACGCCGAACCCAAGTTTCAAATGAATTTTAATAACGATTTTACGGTTGCTAAAAATCTCACGTTCGCCTTTCAGCTTCACTGGAAGTACAAATACGACAACATCAATTTGACGGAGTTACTTACAGATTTGGGCGGAACCAGTCCGGACTACGACGGGGATGATGACAATGATGGAGTGAATAACGCAACAGAACGAGTTAATCTGCTCGGCGTATCGGCCCGACCGTTTGTTCAGGATGCTACGTATTTGCGCATACGCGAAGTGGGGCTGTTTTATAATCTTCCGGGTTCTTTGTTAAAATCTACGTTTAACAACGCGGTTTCTGCAATTAGGGTTGGGTTTTCTGGAAACAACCTCTACACGTTTACTAAGTACAAAAGCTATGATCCTGAGGTGTCAAATTTCGGTGGCTCTGGCTTTTCTACCGGCGTAGAAGTAACGCCCTTTCCACAGTCAAAAAGATTGTTTTTCCATTTAAGTATTGAACTTTAACCGCCTTAGTCATGAAACTATTCAAAACAAATATAAAAATAGCCAGCCTCGCATTTGTTGCCTGCCTGGTTTTGCAGCTTAGCGGATGTAAAATTGATGAAAGTATCAACCCCAATAATCCAAGCCTGGAAGGTGCGCTTACAAATGCCACTGTTGACGATTTAAATAATCTGGTGGTTGGAACCGAGGCCAGTATGCGCAACGGTTTAGGAACTTATCTGGATGATGTCGGAGCAGTGGGAAGGGAAATTTACAGGTTCTCTGGATCGGAGCCCCGTTTTACCTCCGATTTGCTGGGCGCAGGAAATGCGGTTTTAGACAACAATACCTTCTATACCACCACACCCTGGGCTGCCAGATACCGAACTATCAAAAACGCAAATATCCTCATCAGCTCGGCTGGTAATACAGGTTTGTTAACAGACGCTCAGAGGCAGGCATATTTGGGTTTTGCAAACACAATAAAAGCCTATCAGCTGCTACTTGTCCTAAACCTATCTAACGAAAACGGTATCCGCGTTGAAGTTGATGATCCGAACAATATCGGACCTGTAGTGGCAAAAGATGCGGCTTTAACAGCAATCGCGACATTACTGGAAACCGGTTTTAACCAATTAAACGGGGCTGGCACTGTTTTTCCGTTCCAACTTTCCGCTGGTTTTTCCGGTTTTGATGATCCGTCTGGGTTTAAGATGTTTAACAGGGCGCTTGCTGCGAGGGTTGCTGTTTATCGTGGCCAGTTTACAGAGGCGCTCACATTTTTGGCTGGTTCTTTTTTAAACATCAACGGAAATTTTAACACTGGTGTTTATCATGTTTTTTCTGGTGCTACCGGCGATCAATTAAATCCTATATTTTTACCATTGAACGCTACCGGAGAAGTCAGGGTAGCGCAACCTAATTTCCTTTCAGATGCTCTGGCTGCCGGCAATGCCAGTGATGACCGTTTGAATAAAATCGCTTTGCGCAATGCCCCGGCAACTCAAAGCGGTTTAACCGGAACCCATGATCTGGCTATCTATCAAGGTAACACAGATCCAATTACCATTATCAGAAATGAAGAGCTCATTTTGATTTATGCCGAAGCTAAAATCAGGAGCGGTGCAAGCGGCTTTGCCGATGCATTAACAGCTATAAATAGAATCAGAACAGCTCACGGATTAGCGGTATATAGTGGCTTGTTGACCGAGGCGGCACTAACTAACGAGATGTTGTTGCAAAGGCGATACTCACTTTTCATGGAAGGCCATCGCTGGGTTGATATGCGCAGGTATAACAGGTTGATCGAGTTGCCCATAGATCGGGCTGGTGATGACGTTTGGGTGAGCTTTCCAATTCCGTTCTCGGAGAATGTTCAATAGTTGACACTTCAGTCTGAAAATTTTAATCCCGGATTCTCTTCGAATCCGGGATTTGTTTTTTGTGAGAGAAGTTACTGATAGATGTCCCATTCAATGGTTTAGAATATTATAGAAAATTTCCCGACTTTATTTGGTTCACGCAAGGGACATTCTTATCTTTATGCCCCGCTAATCGATATGGCTGCAACTAAAATGCTGTTGCACAGGGGTCTCTACAGTAATTTTAATTACTTCTAAACCTCATTTATTTTAGCCACGCTAATTCCTCTCGAACTATTTAAAAATAATTTTGGATGGGATAAAAAAGCGGTTACCTTTGCAGCCCGCAATGGGGGGAGAAAAGCAGGAGGTTGATTTGTTCTTTTGGGTAATGGGTTTTTTGGGGAATTTGGTTTTGGTGGTT
>JBGTBV010000014.1:0-16966 GCA_041749185.1 Daejeonella sp. | reverse complement strand
CAATCTATCCTTTAACAGCTAAACCCGACTTTTCAGGAAAAGATTTGCTCGAAATAGCGAGGTTAGTTATTTCCTCAGGGCAAATAAATCGAGGGTAAACACACTGTTTAATCTGGATCGGCCGGCATGGGCTGCGAGTTATTTTTTATCATTCAGGCTCCAATCATATTCCAGAAACTGAAGTTCAGTTCCCTCTGCGATAGCAACCGGCGAATACTGGTTAATGTATCCAATTAGCGTTTTGTCGCTCCAGTTAACCATATCTTTTCCATAAAAGTTGAAAATCGCCGACACTTTTTGGTTCTCTTTGGTAATTTGATTTCGACTGTCGTCGCGTAGAAAATCTTTTGCCTGATCTGTTAACTGCTCATCAAGCTTATTTCCCACATAAGCCTCCCGGCGAAGTTTGGGGCAGCTCATTGATGCGCAGTTAAGTGCAAAATGAATCCGGGGTTCTTCAAAATTGCTTCTCAATATACGGTGCTCTATCCGGTTAAGAGTCATGGTTTTGTTCCCGATCTTGAAAAACTTGATGTCCCACGGCGTATTTATAAAGATAATCTGCTTTTTCCCGCCGAGGTCTTTTATACTTTTTACAGGATAATTATCTACAATGAGCTTGATTGTAAACGCGTTGTAAGCATTGAGCCAATAGGCAATTTTGTCATTTTCACTCCATGATCTGGCCGGTGGGTTTTCAGAAAGCAGATCAAGATATGATTGCAATTTTGCCTTATCGGCGATAAAGCCTTTGTAATCAACAAGGCCGTCTGCGCCCACGTGTTGTTTAACCAAAGAGCTCCATTGATCGTGCGACACCACCGGTCCCTTTCCATTAATATGGATTCCGCATCCGGTAAACGATGCCATGGCGATTGTTAGAATAATAAGATATTTCATAAACGATTTTAAAGTTGAAGTAAGGGTTTAGCGGTAGATGACACAGATGGCGGCAAACAAATTTAATGGAGCAAATTTGCTATTTAGAATTCAGGCTCCAGTTATATTCTTTAAAGCTTACCGACGCATTGGCGTTTACCGGAGTTTTGCTGTACTTTTTAACGAAGGCCGTAACATTCTCAAAATCTTCTCCATACCAATCAAAGACTCTTGATATTTTGATTTTTGAGGCGGACAGATCATTTGCCGATGAATTAATAAAACTCCGTGTGCGCATCTCTAAAAGAGCATTTACGTTGCCGGCGGTAAAAGCCTTGTTGTACAAAGGCGGGCAGGAGACGGCTGCGCAGTTTACTGCGAAATGGATTCTCGGATCCTTATAACCGGGGCGGATGATATCGTTTTCTATATTATTGAGCGAATACTTTTTGTTTCCTAAAGTGATACGCTTAACATCCCAGGGTTTGCCCTTATCAAGATCTTTGATACTCTTAAGCGGATAATTATCAACAATCAACTTCAGCGTAAAAGCATTATAGGCATTTAGCCAATAAGCCAGCGCAGCATTTTTACTCCATGATGCCGTTGGCGTTGCTTCGGCTAACTCATTTAAATATGTATCAAGAGCTTTTTGATCTTTCTTCAGTCCGGCGTAATTCACAGCGCCTGTTGCGGATACATACTTTTGAAGCAAGCCATTAAAAATTTGATGGGTTTGTTCTCCTTTGCCAGTTTGAGCACTACAGGCAGTAGCCACAAAAATCAATAAGGTCATTAATATTGGTCTGATGTATAATTTCATTTTTTTCAGTTTAATAAATGCCCCGGTTCGGTCTGGATCGGCAGCAAACATATATACGTTAAAATTGCCGGAAAGGGATGTTTTTTTTTATCCGAGTAAGCGAAACATCATAGATATGAACCGGGATAGGCAAAACGGATTAAGTTTTCAAAGAATAATTGCTGTTTCAACTATTGTTTCAATTATAATTGTACCGAACTGATTTTGTTAAACCGCAATTCATTAAATGATCGTCTTTATAACCGGCGCAACGGGGTACATCGGCCAGAAGCTTGCCCTGCATCTTGCTGATGAAGGACATGTGATACACGCTCTGGTCAGGGACATAAAGAAGGCTGAATCGCTATTGTTGCACCCCAATATGCGCCTTTTCCACGGTGATATTCTCAACGTTGATTCCATTAAAGCGGCACTTTCAGGTTGTGGTCAGGTGTATCATCTGGCCGCTCTTGCTTCTGTATGGAGCAGAGACAGAAATTCATTTTGGCGGATGAATGTGCAGGGTTTAAAAAACGTGCTTGACTGTTGCGTTAGCGAGCAGATTCAAAACGTTCTGTTTACCTCTACGGCGGGCGTTGTGGGCCATTCTCTTGATGGCGAGCCGGTTGCAGAGCAAACAAACTTGCGCCCTGCCTTACAAACAGACTATGAAAAAACCAAGTTGCAGGCCGAAATGATCGTAAACCAATATTGCAAACTAGGTTTAAGAATAGTTATTGTTAACCCGAGCAGAGTTTATGGCCCAGGTGTTCTAACAGAGAGTAACGGCTTTACCCGACTTTTAAAAATGTATCTGAACGGAAACTGGAAGGTTAAGCCCGGCAGGGGCGATCGGATAGGGAACTATGTTTATATAGACGACGTGGTTAAGGGAATAATTGCAGCAATGGCCAGAGCGAAGCCCGGGGAGCGGTATTTAATGGGAGGCACTAATATCTCATACAAGAATTTTTTCAAAATGGTTGATCAGATCACCGGAAAAAAAAGAAAACTTCTTAATTTTCCCGTTCCGATGATTCTCTTTATTTCGTATATACAGCTTTATTTAGCGAAGTTGTCTGGCCGGCAACCGCTAATTACGCCTCCGTTTGTTCGCAAATATAATCGGGATTGGATTGTTTCGTCTGCGAAAGCTCAAAAAGAATTTGGCTATACCATTACGCCGCTTGAAGTAGGGCTTAAAAAGACAATTGATTGGCTGGGCGGAGAGGAAAATTATTGAATGTGTTTCCTGAACCTTTAGAAAAATGAATCCCATAGTGATAAGCGTTATTATACCCACTTTTAATGAAGCTGATTTTATTGAAACACTGCTCATCCATTTGCAGCGCAATAGCGCTAAGCACCTGATCGAAATAATCGTTGTAGATGCAAATAGTACAGACGGAACGCCAGAAATAGCCAAACAAGCAGGTGCGAGGGTATGTATCATACAGCAAAAGGGCAGGGCAGTCCAGATGAACAACGGGGCCGCCATTGCGAAGGGCAAAGTGTTGTATTTTGTTCACGCCGATACTATCCCGCCTGATACGTTTGCTACTGACATTCAGCAGTGTGTAGAAGAGGGATTCCACATGGGGCGCTACCTTTCTGCCTACCAAAGCAATAGCTGGCTGTTGAAATTAAATGCCTGGTTTAGCCGGTTTGATTTATTTGCCGGGATGGGCGGAGATCAAACCCTGTTCATTTGCACAGATTTATTTAAAAACTGCGGCGGCTTTAATAACAGCATGAAAATTATGGAAGAGTTTGAATTTTGTAACCGGGCCCGGAAAAACGCCCGATATAAAATCATCCGCAAAGAGACCCTGATTTCTGCCCGAAAATATCAAAACCGGAGTTGGCTGAATGTGCAGTTAGCAAACTATATGGTTTTAAGGATGTATAAAAAAGGAGCTTCCCAGGAACACATGGTTCAAAAATACCGAGCAATGCTTGGCAATCAATAAGTTCTTAAAAAATTTCAAATTTTTGATATGACAAAACCAGACAGTATAATTTTTGATATGGACGGCACACTTTGGGATGCCGCAGATATGTACGTGGCCGCCTGGAATGAGGGGTTGGAAAAAGAAAATGTAGAAAAAACCATGACCCGCGATGAACTTGGCTTTATGATGGGCTGGGAAAAACGCAAGGTTTTAGAACATACGCTGCCGGGTTATAATATTGACCGGCAGGAAACAATTTTTGAAACGATCAATCAATCGCGAGCAAGGCTTGCGATAGAGATGGGCGGTATATTATATGATGATGTAAAAGAAGGACTTGAACAATTGGCCGCTCGTTATAAACTGTTTATTGTTAGCAATTGCCCCGAAAACCTGATTGTTCAGTTTATGGAATTTTGCGGAATCAGTCATTTAATAACTGATGAAATGGCTCATGGAGTAAATTCGAAGCCGAAACATCATAATATTAAGTTACTGATAGAGAAACACGGACTAAAAAATCCGGTGTATGTTGGGGATACCGAAACCGACAGCATAGAAAGCCGAAAAGCCGGTTTACCGTTTGTATTCGTGTCTTACGGTTTTGGAGAAAGTGATGATTATGACCTTCGTTTTGATGATTTCAAAAGCTTCAGCAATCACTTTTTAAAATTAGACTGATCGCTTCATTTAAAATTTAACTGCGAGAACCTTTTTCTGCCTTTCGCAAAATATTGCCACACAATACTTGAGCCGTAAAGCCCCGAGTGGTTTGGCCAGTTGCCGTTGGCCCCCCTTTTTTTTGCGTTGTGGTTTATATTCCTAAAAAAATAGAAATGTGCCCTGCTCACCGCCAACGCATTTTTAAGGTTTCCCTGAAATAGAAATTTCACAATTGATAAAAGGTCGAGCCAGAAACGGATGAAGATGATTGAAAAGATACGGCTACCAGGCAGGTTTTTTTGCAGCATCACCAGGTTATTTCTGAAATTGAGGTAGGTTTTAAAGGAACTTTCGGCACGCAGCGTTCCACCACCCACGTGAAAAACTGATGAGTGCGGGCAATACATAATTTTATATCCCTTATTTTTTAGTCGCCAGCAAAGATCAATTTCTTCCATGTGCGCAAAAAAATCGGCGTCCAGTCCGCCGCTCTCAAACCAAACATCGCTCTTGATGAAAAACGCGGCACCCGTAGCCCAGAATATTTCGGTTGGCTGATTATACTGTCCGGTATCCTCTTCCAAACTATCGAATAACCTGCCGCGGCAAAATGAATAGCCAAATTTATCTATAAACCCACCGGCTGCACCTGCATATTCGAAATATCTTTTATCGCTGTAAGACAGTATTTTAGGTTGTGCCACTGCAATCATCGAATCAAATTCCATCATTTGGATTACCGGCTCAATCCAACCGGGGGTTACCTCCACATCAGAGTTAAGTAACACAAAATACTTTGCCTTTACGCCGCGAAGTACTTGATTATACCCTTCGGCAAAACCCAGATTAACTGCATTTTGTATGATGCTGATTTGGGGAAACTGTGCCCGTACATAATCAATAGAACCATCTGTTGAAGCATTATCAGCCAAAATAATCTCCAGATTGGCATAGGTGCTCTGCGACACCGATGGAAGAAAATCCTCGAGAAATTTCAAACCGTTCCAATTCAGGATGATTACGGCAACTCTGGGTAAGTGCATCAGGATTGAATTGTTTGAGTAAACTTCCACCGCTTGTGAGACCAGAGCCAGAGTTCAGGTTTACGGATGATTATATCTTCCAGTTTTTGTGTGTGTATCCGGGTAATTTCGAACTCATCTGTATCAGATGGTGTATCAATGATCGTTTCAAACGTGTACTCATAAAGCCCACGTTTTAAACGATTTATGTGCAAAAATACAATCGGGTTACCGGTCATTCTGGCTATTTTTTCAAGCCCAAGAAAAACAGCGGTCTGCTGATTTAAAAATTCGGTGAAATACTGAGTCTCATGCACCGCCGGCGTTTGATCGCTGGCAAAACCAAACAGATATTTTTCATTTCGGAGGGTTGATATTTTACGCAGCGTTGATTTCATAGCCACCATATTTGCGCCGAACCGGGAACGAAGATCATTCAAATATTCACCAAATTTTTGATCGGTAAGCGGCTTGTATATTACGTATAGCGGCTCAGAAAATGAAAGCGATAGGATCAAATTTGCCCATTCCCAATTTGCATAGTGGCCGGAGGCAAGCAAAACTGCTTTTCCCTGGTCATAATGTTTATGTAGCTCATCTGGATTATTTATCCGGCAACGCTTCTTAATTTCGGCGGCAGACAGTGAGCCCATTTTAACGGTTTCTAAAATCATATCCGCCAAAAAACGATAATATGTCTTTTCTATTTTTTGCCGTTCTTTATCCGTTTTTTGAGGAAACGCGTTTTCCAGATTGTTTTGGGTAACCTTGCGCCGATAACTGATGACGTAAAACAGAAAAATAAATAACAGGTCAGACACGATGTACAGCAACCTGAACGGCAGCAGCGAAATCAATTTGAGAAACGTGGTACTCAGCCAAAAAATGATTGTTTTCATTTTATCGGCCACAGCTTTTCTAACATCCCTGCGTTTTATTTTAATTGTTACTTTCGAAAGAAATTCAATGCAAAACTAAATAAACCATGCAAAATGGCACTATATTCCCTTTATTTTATCTTCCGCCGGTAGCGTTTTTCAGCGCAATGCTCCATCATCGTGAAAACGTAATTATTGAAAAGCATGAAAATTTTCCGAAACAAACCTATAGAAACCGTGCGTCTATTCACTCTGCAAACGGAAAACTTGATCTGATTATCCCGGTTGTAAAGGGGGCAAATATGCATAGCCCCATCAAGGATGTGCGCATCAGCTATGAATTTAACTGGCAGCGGATTCACCTGATGAGTTTGCAAAGTTCCTACCGCAAATCTGCCTATTTTGAGTTTTACGAAGATATGATTATGCCGTATTACGAAAAAAAATGGACGTTCTTATTTGATTATAATCTGGAATTTTTTGAACTGATTTCAAGCCTTCTGAAACTTAAAATCCCATATTCCTTATCAGATTCCTATCTGGACGGCTCCGAATATGAAGTTGATTTCCGACAGAGTATTCATCCCAAAAAGGAAACAAATCAAAATTGCGAAGCTTACTTTCAGGTTTTTGAAGAAAGAAACGGCTTTTTACCTAATTTGAGCATCGCCGACCTGTTATTTAACCAGGGTCCGCAAAGTGCTAAATTCTTGATTTAATGGGAAAGATCAAACGCATTAAGGTTAAATCATTAAAAAAGTTTGCCCATCCGGTAACGGGCCCTGGTATTATACAAATACACGAAAGCTCCCTGCCGCCAAGAATCACAATTCACTCTTACAACGCGGGCGAATACCAGGTATTTGAAGTTACTAAGTATAGTGAGATTGCCGATCATCTTAAAAAATTTAGTACGCTGAGCCATTGGATAAATATCCGCGGACTGGGCGATTACGAACTTTTTAATTACCTCGACGTGTCTCTTAACATCCACCGCTTAATTTTAGAAGATATAATAAATACCAGGCAGCGGCCTAAGCTTGACGAAGCGGAAGGCTATCTGTTTGCCGTTAGTCGCACACTTTACCTTAACAGCGAACAGGAAATTGAGAATGAACAAATCTCGTTTATTCTGATGCCAAATGTGGTGATCAGCTTTCAGGAAAATTATACTGAAAGTTTTAATCCGCTCATTCACCGGTTAAAAGATCAAAAAGGAAATATCCGCAAACTGGGCGCCTCTTACATGTTGTATGCGCTTATGGATTTGGTAGTTGACCAGTATTTTGAGCTAATCAATCGTCTCGGCGATGAACTGGAAACGATGGAAGAGCTGCTATACCGGAGGCCGGAAAAATCAATGATGTACGATATCCAGGGAATTAAGAAGGCCATGACCACCATCCGGAGGGCAATTTGGCCCGAACGCGATAAGATTAATGAAATTTTAAGAAGCGACTCGGTGCTGATAAACCAAGGGACTAAAACTTTTTTCCGGGACACTTACGATCATACCATGCAGATTATAGATCTGGTAGAGAGCTATCGCGATATCACTACCGGCTTAATTGATATGAACCTGTCTTTTATGAGCAACCGGATGAACGAGATCATGAAGGTTCTCACCATCATTTCATCAATTTTTATCCCTTTAACGTTTATTGCGGGCATTTACGGAATGAATTTCGCCTACCAGGATCCCAAAACCGGCGAAATCTTACGAAACAATATGCCCGAACTTTACGCTGAAAACGGCTACCTGTATACCATGGCAGTAATGTTGCTGATATTTATTTTACAACTGATCTATTTCTGGCGCAAAGGTTGGCTGAGCAGCAAATAAGCGTTAGTCCAGTCAACGCATAACCCACCCAAAATCGCCTCGCTATGCCAGTTTATCCCCCTGTTTTGCTACTTTAGCCGTAGATGCAATCATTTGAAATTAATAAAGCAGATGTGCAGCGGTTTAAACAGGCGCTGGACCAGGATGATGAAAAATTGTTACTGGTTGTATCAGACTACCATGCGTCTGAAATTGCCATTCTATTTGAAAGTCTAACCCAGGAATCCCGCGAGCGGATCATCAGCATCCTGCCCGCAGACACCGCTTCAGAAATTATTTCTGAAATGGATGCGGAGTTCCATCCCGAAAAGCTGTTAGAAAACTTACATCCGGAAAGACGATCAGAAATTTTTGAAGAGCTGGATTATGACGATGCCACCGACATTATCAGCCAGTTGCCGCAGGAGCAACAGCATGAAATATTGCAGCAACTGGATGCCGAAGACGCCTTTAACATCCGCCGTTTATTAAATTATCCGGAAGATACAGCGGGTGGTTTAATGAATACACAGGTAATAAAAATCAACACCCAACTTACTAAAAAGGAGGCTTTAGATGAGATTATCCGCCAAAGCGAAGAGATGGAAGAGTTTTATACCATTAACGTGGTTGATGATTTTAACGTCTTAAAAGGCATTGTTTCCCTTAAAGACATTATTAAAGCTCGCTATAACATTCGCATAAGCGATATTATTCAGGATGATTTTGTTTTTGTAAAAGCAGAAACGGATCAGGAAGAAGTGGCCCGTCTTATCTCGCAATACAATTTAACCAGCGTTCCGGTGGTAGATGATCAGATGCATTTACTGGGCCGCATCACGTTTGATGATGTAATTGACGTGATGGAAGAAGAAAACACCGAAGATATTCTGAAAATATCTGGTGTTTCTGAAGATGAAGAACTGTCAGGTAACTGGCGTGAAGCGGTTAAAAGTCGCCTGCCATGGTTGATACTCAATTTGGGTACGGCATTTCTGGCGGCCTCGGTTATCCGGTATTTTGACGATACCATAATTCGGTTGGGAATTTTAGCGGGCTACATGACCATGATTGCCGGCATGGGCGGGAACGCCGCAACGCAGGCGCTTGCCGTAACCGTACGGCGAATTTCATTAACCGATCTTACCGATAATCAGGCATACCGAACTGTTTTAAAAGAATTTACCGTTGGCCTCATCAACGGGGCGGCCAACGGAACCATTGTATTTTTATTCGCCCTTTTTTACGATCAGAATCCAATGCTTGGCCTGGTAATTTTTACGGCCATGACAGGCAATCTGGTCATTGCCGGCGTAGCGGGTTCCTCCATTCCCTTGCTTCTTAAACGGGTGGGCATTGACCCGGCCATCGCCTCCTCTATAATTATTACCACTTTTACCGATGTTTTTGGCTTCTTGCTGTTGTTGGGGTTGGCCAGCAAGCTGCTTTTGTAAAATGTTTTGCGCCACAATGCACCTTCTTTCCCGGCAATTTACAATCCCAATTTTTCTATCATTCTATTCGGCTGCGTTTCGGCGGAAAACATTTTTAAGATCATTTGTTCAATAACCGTATGGACGAATATATTCTGATTATAACAGTTATTGGCGTTGCTGCGCTCTCAATGGCCTGGATGCCCGCCATTTCTGCCAAAACCGGAGTTTCCTATTCAATAATCTACGTGCTGTTGGGTGCGCTGCTTTACTACTTTTTTGATTTTTTGCCTAAGCCGGATGTTTTTAGATATGAGAAATACGCAGTTCATTTAACCGAGCTGGTCGTTATTATTTCGCTAATGGGCACGGGCTTAAAAATAGACCAAACGTTCTCTTTCAGAAGTTGGCGTATCCCGTTCAGGCTGGTATTAATAACCATGAGCATCAGTATTGGGATTGTTACCCTTGCGGGATGGTGGGCTTTTGATTTTGACTGGTCTTCGGCGCTGTTGCTTGGGGCGGTTTTAGCGCCTACAGATCCGGTACTGGCGGCTGATGTGCAGGTGGGACCGCCGCATGAAGATGAGATAGACAATGTTAGGTTTTCGCTTACCGCCGAAGCAGGTCTGAATGATGGTACCGCATTCCCGTTTGTATGGCTGGCCATAACGCTGGCCTTGATAAATTTAAACGGAGAGGCCAGCATTCAGGATTGGTTGCTGAAAGATTTAATTTACCGGATACTGGCCGGTGCAGCCAGCGGATTTGTGCTGGGCAAACTATTGGGCTATCTGATTTTCGATCTTCCGGTCAGGCGAAATTTCATGGTTTCGCGAGACGGCTTTATCGCCATTGCTGCCACCTTAGTTGTATACGGATTAACGGAGATGATTCAGGGATATGGATTCATTGCCGTTTTTGTATGTGCTGTAACCATGCGGGCTTATGAACGGCAGCATAAGTTTCACAAGCAACTTCACGAATTTACAGATCAGATCGAACGCATCCTGCTGTCTATTGTGCTGATATTGTTTGGTGGCATTTTGGTGAGGGGAATTTTAGAAAGCCTTACCTGGAAGATGGCTGTTTTCGGTGTTATATTTTTGATGGTTATACGCCCGGTTACTGCGTTTATCGCTTTAAACGGCCCAAAACTGCATTACAAAGAAAAAGGCATCATCAGCTTTTTTGGTGTACGTGGATTGGGCTCTTTCTTTTACCTGTCATTTGCTCTCCATCAAACGTTTTTTAAGCATGCAAAAGAGCTTTGGGCCTTAGTTTCATTTATCGTGCTTCTTTCCATAATTATTCACGGTTTAACGGCGAGGTTTATTTTCAGGAAGTTGAAAAGGGAGCTTCCGGCGCACGAGATTGATATTATAGCTTCTAAACCAGAACCTGGGTGATAATTGCTGATTTCTGAGACTAAAAAACCGCATTTCAATTTCACCTGCACTTTAGCATTTTATTCTATTTTTGCTCATCACAACATTTTACTCTATGATACAGATAAGGAATAATTGGACAGCAGAAGAAATAGCTGAAATTTATAACAGACCGCTGCTCGATTTAATTTATGAGGCGGCTACCATTCATCGTCAGAATTCAGATTATTCAGAAGTTCAGATAAGTAGTTTGCTATCTATAAAAACCGGCGGCTGTCCAGAAGATTGCGCCTATTGTCCGCAGGCGGCTCGTTATCATACCGATCTGGAAGTACAGGCCTTAATGTCTGTTAGTGAGGTAAATGATGCCGCACGAAAAGCGAAAGCGGCAGGAGCGTCGCGTTTGTGTATGGGTGCTGCGTGGCGTGAAGTTCGCGACAACCGCGATTTCGACCGGGTTATAGAGATGGTGAAATCGGTAAATGAACTGGACATGGAAGTTTGCTGTACCTTGGGCATGCTCACCGAAAATCAGGCGCAGCGGTTGGCCGATGCTGGATTATATGCCTATAACCATAATCTGGATACATCAGAAGAAGACTACAAACGAATTATCAGCACCCGCACTTACAATGATCGCCTGAATACTATTGATCATGTGCGCAAAGCGAAATTAACAGTTTGCAGCGGTGGGATTATTGGTTTGGGCGAGACCGTTGCAGATCGGATATCTATGTTGAAGACGCTCTCCAATATGGTTAAACATCCGGAATCTGTACCAATAAATGCCCTCGTTCCGGTTAAAGGTACACCGATGGCCGATCAACCCCGCGTTCCGGTTTGGGATATGGTCAGGATGATTGCAACCGCCAGGATTATTATGCCTAAAACGGTCGTGAGGTTATCTGCAGGACGCACAGAAATGAGCTTAACAGATCAGGCACTTTGCTTTATGGCAGGAGCAAATTCAATTTTTGCGGGCGATAAACTTTTAACCACACCAAACCCGGACTTCAATCAAGATATGGAAATGTTCAATATCCTTGGATTAAAACCACGCGAAGCCTTTAAAAATGGCCGATCTGTAGCTGCGGTAGCGAAAGAGAAACCTGTTTAATCTCGTTTTTTAAAGGAATTGTTATTTTCAACCGATTAATCCGATTGGATGAAACCGCTACTCAATACTCAAGGAGCAGATTACAGATGTGGCTGAAAACTATAAATTTAATCATCCCGAAAGGGCACAGAAATTTTCACAATATCTGCTGTTACGGTTCTTACCAATTCCAATTGCTCGGTTAACAGCTTTATTTCGTCATTATCCAGGCCTTTTTCGTCAGTTTGATCTGGCAAGGAGATTTCAGCATCCGCAAAAGCGGGATCATCTGGTTGATTGAATTTTAAGATTGCTTCCTGCAAATTCCGCATAGATTTTCGCAGAAGTTTGATTTGCTCATTGTTAAACGATTGTTTTTCAACGGTTTGGATATTGGATATCAGAGTAGCGGTGTAAGAAGATAGAATATGATTGAGCACAATAAACTTCTGGAGATCTTTGCTATTTTTCTGCTTTGTTTTAGGCTCTGAGGCCATTCGCTGAAAAGCACCTCCAATATTAGCAGAACTTACATAAATGGCCTTTCTGCTGAGTTTAAATGCCGTTGTGTTAAACGGTTTTTGAGCTATCAGAAGTGCAACATTTTGAAGGTAATTGTAATTGCCGATGAGCACCTGCCGCATGTAGGGTCTTATTTGCTGATGTTCCCAGGAAGGTAAAATGAGATAATTGGCGGCCAGGGCAATGCCTGAGCCGATAAAAGTGTCCAGAATTCTTTCCTGTGCAATGAGCAGGTTGTCGCTACCGCCTAAAAAATTAAAAAGGATCAGGATGAACGGCGTCATAAACAGTACACTTACCACATAATTGATCCGTTGAAAACTGAAAGAGGCCACCATAAAAATCAGGAGGAGAAAAAACAAAGCCGTTTGATCTTTGATGAAAATCAAAATGGCGGCACCCGCCAAACCGCCAACAATGGTTCCGATGAGCCGTTGATAATTGCGCTGTTTGGTTAAACTAAATCCAGGTTTAAGTATTACCAGAATAGTGAGCAAAATCCAATAGCTGTGATGACCGACCGGAAATAAGCTGGCTACCAGATATCCAATAAAACAAACGAGAGCAACCCGGATGGAATGCCTGAATAACAGCGAGTCGAAATTTAGGTTGTTTCTAAATAATTTAATGTCGTAATCCTGGTGCGATACAAATTTGCCCAGATCATTTTTTCGGTTAATTTGTTGCGCAGAAAGGGTTTTAGGGTTAAAGTATGAATACATCTTTTGAGTGCGGTTAACCATGTAGCGCACGTTGATCAGGATCTTCTTTAGCAGCAGGCTATTCAGGCCAAAATCAAGCTCCACACGATCAATTCCCGACTTCAGCTGCTCAAGATCCGCTTTGAAATTATGCGCTTTCGCCGCTGTTAAATTACTCGTTAATAAAAAGCTGAGGTCATCAAGCTCATCAGCAATTCTTATAATGGTGCGATGAAAATTATCTAAAGCACCCGTACTGCCAAATGATTTGTGAAGGGCTTTATAATCATATATAGTAGCCATAGCCTGCTCGAAAAGGTCAACTACATCTACAAAAATGAGTATAAGCAATCTGCCGGTCGTTGTTGAATCCTTCATCATCATCCGGCTTTTAAAAAGCATCTCTCTAACAGAATCCTGATGGGTATGCACAACAACCTGCTGGTTGATCAGCTTTTTGTAGTTCTCATCAAAATCTGTTTCAACTAAATAAAATTCCGCTTTTAAGCGGATGTACGTAGCTACCTCTTTGATACATTCGCCTAATTCCTGTTGGGCTTGCCGGTAAGGTCGAATCTGGGAAACGGCCATGCTTAGCATAAAATACCAAAGTCCGCCGGCCAGCACCAACGATGCGTAAAGAACAGTTTGAGAAAAGGTGAGCTGCTGATCTATTGTTAATATCATGATCAGCAATGCCGCGGTACCAACGGCAGAAGCCCTCGTGCCATATACCGAAAACATAGAAAACAAAAAACACAGAGCAAGTATTTCTGCGCCTAACAAAATCGGGTAACGATTGATAACCCCGGTTAATATCGCGGCTAAAAATACAAACAGATTGCAAAAGAGCATTCCGTTCCGTTTGTGAATAACGGGTCCTGGATTGTCAGAAAGACTTACGCATAGCGCACCCAAGGATATGGTTACACCGATTTCTAACTGATCAAACTGGAAGAAAATGAGCGAGGGCAGAAGCACGCCGAGGGTAATTCTGAGCCCGTCAGAAAAATACTGACTAAAAATGAAGCTTGTAATTTCTCGTGACGGTTTCATTCAATACAGCCAATCTTTCTTTCAGTTATACATGCTGGCTTCCAGACTTTGTGGCTCGCAGAGCCTCTTCAAAACGCTCTAAATCAATTAAACGGCTGTTACTCTCACCTCTATGTTATTTCTGACCGCCTTTGAATAAGGGCAAACCTTGTGAGTAAGATCTGCTAAATTTTGCGCCTCCTCTATTGAAATACCGGGGATGTGTATATCCAGCTCTGCAGATAGTTTGTAATTCTTATCAGCCTTATTTAAGGTTACCTGTACATCAGCAGTTGCTTCGGCAACATCAACCCCGCGGGTTCTGGCAATGGTTCCCAAAGCTCCCAGATAGCATGCGCCCCATGCCGCGGCAAAAAGTTGCTCCGGGTTTGTGGCACCACCCTGACCGCCCATCTCATGCGGCTTGCTCAGATGCAAATCCAAATTCCCGTCAGATGACTTTACAGACCCGTTTCTGGCGCCCTTGGCCGTGACACTGGCCGTATAATATTTTTCCATAACAGACCTATTTAATTCCGTCTAAAAGTAGCAGAATTACCTTCCGAAAACTTGTTGTTTAAGTCATTTTACAAAAGAATTATTTCTAATAATCTTTTTCTTCGTCCTTAAGTTCAGTAAGCCAGCCCACAATATTTCACTTCTCTGTGGAGAAAGGATCATCAGTAAGATGTTAATTAGTTCATAAAAAATGCATTTAAACAATAATAGGCAGGGCTGAGGCTGTTGAAAAACGATCTGTATTTGTTAGAAAGTTGTTAAAAAGAAATTTCATTTTTCTCTTGACACGTATTGGTGAATTTGCCTACCTTACAAATATCAAGAACGAAGTACTTTGACAGCCTGACAGAAAATCCTTAAAAACCCGAAGCCTTGTGTTTCATCCGGTTTGGATATTCGAACTAAAACGCAGATCGGCATCGAAGGATAAAGACTGAAATGTTAAGTCCTAAAAGGCGGGCGTTACCTATGTTGCATCAGATTTCACGGAAGAAAATGCGACGATAAAGTAAAGAATTACGAGTGCTAATGTTTGAAAAGACAATTAGACTACGAATTGGTTGGAGCTACAGAAACTTGGTACTTTTGAGCGACTAAGGTTGCGAAAAGAGTTAAAACGGAAATCTAAATCGAAAGAGGCGGATTTCCGTTTTGTGTTTTATGCCATCCCGCTTATTCATTTTCTTATTCATTCTGTCAATTTTCTTTAATTTTAGCCTCATGGCTAAGAACCCCGAAACTTCTCGAAGTAAAATATTTGTTTTAGATACTTCGGTGATCTTATATGACCATAATGCCTTTCAAAATTTTCAGGAACACGATGTTGCTATACCTATACAGGTTTTAGAAGAACTTGATAATTTAAAAACAGGTAACGAGACCCGTAATTTTGAAGCTCGAAGCTTCATCAGGCTAATAGATGAACAATCAAAAGACCGATTACTAAACGAGTGGCTACCATTGCCCGGAAGAGGCCGTGGAAACTTCCGGATCATCATGGATAATAAACCGGCTGCAGCCGATGCCGAAATGATCTTCGGTCCCGGAAAGTTTGACCACCGCATCCTCAACGCTGCGCTGAGTCTTCAAGAGGGTAAGCCGGAGAAAAGAGTGGTTCTGGTTTCAAAAGATATTTGTTTAAGATTAAAGGCAAAAGCGCTAAATCTTCAGGCTGAAGACTACGAGACCGGAAAGGTTAAAAATGTTGAGGCGCTGTATACCGGAACAACCGTTATTAACGATGTTACAGATCACTTAGGCCAATTATTAACAAGAAAAGGTGCTCTGCCTGCCCAGGATTTCGGCCTTCCGAAACGATCATCCAATCATTATTATTCATTAAAAATAAAAAAGAGGGTTGTTAACGCGGTTTATGTGCCTGGGCAGCACTTGCTTGAGCATCTTCCGGAACAACCGGTTTTTCAAATTTACCCTAAGAATCCCGAACAGGCATTCGCCATCCACGCATTACTGAGTACCGATGTAAAGCTGGTAACGGTACAGGGAAACGCCGGAACCGGCAAAACCCTGCTTGCGCTGGCCGCCGCACTCGAACAAAGAAAAAACTATCGTCAGATATTTATAACGCGGCCGATAGTTCCGCTAAGCAATAAGGATATTGGATTTCTACCAGGCGATATCAAATCTAAAGTTGATCCATATATGGCTCCGATATGGGATAATTTGCGTTTTATTCGCGAACAGTTCAATGAGGATGAGAGAGCGCAGGCCCGGATAGACGAAATGATCAGTAATGAAAAAATTGTGATCGCTCCATTAGCCTTCATCAGGGGAAGAACACTTTCTAAAATATTTTTTATTGTAGATGAAGCGCAAAACCTAACGCCGCACGAAGTCAAAACTATAATTTCCAGGGCGGGCGAGAATACCAAGATTGTGTTTACAGGAGACATTTACCAAATTGATACTCCTTATCTGGATGCGGAAAGTAACGGCCTGTCGTACCTGATTGATAAGGCAAGGCACCATCCGCTTTATGCGCATATTACGCTGCAAAAGGGCGAGCGAAGCGAACTTGCCAACCTGGCAAATGATTTGCTTTAGATTAAAAATAGCCTGAAAACAAAAAAGCATGTCTCTCGACATGCTTTTTTGCTCAATGATATATGTTGATTAATAAACAACTTTCACATTAACAGCGTTTAGGCCTTTTTTGCCACGCTCAACATCATACTGAACTTTATCGTTTTCACGAATTTGATCAATTAGACCAGATGAATGTACGAATACATCT
>JBGTBV010000013.1:0-39668 GCA_041749185.1 Daejeonella sp. | reverse complement strand
AATGCGGTTATAGCGGTTAATGGCATCTGTCCAGTAGCGGGTGGCTCCGACTTTATCCAAACTCGATTTTATAACCGGCGTAAAGCTGGCCCGCAGTTGATCAGAAGTCACGCGTTTAAAATAAGTGGTTGCAGCGTCTTTATCGCGATTAAGCAATATGCTCGTCGCATCGGCAATTGTCATTTGCTTTATTGCCGAAATAAAAATCGGCTTTGCTTCTTTTGCGGCATTCTCTGCTGCCCGGTTTATGCTGAGGATTACATTGTCGGCCAGGGTGTTTAACCCGAGCGAGCGCATGGTACGCTCTACTTTTTGAGCTTCTGCAGGAAAAAGAATTTTGATGGCCAGATTGCCAAAATAGCCGTCTTCCAACGATAAACGTTCAGAACTGGCACTGGTTCCCAGTTCAAGTGCTTGTTTTAATCCCATGTTAATTTCGGTCTGGGTTGGGTTTCCAGCCTGCGTTAAAATTTCTGTAGCCTGACCAAGGGTATCGCAACCCGTAAAAAAAAGCAGAGAGGCTGACAGGGCGAACGTGAAAGCAGATTTGAAATGCGTGAACTTGGCCATATTCATAAGATTTGGAATTGTGTGGAAGATAAAGATTTTATTTTCGTTTTAAAGAGAGCAAATGCTTTGCCACTAAATATTGGGCGTTCATTACGAAAGCAGTATTAGAGGAAATGGTCTACAAAAACAATATAAATTGGAAAGTTGTGGGCGTTTTAATCCCGATAAAAAATCGGGACAGGCTACGCTGTTCGCTGTATCTTTTTCTTCCGCCTCCGGCGTAAGTAAAAGGATGCCGCTTCCATCGTTAACGCAAGCTTACAATCATAATTAGTGCGGGTGAATTTCCTTCAAACTTAAGGGTACCAAGCGTTTGGTTTTTAACCAGGTTACAGTAACCACCACTAAGGTCATCGTTCCGCCAAAAAGAACGGCTGGTATGGTACCCATCAATTTTGCGGTGGCGCCCGATTCGAAAGCGCCAATTTCATTTGACGAGCCAATGAACATGGAATTTACAGAAGCGACACGCCCACGCATTTCATCGGGAGTAAGCAACTGCAAAATAGTTGAACGAATAATCACGCTCACGCTATCAAAAGAGCCTTCGAAAAACAGGATAACCAGCGAGAGATAAAAGTTACGGGATAGTCCAAAAGCGATAATTGATAAGCCGAAACCGGTAACCGCTAGCAACAGGTTACGCCAGGGTTTGCCCATGGGCGAGTAACGGGCCATGGCAAACATGGTAATCACTGCTCCGGCCGCAGGGGCCGCCCGCATCATTCCCAAGCCTTCTGCGCCTACCTTTAAGATATCATTAGCAAATATTGGAAGCAGCGCCACTGCACCGCCAAAAAACACCGAAAACATATCCAGGCTTAACGCTCCCAAAAGCATTCTGCTGTTAAACACAAACCGAATTCCTTCTGATAAACTTTTGATAATACTCTCTTTAGGGATGAACTGCGGCGGCTGCTTTTTTACGAAAAATAGGATGCTAAGCAATGATGCGAGCATAAAAATAATGATAACTACAAAGCAGGACGTAACGCCGCTGAAGCCGTAAAGCAACCCGCCAACCGCCGGCCCAACAATAGAGGCAATCTGCCAACTGCTGCTGTTCCAGGTAGAAGAATTAGGGTATAATTCTTTAGGCACAATCTGCGCCATCATGGAGAAGGCCGCCGGTGAATAAAAGCCCCGAGCTATTCCGATAAACAAAATCATGATGTAAATTACAGGCACCACCAGTCCGGCCGATAGCGCCGACTGCGGTAGCGTGACCAGAAAAAGAATCATCGAGCAAACCGACATTGCCGCTATAACCCAGATCAGCATAATCTTTTTATCAGATTTGTCGGCCACATATCCGCCGTAGAGCGAAACTGAAATAGCGGGAACCGCTTCTGCCAGACCGATAAGTCCCAAAGAAAGTGGATCTTTTGTGAGCTGATAGACGTGCCAACCGACTACCACAGCCTGAATCTGATAGGCGAATGTAAGCAGAAAGCGCATAGCCACGAACGAACGGAACTGTGGGTAGCGCAGTGCCGCATAAGGGTCGTTCCGAAGCGGTCGAGCCGAATTTTCAGGCATCTGTTTCGGTATAGAAATTAAAGCCCCTTTTGATCGATCAGATAAGCCAGAGATGCCATGGCTGCAGCGCCAAGCTCCAGTTCGCGGCGGTTTACGTTTTCAAAAACATCATTGCTGGCATGATGTATATCAAAATACCGTTGTGAGTCGGGGCGAAGACCGATGAGCACCACGTTTTCTGAAACTGCTTTCAACGGACCGATATCAGCCCCGCCACCACCTGGCCTGATCTGGCCGATCAGGTAAGGTTCCAGAAAAGTTTCAAACTTAACTGCCATTGATCGCACTTTTCCTGCAGGTGCATCTACGCTGAAACCGCGGGGCGTAAAGCCGCCAGCATCTGACTCAATGGCGGCCAGATGTTTCTCATTGTTTAGTTTGGCATTTTCTGCATACATCAAACCGCCCCGCAAGCCGTTTTCTTCGTTCATAAACATCACCGCCCTTATGGTATGACGGGGGGTGTAATTTAGGACTTTAAAAATCCGCAAAACTTCAACGGCCTGCATCACACCGGTGCCGTCATCGTGCGCACCTTCGGCCAGGTCCCATGAATCCAGATGGCCGCCCACGGTAATGAATTCTTCCGGTTTTTCGCTTCCCCGGATTTCTCCAATGACGTTGTAAGAGACGGCGTCGGGCAGTGTTCTGCAGTTCTGTTTCAAATAGAAAAACACCGAGCCGGATTTTTCTTCTTTTAATTTTTTGCTAAGCAAGTTTGCAGCGTTTGTACTAATAGCTGCCGCGGGTATTTTGGCAACACTATCCACGTAACGCATACCGCCGGTGTGGGGATAATCATCTATCGCATGCGTCATTGATCTGACAATTACAGCTACGGCGCCGAGTTTGGCCGCTTCAACGGCACCCTGGCTGCGTTGGTTTACCGCACCGCTGTACGATTTGAAGGTCTCAATAGGTTTTGGATCAAATGCCCGGTTAAAGAATATGATTTTTCCCTTTACACGCTGCTCTCCCAGTTTTTTTAGTTCCTCAAAGTCCTGAACTTCCAAAACGGCAGCATTAATTCCCTGGTCGGACGTGGCGATGGAACCGCCAAGTGCTGCAACGGGAACGTTTATACGGGCAGACCCAACAGCTATATAAGCGTTCTCTTTGGCCCCGCGTTCCCAATGCGGGACCATCACTTTTTGGAGGTACACCGTGTCAAAACCGTAATCCTCCATAAGCTTTTTTGTCCAGGCAACAGATTTTTCGGCTCCGGCCGATCCGCTTAACCGCGGGCCAATTTGTTTGCAGAGGTATTCCAGGTTCTTGTAGGTATGGCCGTTTTCCAATGCCTGGTCATAGATTTTTCTGATTGTTAGCGAATCGGCATTTTGTGCAAAAGAGAGGTTTGAAATGATCAGAAGGGAAAGAAATATTTTTATCGTTTTCATCTGCGGGCTGAGTTTTAAATTAGTTGGATTGTGGAGAAGCCTAAATTACTTGATTTTAGGTACTCCAAAAGAGTCTATGATATTTTATGCCAGCCGATGCCGTCTTTTTTTTCCTCAAAATAATCATGTAGCAAGCGGTTTTCTTCCTTCTCTAAACCCGGATCGTTCTCAAACAGCTGAATGACAGTGTTTCGGGCCTCCTGTAAAAGCTCCTGGTCTTGCGCCAAATCTGCCAGTTTTAGATCAAGCACGCCACTCTGCTGGGTTCCTTCGATATTGCCGGGCCCGCGTAATTGCAGGTCAATTTCGGATATTTCAAATCCGTCGGCGGTACGCACCATCGTTTCCAGCCTGATTTTGGCTTCGCGGCTTAGTTTATTTCCCGACATTAAAACACAAAATGATTGTTCGGCACCGCGGCCCACACGTCCGCGTAATTGGTGCAATTGCGAAAGTCCGAACCGCTCGGCATTCTCTATGACCATTACCGTTGCGTTTGGAACGTTCACGCCTACTTCTATCACGGTGGTGGCCACCATAACCTGAGTTTCTCCGCGAACAAAGCGCTGCATTTCAGATTCTTTGTCTTTTGCCGGAAGCTTGCCATGCACAATACTAATCTGGTAATCAGGCAAAGGAAACTGCTCCATGATATTGAGAATGCCCGCTTCAAGATATAATAGGTCCAGCTTTTCACTCTCCTTAATCAAAGGGTAAACCACATACACCTGTCGGCCTTTTGCTATTTCTTCACGCATCATTCCGTACATACGCAAACGTTGACTCTCGTATAGGTGAATGGTACGCAGCGGTTTTCTTCCCGCCGGAAGCTCATCAATTATAGACACGTCCAAATCTCCGTAAAGTGTCATGGCCAGGGTTCTGGGAATTGGTGTAGCCGTCATGACCAGCATGTGCGGCGGGATTGTATTTTTTCGCCAGAGCCTCGCCCTTTGTTCAACACCAAAGCGGTGCTGTTCGTCAATAACTACAAACCCTAAATTTTTAAATTGCACCGCATCTTCGATAAGGGCGTGCGTGCCAACCAAAATGTTCAGACTTCCGTTTTCTAATTTCTCATGAATTTCTGTTCGCTTTTTTCGACGGGTTGAGCCAGTTAAAATCTCTACAGAAACGGCATCATCTCCAAGTAAATGGGTAATGGATAGAAAATGCTGCCGGGCAAGAATTTCTGTAGGAGCCATTATACACGCTTGAAACTCATTATCTATCGCGAGCAGCATACTCATCAAAGCGACTACAGTTTTGCCACTGCCTACATCGCCTTGCAGTAGGCGGTTCATTTGTACCGGCCTTTGCGTATCAGATCTGATTTCTCTGATTACCCGCTTTTGGGCATTGGTTAACTCAAATGGAAGTTTCTCGGCAAAAAATGTTTTAAAATTCTCACCGACTTCGGCGAAGACGGCGCCCTTAAATTTTTGGATTCTGAGCAGTTTATTCTTGAGAAGTTTAAGCTGTATAAAAAAAAGCTCTTCAAATTTCAGGCGTTTTATCGCCGAGTTTAACCAGTCGTTATCCCTGGGAAAATGAATATGCTCTAAGGCTTCCTTTTTGGAGATAAGCCGGTGCATGGAGACAATATAATTTGGAAGCGTTTCGGTTAACTCCGTTACTGCCAAAGGAATCAGAACCGTTAACAGTCTTTGAAGCCCTTTGCTATCCAGCAAAAAGCTTTTTAGTTTTTCTGTAGAACTGTAAACGGGTTGCAAAGTAAGGTTACCTGATTTTTGAGAATGCGGGTTATAGAGTTCCAATTCGGGATGCGAAATGGAAAGCCTTGAATTAAACAGCGTAGGTTTCCCGAAAACGATGTATGCGCCACCTGTTTTCAGATTACGATCAGCCCAGCCGATACTTTGAAACCATACCAGCTCCATGCTACCGGTATCATCTTTAAACTGTGCAACCAGGCGGCGTGCTCGTTTTTCGCCTAAAATTTCTTTGGCAGTGATGCGGCCGAGAATCTGAACAGCGGGCAATTCCGGGTTTAACTCAATGATTTTATAGAACCTTGTGCGGTCGAGGTATCTGAAAGGATAATGCTCCAGCAGATGTCCGTAGGTGAATATGCCGAGCTCTTTTTTAAGTACATCAGCTTTTTGAGGGCCAACGCCTTTTAAGTATTCAATTGGAGTTTTTAAAATTTGCGGTTCCAATTTATTTGATGATCAAATATCTGATGGTTTTAGCTTGTTATAGCTTCGCTGAAAAAGACCGCCAATTATGCCCCAGTTAAATATAACCACGGCGCATAGTAATAAAGCATAGGCATAAATCTGGTATGCACTCACTTTCTCGTCAAAATAGATGAATGCCACGGCAAATGCAACTACCGGATTTAAATAAATGATGATGCCGAGGGTGGAAGAGGGTAAGCCGACCAATGCGTAAAGGCTTAAGAACAAAGGAATGATGGTAAAAAAGACAGAGATGATCAGTATGTTAAACCAGAAGTATCCATCGAAAGGGAAGCCTTTAAAATTCAAGATAAAAAGCGGAAGCATGATGATCACCGAAATCAACAACTGGACGCCCAGCATGTTCAGCTTATCAACTTTGTTTACAACCCGTTGTATGATGAGGTAAAAAGCGTAAAGCGAGGCTATAAAAACCGACCATAAAACTTCTCTGAGCGATCCCTGAGCAAGAATAATGATGCTTAACAAAGCGATGAAGATTGCGGTTAGCTTGACGGTGCTTAAGTGTTCCTTCAAAATAAAAAATCCGCCCATAGCGGTTATCAGAGGACAAACCATGTAAGCAAACGCGGCTGAAGTTAAGCTTACGTGATTGACTGCGTAGATAAAAGAAAACCAGTTTCCGGTAATGAGCACTCCGGCGGCTAAAGTAAGCCAGAAAATCTTTTTACGTTCGGCCGGATTTTCAGATTTTACAAAAATAACATCGGCTTTAAGATGTCTTTTTCGGAATAATAATATAATCAGCCAGGTGATTATAAGTGAGGTAAAAATGCGGTAGTGCAGTATCTCATCTGATGGATATTGCTGCAAATTACGGAGGGGAATTGAAAAGAAACCCCACATGGTTACCGAAGTAACCGCAGCTAAAAAATATTTAAAACGCCCGGAGTTCAAAATCAACTTTTGTGTGCAACAACTGAGATTTCAACATTCACATTTTTTGGCAACCCCGGCAACTGCCACGGTTTCGCGAGCTGGAAACTCAGCGCTAAAGTAACTTCCGTATACCGAATTAACCGCAGTGAAGTAATTCATATTGGTTAAATAAATCGTTGTTTTAATCACGTGAGAGAAATCATAACCGGCTTCTTTTAATACCGCCTGAATATTTTTCATAACCTGACCGGTTTCCTCTTCGATACCGCCTTCTATCAGCTCGTTGGTTTGTGGATTTATAGCAATCTGGCCTGAAAGATATAACATCTCACCAGCCTGCACGGCCTGACTATACGGCCCGATTGGAGAAGGGGCGTCTGCGGAAACGAATATTTTTTTCATCAAAAATAATTTAAATGGTTAGCGATGCAGGACTGCGATGGAGGGGAAGATAAGAGCAGATTTACTATCGAAAGAAAAATACATCGATCAGCTTGTACAAAATGCCTGCTAAAAATACGGTAATGGCTATGGCATTTATTATATGCATAGCCCGCAAGTTAAAATTAGTGGGCCGTTGCGGGTCCTTTTTCCTGAAGAAATACATCGAAGCAAATGTATAAAACAAAAAAGAGTCCCGAAAAATCGGGACTCTTTTTTACAATATGCTTATGAACATTATTGTTTATTGTTGTTGTCTGAATTCAACGCGACGATTTTGAACTCTTCCTTCCTCAGTTGCGTTTGAGGCAATAGGACGTGTTTCGCCAAAACCTTTTGTTGAGATTTTGTTAGCGTCTACACCAGAATTTACAAGGTAGGTTTTAACCGAGTTTGCTCTGTCTTTAGATAACTGCATGTTATATTCTTCAGTTCCTTCGGCAGAAGCGTGTCCGTCTAATTGGATGCGCATTGCAGCGTTGGCTCTAACTTCAGAAGATAATTTATCTAAAGTTGGGTATGCAGAAGTTCTAAGAACAGATGAGTTAAACTCGAATTGAATATTGTTAAATCCGGCCATTGTACCTGAAGTCATCGAAGGGCAACCGTTTAATTCGGCAGTTCCTTTTTCTGTAGGGCAATCATCTTTTGAATCAGGAATACCGTCACCATCAACATCTAACGGGCAACCAGAACCGTCAACTTTAACTCCAGCCTCTGTGTTCGGGCATTTGTCTAATTTATCGGCAACACCATCACCATCACTATCAGTTAACAGGTCGGCAACTGTAGTTTCAATAGTAGATACACGGCCTTTAAGAGCTTCAACTTCCTGACGTAAAGTAGGATCTTTCAATTCATCATACATTAAAGCAACCGGATTTACCCAATCCAAATTCGGTTTTGCAGAAGATCCTAAAGAAAATTCTAAACCACCGTAAGCGTAAGAGTATTTATCATTTGAATTAGTAGGCGTGCGGGTTGCATCCAGGTTATCTCCGTCAAGGAAATACATGTTGTAACCTAAATCAAAGTTAACTCGCTCTGAAACCTTGAACTTAATGCCAGCACCTACCGGGATAAATTGCTCCTGAACGTATTTCTCATCGTTGTTATCGCCAGAAACGCCTTTCCAATTAACAGAACCGTTATCACCGGTAATGTAAGATGGAGCGTAACCTGCAACTCCGTAACCTGCCTTTACTACAAAGTTTACGTTGTTTTCTCTTTTCAGGAAATCTACGGTTGCTACATTAACAACACCCATAATGCTTCCGGAATAAGCGTACTCTGTTTCGAAACTTCTGCGATTGTTTTGTACCCCGCCGATTGCTTCTTCGTTGTTACCCTCAAGATCTCCTCTTAAAAATCCCAACTCTAAACCAAAGGCGTGACCCAATTGCTTACGTAGTGTAGCTCCGTAACCCAAGCGAATATCCCAGTTAGTAAAATCATTAGAACCGCCTAAAACGTTAACCGGAGACATAACTCCCGCGTTTAAACCAAAAGACCAGGTTCTGTACTGTGCTCGTCCGCCAAATACCTTGGCAGAGGAGTTCATCATTGTGGTGGTGGTCATCGTGGAATCCTGTGCGGTAGAGACGGCGGTTAGACCGAGCACGGAAACCATCGACATCACAACGGCTTTCTTAAATGTAGAATAATTCATGTTTGTTGTTTTAAAGGTTAAACAAATTGTAATTGTGTAATTTTATACAAAAATAATCATAAGTTTGATTTCAGCAAATAAACAAATATTGTTCCAATTTCTTTCAGGGAAACATTAGTTTTCGATAACTGTTTTATTTTAAATCAACTTCCTGTCGTCTATGAAATATTTTTCTGTAGATAAAAATCTCTTTGAAAGCAATCGCAAAAACTTCGTTAAACACCTAAATAAGAATTCTCTATCGGTATTTAATGCCAATGACGAAGCTCCCCGAAGCGGCGATCAAACCCATCCCTTTAAACAGAATGCAGATCTTTTCTACCTGTCGGGGATAGATCAAGAGCAAACTATATTGGTTTTATTTCCTGATTGTCCGAATCCATTATACAAGGAAGTACTGTTTTTAAGACAAACCAGCGAATATATAGCAGTTTGGGAGGGTCATAAGTACACTATGGAGGAAGCCCGAAAAGCTTCGGGAATAGAAACAATATTCTGGGTTGAAGAATTCTGGTCCATATTTCAAACCATTATTCATTCCGCAGATACCATCTCCCTGAACACGACCGAAAACGACCGGTACGCTCATCAGGTTCCTTATCGCGATTTACGCTTTATTCAGGATATCCGGGAACGGTTCCCTCTCCACCAGTTCCGGAGATCGGCGCCAATTCTGCGTCAACTGCGGGCCATCAAGTCCGACACCGAAATTTTGCTCACGCAAACCGCCTGCAACATTACCCGCGATGCCTTTATCAGGATACTGAAATTTATTAAACCCGGTGTGAAGGAGTATGAGATAGAGGCAGAAATTATTCACGAGTTTATCCGTCAGGGTGCCACCGGCCATGCTTACAACCCAATTATTGCTTCAGGCAAAAACGCCAACATTTTACATTATAATGATAACAACAAGGTATGCAATTCCGGCGAGGTAATACTTTTTGATTTTGGTGCCGAGTACGGCAATTATAATGCAGATCTAAGCCGGTCCGTTCCCGTTAGCGGCAAGTTTACCAGTCGGCAAAAGGATGTGTATAATGCCGTGTTAAAGGTTATGGAGGAGGCTAAAAAAATGCTTTTGGCCGGCACTGTGTGGAATGAGTATCATGATGAAGTTGGAAAGATCATGGAAAGCGAACTTATAGGGCTGGGCTTGCTTGACAAACACGACGTGGCCAAACAGGATGTGAAAATGCCGTTATACAAAAAGTATTTCATGCATGGAACTTCCCATCATTTGGGCTTGGATGTGCATGATTTCGCCAGCCGTTATGAGCCTTTTGCCGCCGGAAATATTCTCACGTGCGAGCCCGGTATCTATATTATGGAGGAAGGATTAGGCATCAGGCTGGAGAACGATATTTTGATTACCGAAAATGGCAACATTGATTTGATGTCCGATATTCCGCTTGAAGCGGATGAGATTGAATCAATAATGAATGAACGCTAAAGGTTATAATGGCCATCCCCAAAATCATTCACCAAACCTTTAAAACAGCAACGCTTCCCTGGATTACGAGATGGCATATCGCCGGCTTCCGCAAAAAAAACCCGACTTACAGGTATGAGTTTTATGACGATGATCGCATTGATCATTTTCTGCAATCTGAGTTTGACCCGGAAACTTTTAAACTTTACAAGAGGCTAAATATTGGTGCGGCCAAGGCCGATTTTTTTAGATATGCAATTTTGTACAAGCGTGGCGGGGTGTATGTTGATATAGACAGCGGCATAAATACAAACCTGGATAATTTTATTCGCCCGAACGATTCGGCCATTATAACACGCGAAGGAGATCCTGATCTGTATGCGCAGTGGGCGTTAATCTATAGCCCCGGCCATCCTTTTTTACAACAAACGCTTACTTTAGTAAAGGAAAATATTCGAACCAACAAATACCCGAATGATGTGCACAGAATGACCGGTCCAACCGTTTATACCCAGGCAATTAACAAAGTACTTAGTGAGTATCCGGCCACACCGCACAGGATTTTAGGCACAGACTACAACGGATATTTGAAGGTGAAGTATAAGTTGGGTAAGTTCTTTTTATATCAGAAGGGAACTCACTGGAAAAAGCAACAACTAACGCGATCGGTTTTACGGCCCGATCAGGATTTTGAGGCTTGATCATAATTTTCGATAAAGCGGTACAGATTAAAATTCTGATCGGCCTGCGCTGCTTCAATGGCCTGCATTAAATCCTGTTTTGAGAATCCCTGCATCCGTTTATTTTGGATTAGTTTATAGGCTTTTTCTGTATAAAGAAAAACTTTTTTTTTGCTTTGCTGATGCTGATTGGTTATTATCCAGGTTAACAGTTCATCAACGCCAGTACCTTTATCTCCCACGGTTTTGAACACCGGAACCGACTCTGCACGCAGGTGAAGCATTTTTTTAAGCAGGTTTGCGAACGTATCGGCGCCTTCGCGATCCGCCTTATTCACAATAAAAGCGTCGCCAATTTCCATTAATCCTGATTTGATGTGCTGAATTTCATCTCCGGCTTCCGGAACCAGCACGATCAGCGTAATGTCTGCCAAACCCGCAATCTCAATTTCTGATTGGCCAACACCAACGGTTTCAACAAGAATATAGTCAAAGGCAGCAGACCTTAAAACATCGGCCATCTCAATTATTTTTGCGGATAAACCACCTACGGAGCCCCGTGTGGCAACAGACCGGATAAAAATGGACGGGTTATTAAAATGGGCCGACATCCTGATGCGGTCGCCAAGCAAAGAACCCAAATTGAAAGGTGAGGTTGGATCAACAGCCAGAACGGCCACTTTTTTCCCCTGGTCACTAAGTTTTGAAAGGAGGGCATTTACCAGCGTGCTTTTGCCGGCCCCCGGTGGACCGGTGATGCCAATGATGGGAATGTTGTGGTTGATCGTCAGTTCCCGCAAAACTTGCGCACTTTCGGGAAGCCCGTTTTCCACAATCGTTAAGGATCTCGCCAACGAGCGGAAATCGGCAGTACGTTCTCCGTCCAAAAATCCAGAACCTGTTTTCATTGATAAATCTATCTTTGTTGCAAAGAACCAGATTATATTTACGCTGGCAAAATAATGTACTCATATATCCTTGCCGTGCTAAAATTAAACACAACTTTAATTACTGAATAACCATGAAAGTTAGCGGTTTTACGTACATGCGGAATAGTTTCAAGTACGGGTATCCGGTAATTGAATCTATCAAGTCTATATTGCCGGTTTGCGATGAGTTTATTGCCGTGGTGGGCGATTCTGAAGATGGCACCAGGGAAGCGATAGAAGCGATAGGTTCAGACAAAATCAGAATAATTGACACTGTTTGGGATGACACCTTAATTAAAGGAGGGAAGATATTTGCAGAGCAGGCAAACATCGGCTTGAAAGCCGCTACCGGCGATTGGGCTTTCCATATCCAGTCTGACGAGGTATTTCATGAAGATGATTTAGCGGAAATAAAAAAAGCGATGGAGGATAATTTGGAAGACCATACTGTTGAAGGTTTTCTCTTCAATTTTTATCATTTCATTGGCGATTACAAACATGTTGGAACTACCCGAAGATGGCACCGCCGGGAGATCAGAATTGTAAGAAACCTGCCTGGCGTATATTCTTATCGAGATTCGCAGGGTTTTCGGATTTACCCTTCGTTAACAGATTACGCCAACCAGATTAACGGCCGTAAATTGAACGTGAAATTGCTTAATGCCCGGGTTTTCCATTATTCCTATTGCCGAAACCCCGACAGGCTGCTGGGAAAAGTGAAGCGTTTTAACAATTATTACCAAACTCCCGATAAAACAGAAAGGCAATATGCCGATTATCAAACCTTTGATTTCGGAACCGTGGCCGATATTCTGGCGCCGTTTACAAAAAAACATCCGGCAACGATGAACAAAACTATAGCTGCCCAGGACTGGGTTTTTAAACACAACCCTAAAAAAATAGCGCTATCCTTCCGTAGATTAATGTTGCATCGTATAGAACAACTAACTGGCTGGCGCATCGGAGAATACCGCAATTACAAAATCATTAAATAAATGAAGCGCTCCATTTCCGTAGTTATTCCAAATTATAACGGAAAGCATTTGATAGAACTTTACCTGCCATCGGTATTAACCGCCCTGAAAACTGCGGGCGTTGAGCATCAGATAATTGTGGTGGATGATTGTTCAACAGATTGCAGTGTAGCATTTATCCGCCAGAATTATCCTAAAGTTATTCTGATCGTAAATAGGGAAAACAAAGGTTTCTCATTCACCTGTAACCGGGGCATTGAAGTTGCGGGCATGGAGCTAACCCTGCTGCTTAATTCGGATGTGAAACTCTCGCCTGATTACTTTGCAGGGCAGTTCAGGTATTTTGACAAGCCCGATACGTTTGGCGTAATGGGATGTATTATGAGCAAAGATGGATTGACGATTGAAGATGCCGCCCGGTTTTTATTCTTTGAGGGTTGCCGTATAAAGGCCAACCGTTTTTACCACAGCCAAAATACCGACGACGAAATTTACACTGCCTATTTATCCGGAGCCAACGCACTGATTGATACCCATAAACTTAAAGAATTAAATGGTTTTGATGAGATCTATTCGCCCTTTACTTCAGAGGATTCAGATTTATCTACCAGGGCCTGGCTACTTGGTTACAAATGCTATTATGAGCATCAGTCCGTTTGCTATCATCAGGTTAGCGGCAGCATCCGCAAAAACATCGCGGCAGCGGCAATTAAAAAAGTGTACTACCGCAATCGGTTTATCTTTCTCAAAATCTATCTTAAAGGCGTTCGGGCGTTAGTCTGGCCGGCATGGCTGCTTTTTGTAGAAGTTTTGCCGAAACTTTTTGCCGGACACTTTTGGATCGTTGATAGTTTGAAGCAATATGGTCAGGCTTCATCAGAAATAGAGCAATCCGTTCAGCAACTTGAGGAACTCAGGCAAGCGCATTCATCCAATCTTCGGGTCAAAGACGTTATGCGGATTATCAACCAGTCTGTAAAAGGCAAATCCATTGTGCGACTGTAACGCGATAGCCAATTCTCCATCGTGATAAAAAACAATAACTTTGGCAAATTTTACGCGTTTTAATGAAGACCTATTTCAGACTGTTATCTTTTGCGAAACCCATTGAAAAATTTGCCATCCCCTATTTTCTTTTTGCCTCTCTGGCAGTAATATTTAACACCCTCAACCTAACCTTATTGGCCCCGCTGTTAAAAACGCTGTTTTCTGCAGACGATACCCAACAAATTGCCATTAAACCTGCTCATTGGACAGACGTGGTAGATTATTTTAATTATTACGCCCAGGTTGCCGATAACAATTACGGAACGTACGGTGCGCTAAAGTTCGTTTGCGCCATCATCATGGTGTCTAATCTGCTGGGAAACATATTTCGGTATCTATCGCAGCGCATTATGGAAAACCTCCGCATCCACACGCTGCTAAACCTCCGTAAATCTGTTTTTAATAATGTAATGGATTTGCATCTGGGCTACTTTAACAACGAGCGTAAAGGCGATATCATTTCTAAAATATCTGCCGATGTGCAGGTGGTGCAGTTTTCTGTAACCGGTACATTGCAGGTCTTGTTCAAAGAACCCCTTCAGCTAATTGCTTACCTGGTTATGCTGTTTTCAATATCGGTCAAATTAACAGTATTTTCGGTGCTCATCATTCCGGTGTCCGCTTTCGCGATAGCCCAGATTGTTAAAAAACTGAAACAGCAGGCCAGAGATTCACAGGAATCATACGGCACGATGATCAGTTACCTGGATGAGGCTTTATCAGGAATACGGGTTATCAAAGCGTTTAACGCGGTGGAATTTATCAAAAATAAATTCCATAAAGAGAACGTGCGCTATTCCAGAATAACCCGCTCTATGGCCAAACGCCAGCAGCTTGCTTCGCCTGTTTCAGAATTTCTGGGGGTAAGTATGGTAGTGGCTATCGTACTGTATGGCGGTTCGCTTATTATTTTAAATCAAAGCGACCTGACCGCCGAGGCCTTTATTGTTTACATTGTTTTGTTTTCGCAGATCATGCGTCCGGCAAAGGCAATTTCAGATTCGTTCAGCAATATTAACCTCGGTTTGGCCGCCGGCGAACGCGTACTCCAACTGATAGATACCCGGCCTGCAATTACTCCCGCAGTAAACGCTCAGCATCTCCCGGATTTCAAACACAGCATCGTATTGAAAAATGTTTCTTTCGCTTATGGCGATAGGGCAGTTTTGAATCAGGTTTCTATCGAAATTAACAAAGGGAAGAGCGTAGCTTTAGTAGGCCCTTCCGGCGGAGGAAAATCAACGCTGATGGATTTAATCCCGCGGTTTATTGAGCCCCAGGAAGGATCTGTTGAGATTGACGGCCAAAATATCAATCTGTTTTCTCCCGAGTCGTTGCGGTCTAAAATGGGAATTGTTAACCAGGAGTCTATTTTATTCAACGATACCATTTTCAATAACATTGCTTTCGGAAAACCCGATTCCCTGCCGGAAGATGTAGAGAGGGCAGCCAGAATTGCTAATGCCCACGATTTTATCAGCAAAACGGAACAAGGCTATCAAACCAACATCGGCGACCGCGGTATGAAACTCTCCGGAGGGCAAAAGCAACGGCTGAGTATCGCCCGGGCGATACTCTCAAACCCGGATATTATGCTGTTAGATGAGGCCACTTCTGCTTTAGATACAGAATCTGAGCAATTGGTGCAGCAGGCACTTAATAATCTGATGCGTAACCGCACCTCGCTGATTATCGCCCACCGCCTGAGCACGATAAAAAACGCAGACCTGATAGTGGTGTTGGAAAAAGGGAGCGTAATTGAAACCGGTACACATGCAGAGCTAATTGCCGCTAACGGTTTGTACAGGCGGTTAATTGATATGCAAACCTTTGATGAATGATAAACGAAGATTTTGTAAAAACCATTACGTCTGAGAAAGAATATAAATTCAGATTCTCTATTTGCACGTTGGTAACAAACCCGGCAGAGTACTCAGAAATGCTGGCTTCGTTCATTGCCGCTGGTTTTGATACCGGTTTTTGCGAATATTTATGTGTAGATAACAGCAACACCAACACGCTTGATGCTTTTGCCGGGATCAACCGGTTTTTGCGGGAAGCCAAAGGAGAGTACATTATCTTCTGCCATCAGGATATTATCCTGCACGATCATGGCCTAGAATTCCTGGATTTAAGAATTCTGGAGATGAACGGGATTGACCCAAAATGGGCGGTTTTATCAAATGCAGGTGGAATTAATTTCAAATACCTGGCCGCCCATCTAACCCAGGGTTCTGGCAATCAATTGTTGGAAACCTTATTGCCTTTAAAAGCGCATAGTGTTGATGAAAATTTTATGCTGGTAAAAGCCTCAGCCGGATTGTCTATCTCAAATAATCTGAAAGGATTTCATCTGTATGGAACAGATATTTGCATCCTCGCCGAAATTTTAGGATTCACTGCTTACGTTATTGAATTTAATCTGACTCATAAAAGTGACGGAAATGCCGATCATCATTTTAAAAAGTTGCGACTTGAACTGATGCAAAAGTATCGGAGGGCTTTACGCGGAAGGTTTATGTCAACCACCATTACGCGGTTTTATATCTCGGGAAACCGATTCGGATTTTGGTTCTTTAATACTTCGATCATGCTTTTCCTGGTGCGGCAGTACTATAAATTTTTTCGGCGCAAAGCCAACTACACCGTCAAATTCAAGGAGGCGTAATCAGGTTTTCAATCAAGATTTGTAACAGAAAACATTCAATGCCATATCAAATGTTTCGCAAATTACCTGTTCATCAACAAATGGCTTTTTAAGCCGGGCAGATTCTTTAATGTAATAGGTAAAACCCTGCTCCTGGAGCATTGTCAACAGTTCGTGCAGGGTTTGCTTTTGCCCACGTTTGTTGTGATACTCAAAAAAAAGATGCTTCACCTGGCCCATTTCGCGGGCATATTTTTTTATGATATCAACTTCGGCCCCTTCAATATCCAGTTTTAAAAAAGCTACATCCGGAGATAAAAAATCTGATAGCGGAACAGCCTCTACCAAAACAGGTTCCTGATTAGCATACTGGTCAATTAATCTGCCACCCATGCCACCGTCAGAGTAGAACGCTAATGTATCGGCTTTGGTCCAAACTGCTTTATTGTGAAGTGTCACATTCTTCAACTGAAAACTACTGACATTCTCTTCAAGTATATCAAAAATGGCTTTTTCTGGCTCAAAGGCGATGATTTGATGATCTGGATAATTTAAAGAGAAATAGAGTACGCTCAAACCCATATTAGCACCGCAATCTAAAATAGTGCGGGATGAAACTGCAGACCGGAATTCATAAATTTTTTCTTTGAAGATTTCACGGAAAGTATCCGCGAAGCTGGCACCGTCGTGATATTTGAAGGGTTTTCCGAAAACGTCAGTTATCCCGGTTTCAAATCTTTCGGAACGGTTGATCCGCTCCAATTCCAGATCAATGTTGGTTCCGTTCAGCCTGCTGATCGCTAATTTATTCCTCCAGCGTTTATAGGATCTTCTCAAATTCATGCCTCTTGTACTTTGGTAAAATCATCTCCCCAAATAACTGTTTCAAACAAAAAAAGCGATCCGAAGATCGCTTTGCGAATATGTTTGCCTGCTCTACAGCTTCCGCTTCACTTCTACCTGCTCGTATGATTCTACAATATCGCCCACCTCAATGTTGTTAAAGTTTTGGATGTTCAGACCACATTCGTAGCCGGTAGCCACTTCCTTAACATCGTCTTTAAAGCGCTTTAGCGAAGCCAGTTCGCCGGTATAAACCACCACACCATCCCGCACCAGGCGTATTTTGCTGTTGCGGGTAATTTTTCCGTCTAACACCATACAGCCTGCAATGGTTCCCACTTTCGTGATTTTGAAGACCTCGCGGATCTCAACGTTTGAAGTTATTTTTTCAACAAACTCTGGTGCGAGCATTCCTTCCATAGCTGCCTTAACTTCGTTAATGGCATCGTAAATAATGGAGTACAAACGAACGTCTATCTGTTCCTGTTCGGCCAGTTTACGGGCACTTGCAGACGGCCGCACTTGGAAGCCGATAATAATAGCATCAGAGGCAGAAGCCAGCAATACGTCAGATTCAGAAATCTGGCCCACTGATTTGTGAATGATATTTACCTGAATTTCCTCGGTTGAGAGCTTGAGTAAAGAATCAGATAGCGCCTCAATAGATCCATCCACATCACCCTTAACAATTACGTTTAACTCTTTGAAATTACCAATTGCTAAACGTCTTCCAATTTCGTCAAGCGTAATGTGTTTCTGAGTGCGCAAGCCTTGCTCACGTTGCAACTGCGAACGTTTATTGGCAATATCCCTTGCTTCGGGCTCGCTTTCAAGCGAATTGAAACGATCTCCCGCAGTAGGTGCGCCCTGCATACCCAGCACCTGTACAGGGGTTGACGGGCCCGCAAGCTCTACTTTCTGACCGCGTTCGTTATGTAGCGCTTTTACTCTCCCGCTAAAACAACCGGCAAGTATCGGATCGCCCACCCGAAGCGTTCCGGCCTGTATTAAAACAGTGGTTACAATTCCGCGGCCCTTGTCTAACGCGGCCTCGATTACTGTTCCTACTGCCCGCTTGTCCGGGTTGGCTGTAAGCTCCAAAAGATCGGCTTCCAACAAAACTTTTTCTAATAATAGGTCTATTCCTACTCCGGTTTTACCGGATATTTCCTGGCTCTGGTATTTGCCGCCCCAGTCTTCAACCAGAATATTCATGGCCGACAACTGTTCGCGAATTTTGTCTGAATTTGCCCCCGCTTTATCTACCTTGCTAAAGGCGAAAACGATGGGTACGCCAGCCGCCTGAGCGTGGTTGATAGCCTCTTTTGTTTGAGGCATTACACTATCATCCGCAGCAATCACAATAATGGCAATATCGGTTACTTTGGCACCACGGGCACGCATCGCGGTAAACGCTTCGTGACCCGGTGTATCTAAAAATGTGACACTGCGGCCGTTTTCTAATTTTACTTCGTAAGCTCCAATATGCTGGGTAATTCCACCGGCTTCGCCGGCTATTACGTTGGCCTTTCTAACAAAGTCAAGTAAAGATGTTTTACCATGATCTACGTGACCCATAACGGTTACAATAGGCGCTCGAGCCAAAAGATCTGCTTCAGAATCATCCTGTTCCTGAATGCTTATTTCTTCATCCTCCGGTTTAACAAATTCAACTTCATAGCCAAATTCGTCTGCGACTATGGTGAGGGTTTCTGCATCTAACCTTTGGTTAATTGATACAAACATCCCCAAACTCATACAAGTGGAAATGATTTGCGTAACAGATACATCCAGCATGCTGGCCAGCTCGTTAGCTGTTACAAATTCAGTAACGCGTATAGTTTTCGACTGCAGATCGCGTTCCATTTGTTCGTCTTCTGCAGTTTGAGCAACATCATCCCGCTTTTGACGGCGCAACTTGGCACGCTGGGCAAATTTACCAGATTTACCTGCACCGCTTAAACGGGCAAGTGTGGCTTTGATCTGATCTTGTATTTCTTTATCGGTCGGCTCTGCCTTAGGCCCGTCGGGTGTGCGTGCTTTGTTTCTAAAATCAGGTCGGGCTGCACCACCGGCCTGCTGCGGGCCGCGGTTAACACCGGTACTACTTCTAAAAGGCGGGCGTGCTCCCGGCTGGGGCGCTGTTCCCTGGCCCGGATACGGTGTACGATTACCAGGCTGACCTGGATTCTGGCCTGCATTGCCGGGGGCGCCGGGCTG
The DNA here is from genome assembly GCA_041749185.1 of Daejeonella sp. Taxonomy (GTDB): domain Bacteria; phylum Bacteroidota; class Bacteroidia; order Sphingobacteriales; family Sphingobacteriaceae; genus Daejeonella. The sequence goes on along the minus strand of JBGTBV010000013.1, from coordinate 20,176 downwards.
ATGATCTTTCCGTTTCCGTTTCCGTTTATGGTCATTCCCAACAGAACTGGATGATGACGCAACCGGCTGCCCCCGACGTGATGACTGCGCCGGAAGATCAATCTTTCCGATTACTTTAGGGCCGGCAAGATTATCCGTTTTAGCTCTGAACAGTTCAGGCGGCTGTGCATCCTGAGTTTTAGGAGGTTCAGCAATACTTTCTTCAGATGCTTTTGGCGGTTCTGTTGCTTTTGTTTCCGCTTCTGCGGATGCATTAGCGGGCAAATCAGTTATTTCTTCTTTAGCAGTAGCTAATTCTGTTTTCAGGTCAGGTGTTGATTCAGGATCTTTTGCAGGGGCTGCGCTTTCGGCTGCTAACTCAGGAGCAGCGGATTCGGGCGTTTTAATCTGAGGTTTCTCGACTTCAGCATCTTTCAATATCACCGGATCTGATACTGGTTCTGCCGGTTTCTCTGGCTCGGCGGCAACCACAGGAGTGGCAGCTTCAACCGGCTTTTTATCAGGGCGGGGTCGGGAGTTTAGATCATCAAGATTGATCTTGCCAACTATCTTAACCCCTGGCAAATTTCCTTCGGCTGCTTTCGGCTCTTCCGCTTCGGGCTGGCTTGAAATTACTTTTGGCTTTTCTGGCGCAGGGGCAAACGAGTTGGCATTCTTGATGAGAATTTCTTCCTGCTCAAAATCTTTGGCTCTCGCAGGCTCGGCTCTTTCCGGCACCAGGGGTGTTTCATCCCGCCGTATTTTACCAATAACAATTTGTTTCGCCTCTTCCTTAACAATTTTGTCGCCCTGGAACTCCTTGAGCAAAACCTCATACATTTCGTCGGTGAGTTTCGAGGTCGGGCGAGCTTCTACTGCGTGCCCTTTTTTTCCTAAAAAATCTGCCGCCGTAGATAAACCAATATTCAGCTCTTTTGCAGCTTTAAGTAAATTTGTGCTTTTGCCTTCTGACATGTATTATTTAACCTCGCTAATTTTGTACAAAAGTACGTTTTTATATTTTGTGTTGCGTGTTCTAAGCACCTGTAGGTAATTTATTTAACCACCGGCTTTATGCAACAGCTTTATTCAAATTCTGTTCTTAAAATATCCAAAACTTCTTTCACTGTGTTTTCTTCCAAATCTGTGCGCTTCACCAGTTCATCGGCGTTTAAAGCGAGAATGGATTTAGCGGTATCAAGGCCTATTTTCTTGAATTCGTCAATTACCCAGCCCTCAATTTCATCTGAGAATTCTTCGATATCCACATCCTCGTCATCTTCATGTGCTTCGCGATATACATCAATTTCATAACCGGTTAGTTTGCCGGCAAGTTTGATGTTGTGCCCACCACGGCCAATAGCCAGAGATACCTGATCGGGTTTAAGATAAACCGCTGCCCGTTTCTCTTCATCATCCAACTTAATGCTGCTGATTTTGGCAGGGCTCAACGCCCGCTGTATATATAGTGATATGTTGTTGGTATAGTTGATTACATCAATATTTTCGTTTTTCAGCTCCCGCACAATCCCGTGGATACGAGATCCCTTCATGCCCACACAGGCACCAACCGGGTCAATGCGGTCGTCGTAAGATTCAACGGCAACTTTTGCCCGTTCGCCTGGTTCGCGTACAATTTTCTTGATGGTTATTAACCCGTCAAAAATCTCCGGGACTTCCATTTCAAACAGGCGTTGCAAAAACTCTGGCGCCGTGCGGGAGATGATGATTTTCGGGTTGCTGTTTACCATGTCAACCTTGTCTATAATTGCTCTCACCGTATCACCTTTTTTAAAATAATCAGCGGGTATCTGATCGGTCTTGGGCATTAGCAATTCATTTCCCTCGTCATCCAGCACCAATGTTTCCTTTTTCCAAACCTGGTACACTTCGCCGGTTACAATTTCGCCTACGCGATCTTTGTACTTTTTAAAAATTTCATCCTTCTCCAGTTCTAAAATTTTAGAAACCAAGGTTTGTCTTGCCGCTAAAATGGCCCTCCGGCCGAAACTCTCAAGCGTTATCTGCTCAATGTAATCGTCGCCAACTTCCAAATCCGCGTCAATCTTCTGCACCTCAGCAAGCTCTATCTCCAGGTCATCATCTTCAGAAAACCCATCTTCCATCACGGTACGCGTTCGCCAGATTTCCAAATCGCCGTTATCGGGGTTTACAATTACGTCGCAATTTTCATCCGTGCCAAACCGCTTGCGCAGCATGCTGCGAAACACCTCTTCCAGCACACTGATAACCGTTGGCCGGTCAATGTTTTTAAAGTCTTTAAACTCCTGGAATGAATCAATTAAATTTATACTGGTCATTTTTATTTAAATGAAATTAGAACTTTAGTTTCAGCAATTTGATCAATTGGTATTAAATTTTCAATCATTTGCAGTTTTTTCCCCTTCTCTTTCCGGGCCTCTTCAAGGGTAATACCCTGCGCATCGGCGGCAATTAACTTGCCCTCTGTAACGGCACCGCTTCTAAGTTTAACACTTACCAAACGGCCTATATTTTTAAGATATTGCCGACCGGGTTTTAGGGGCATATCCAACCCGGGCGATGAAACCTCGAGGTGATAAGCCTGCTCAATGGCATTTTCTTCTTCCAGATGGAAACCAACATGCCTGCTCACGGCAGCACAATCCTGAATGCTTATCCCGTTGTCGCCGTCTAAAAATATAGAAAGCAACCCGCTGGCATGCATCTTCACATCAACAATAAAAAGTTCGGGACGATCGGCAATTTTTTCTTCTACCAATTGGATTACCCGATTTTCAATATCCATAGCTATCAATAATCCCGGTATCAGAACCGGCAGGTAAAAAAAAGAGCCCCGGTGTTAGCGGGACTCTCCTTAGGTTGGTGCAAATATAGATATTTTATTATGGTTTGCAAAAGTTCAATGTGAATAGATTTAATTGCCGTGGAGACTTCTAAGTATCATATATTCATAAGTTTCCCGTTCGGTTGAAGGATAGCCCTTACGTCCAGGTTTGCTGTCTCAAGCTACTGGTGTGATTTTGCTTTCCTTGCTGTTAATTCATGTTCAATAGTTCTTAACCATTCTTTTTAACCTGAGTGCGATTATTGATCAATTGAATAAATCTCATCCGGGCGTTTTAACACCTGACAAAAGTGATAACCCTTCTTGATAGTTAACTCGGCTTTAGCTCGCAAAAAGGTTTAAAAAAGAATGACGGATAAAATCTTCATCCTATCGTTTAAACCCGAATTCTACAACCTTTGAATCTTCGAAGAGTTTTTTCCCTCTAATAACATCAGAAGGTTTATCAATTAACTTGCGGGAATAAAACCGGGCAAAATAAGAACTGTCTCTTTCAAATTTTGTAGTCGGGATGAACAAAATCAGACTGTCTCTTACCAGGTAATTCCCACCTAAGGGCAATTGCAAATCCCGAATCTCCGGGTTAGAAACATCCGGATATACCGAAAAAAAAGTTTGCCATTCTTTTTGGGTTAGACTGTCGGTCCTTAAATATTGTAAAATATGCTCCGGCACCCGGCGCAATTCAACAGAGGTGCTATCTGACGAAAGCGCAATTGTTATTTGCTGTGCTACCGCATCTATACCAGGTTTTGCCTTACAAGCCGCAAATACGAGAAAACTAATTAGAATTATCTGAAACAGATTTTCGATCTTCATGGTTAATCAGCTAATTAAACCAAACCTTATCATTATGAGATTAATTATTGAAATTCTTTTAATGGGCGCAGCAGTTGCAATTGCAGCATACCTGCTTCCCGGCGTGGATGTAGAAAACTTTTGGAGCGCAATTATTGCCGGCGTGCTTATCGCTCTGGCAAACGCAACTATTGGAACTATATTAAGGCTTCTTACTTTCCCAATTAACTTCCTGACGCTCGGTTTGATGTCATTTATCATCACCGTATTAATGGTATTACTCGTTGACAGTTTGATGGACAGTTTTAATACCAACGGGTTCTTCTCTGCGCTTATTTTCGCCGTGGTGCTTGCGCTGATTAAGATGCTTTTCGGAGCTTTCAGTACCGAGCGGGACTGATTTCCCGCTTCAACGTTCAAATTATTTTCTGGCCTCGAGTGTTGCTTTAATAACGCTCGGGGCTTTATCTTTTGCTGTTTTTTCAAACACAGCCGTATTGTTTTTATCGCTGAATGATTTAGACAACGCCGTCACTGCAGCGGCCCGGCTCAATGAAACCGGATCTGTTAAGGCAATCTGGCGAATACGGTCATACACTAAAGACTTTTCGCCGGCTGTTAGAGATTCTGTAAAGTCAATAGCCAGTTGCTTGATGGTTGCGCTGCTGTCTTGCAGGGCTTTGATGTATGTTTCTCTGGCCAGACTTTCATTTTTAAAATTCTGAAGCATTAAAAGCGCTTCCAGCCTGTCCATAAATAAAGGTGCGTTGCTGTACTGAAAAACGTATTGAGCAAACGGTTTGATTTCTTGCTTTATGGCGAGAAGATATTTCTCTGCGTCCACGTTAATCAGATCGGGGGCAGCCTCTACCGGAAAACTAAACGTTTGGTTTTGTTTGCCGAGTACGATCTGATGCCGTACCACCCTGCCGCCCGAATAAACATCAACCGCCATGGGAATTCGGTAAAGCGGCGTGTTAGCCAGATCCTGGTTTTGCGAAATGCTTACTTCTGCCCGACGCTTTTCTGCATTGAAGCTGGTGTTTATAGCTAAAACCGGATGCCCCGAAGCCAAAAACCACTGATCAAAAAACCAGTTTAAGTCCTGGCCCGTTACTTCTTCAAAAGCCATTCTGAGGTTAGCAACCTCGGCCGTTTTGTATGCGTTATTTTTTAGGTAAAGGGCTAGCGAGCGAAAAAAGGCATCGTCGCCAACTGTATTGCGAAGCATGTGCAAAATACGCCCTCCCTTCTGGTAGGTTACCGCATCAAACATCTGCTCGCGGTCTGCGTAATTGTACCTGATCACATCCACTTGTTGTTGTTTGGCGGAATTTAAATAGGCCAGCATATCCTCCAGTCCTTTGAGATCGGCAGTTTCACGGCCATATTTGTATTCTTCCCATAGGTATTCTCCGTAAGTGGCAAATGATTCATTTAACGGAAGATTTGCCCAAGACTCGGCAGTTACCAGATCGCCAAACCAATGATGAAATAATTCATGAGAAATAATATCTTCATGGTTTTCATCCAGATATTCTCCCTCGGTCATATTTAAGCGGTCGTAAAAAACCGTTGCAGAAGTATTTTCCATCGCACCGCTTACAAAATCGCGGACTACGATTTGTGAATACTTATCCCAGGGGAAATCTACACCGGTTTTGCGGGAAAAAAACTCAATCATCTCGGGCGTTTTCCCAAACACCAACTTAGCCGTTTTAGCGAAAGCAGGTTCGGTGTAGTAATTTACTTCTTTATCCCGCCATTTATCTTTAGTGATCACAAAATCGCCCACGGCAACCATGGTTAAATAGGTAGAATGCGGAAGTTCCTGACGCCAGCTATCGGTGCGTGTGCCATCGCCATTTGCGCTCGAATACTCCAGCAGGCCATTAGAAAGGGTTGTATACTTATCTGCCACGGTAAGGTGTATCTCCTGGGTCATTTTTTCCTGAGGGCCATTTATCGTGGGAAACCAGGCGGCATTAGCTTCCGTTTCGCCCTGGGTCCAAATTTGTTGCGGCTTGTTTTTATCGCGATTGTGCGGGTTAATAAAATACAAACCCCGGTCATTAGCCGAACTGATATCTTCTCCAATTTTAAGCCTGTTAGGCATAGCCACATAATCAATAAAAACGCTGAACTTCTCGTCGCGGTTATATGATTTATCTAATTGAATTGTTAGTTTTTTGCCATCGTAGGAGTATTTCAACGGTGTTTTTTCTTCTTTCACCTTAAGCGAAACTGAATTGATCCGAAATCCAAGAGCATCCAAAACCACTTCATTGGCAGGATAGAAATAGGGTTTTGCGTCAATAGTTGCCTTTCCGTAAACGTAAGTGCTATCCCAATTGAAGCTGAGGTCCAGCCGGGTGTGTATAATGTCGGTTAGCTTGGTGTAGCTTCCGCGAAAATTGACGCCCGCCTCGTTTTCGGTTATCCTTACAGGTTCAAGCGATGCCTGACGAGGAGCGGCGCAGGCTCCTAAAAAAAATGCCACCAACAAAAGGCAGCACATTCTGATATTTAGACTCATTATTTAATTATTTTCTGCAAGCAGATCATCAACGTTTTTCTCAAATTCTTTCACAAACCCGGCATAATGGGTGCCAGTTCCCGGGCCGGTAAAACCGGTGTGTATTTTTCGGACTCTGCCGTTTTTATCAACCAAAACCGTTGTAGGGAAAGCGATAAACTGGTTAAACATCGGCAGGCTTGCGGATACTTCTTCTTTGTCATTCGTATAGCCCGTTATTAAAAGATCATACGTCACGCCCAGGCGATTTTTCATCCGCTCTAAATTTTTCTTCGCACGGTCAAAATCTTTTGAACGTTCATATGCAAGGCCCACTACTTCCACGCCTCGGTCCCGGTATTTTTTGTAAAAAGGGGCGAGGTAGGCGGTCTCATCCATACAATTAGGGCACCAGGAACCAAAAAACTGTACCACAACCACTTTGTTTTTATATTTATCATCCGAAAGCGATACCATCTCACCATCCAAATTCGGGAATTTGAAAGCGAGTTGAGCATCGTCAGATGATAGTTTGGTTAAAGAATAGGCATCGGGCAATATTGCGTTCGCATCTTTTTTTGCGTTCCAGCTTTCTACTGATGACAGGCCGGAATAGAATGTGCCGTTCACAATCGTGCTGTCGTTTTCGAGTTTCCCGGTGAACAAAAACGCGTGCGAGCCGTCAAACGTAGAGAGGTAAAGCTTGTCTTTAGATACCGAACCCTCCAAAAAGCGGTAATCTCCGGTAGTAGTTAAAAACGTTCCGGTAAGCCGGGTGCCGTTCTGTCTAAATTCTCCGATAGCCAGCGTGGTATCTTTTTTATCTGCACTTAAAAACGTAGCCGACCATCGGCCGGTAACGTTAAACTTGGTTTTTACATCGGTATTAAAAAAGCGCCAGGATGCATCGGGCACCGCAGCGAAAGCCATTACCGCATCTGAATCTGCCAGGTGTTTTATCCACCTTCCGGCTAAGTTTTTGCCATTAAACGCAGCGTGGATTTCGGAGTCGAATATGGGCATTTCGATCAGCATTGAATCATCGGTAAGTGTAATATCGTTTACACGGAAACGCTCTTTTCCGTTAATAATATCAATATGCTTTTTCCCGGCAGAATCTGTTACCTCAAAATTAAAAGGAATCTCTGCACCCGACTGCGTTTTAAGCGTAGCCCGCCAAATTCCGGCGGTTAGCACATTTTTTTCGGGTTGCTGACAAGCCGAAATGACCATCAGAAATACAAGGGCTTTAAACGTATATTTCTTCATCAGCATCCTGTTTTTATTTTAAAAGTTCCCGGGCGATAACAATTCTTTGAATCTCCGATGTTCCTTCGTAAATCTGTGTAATTTTGGCGTCCCGCATCAGGCGTTCTACATGATATTCTTTCACAAATCCGTATCCGCCATGTATTTGCACCGCTTCTACCGTAGTTTTCATCGCTGTTTGCGATGCGTACAACTTAGCCATAGAACTAGCCTGAGCATACGGCAAACCCTTATCTTTTAGCCAGGCGGCCTTGTAGCACAACATTCGGGCGGCTTCAATCTCAGTAGCCATATCGGCCAATTTAAATTGAATTGCCTGGTGGTTTGCTATTTGTTTTCCGAATGCTTTTCGCTCAAGCGAATAATTAAGGGCAAGTTCATAAGCTCCCGCTGCGATGCCCAGAGCCTGCGCTGCAATGCCTATACGGCCTCCTTCCAACGTTTTCATCGCAAATTTAAACCCAAAACCATCGGCTCCAATGCGGTTTTCTTTAGGCACTTTAACATCGTTAAACATCAGCGAGCAAGTATCAGAACCCCTGATTCCTAACTTATTTTCCTTCGGACCTGTTGTAAACCCATCCATTCCTTTCTCCACCACAATTGCATTGATACCGCGGTGACCTTTCGCGGTGTCTGTTTGTGCCATTACAAGATAGTAAGACGCTGTTTTGCCATTAGTTATCCAATTTTTTACACCGTTTAACAGATAATGATCTCCCATGTCAATGGCCGTGGTACGCTGCGAAGTAGCATCAGAGCCCGCTTCGGGTTCCGACAGGCAAAACGCACCTATCTTTTCGCCGGAGGCTAAAGGTTTTAGGTATTTATTTTTTTGGAAATCATTTCCGTATTGTTCCAGGCCAAAACAAACCAAAGAATTATTAACCGAAACCACCACCGAGGTAGACGCATCTATTTTTGATAATTCCTCCATTACCAAAACGTAAGAAATTGCATCCAAACCAGATCCGTTGTACTCGGGGGCTACCATCATGCCCATAAACCCTAACCCCGCAAGCATTTTAACCTGTTCGGCAGGAAAATTCTGCTGTTCATCCCGTTCAATTACACCTGGCTTAAGCTCGTTCTGCGCAAAATCTCTGGCCGCTTTCCTGATCATTTCCTGTTCTTCGGAAAGTTCAAAATACATATATAAGAAGTTAGATATGGCCAAAAATAATATTAAAAATCAATGTTTGCGGCGCAGGCCTTATTTTATTCTACTCCGAAAAAAGCTTTTGGGTGTGGGCAGGCATCTTAAAAAAAGGAAATATTGGTTAAATCTCCCTGATTCTGTTTAAGATTGAAGTGGTGGAATAGCCAGAAAGAAATTCAATGGTTTGAACATGCCCGCCGTTTGAGATAACATGGTCTGCTCCGGCAATTTGATCAACGGAATAGTCTGAGCCTTTAACCAGTACGTCCGGGTTAACCGATTTAATCAGGTTGATTGGAGTGGGCTCATCAAATAAGATCACCGCATCAACAAAGTGTAAAGCCGCCAACAGGCATGATCTGGATTCCTGATTGGTAATTGGTCTGGAGGGGCCTTTGATAGCCGAAGTTGAAGCGTCAGAGTTTAATCCAATAATCAACTTATTTCCTAAATCTGCCGCCTTAGCTAAATAATCAATATGGCCCAGATGGAGTAGGTCAAAGCAGCCATTAGTAAACACAATTTTTTGCTGGTTAAACCGCCAGACGTTCAAGGTGTGCAGGATCGCGAAGCTATCGGCGTATACTTTGCTTTGGAGCTTTTCCAGGGTGTTCATTTTTGGAGATAATCAGCGGTTCAAAACCCGGTTTTGATCGTCGGGAAAAATAAGCAACGGCTTATAAATTTTGGCCTGCTCTACATCCATATGCGCAAAAGACATAATGATTACGATATCGCCTACCTGCGCCAGTCGGGCAGTGGCTCCATTAAGACACACCACGCCAGATCCCCGATCGCCCTTGATGGCGTAAGTCTCAAAACGAGCTCCATTGTTATTGTTTACTACCTGAACTTTTTCGTTCGGAATTATACCCGCCGCGTCTAACAAATCTTCGTCAATGGTAATGCTGCCCACATAATTTAAGTCGGCCTCTGTAACTCTTGCCCGATGGATTTTTGACTTTAAAACCTCAATAATCATTTTGCAAATTTAGAAAAAAAGGAGAACCGGCACCCGATTTAATTTGCAGCCTTTTGGCGATCAAGCAACATATTTTCAATAAGCCGAATATTGCATACGCGGCCCGAAACCTCGGCGATCACCTGCCTTCCGTCACATCCGTCTGTAGAATTCCGCGGGATCCGACGGATTGAATAATAGAAAAGAATCTTTGACTCGAGCGTCTAAAACCATTTCGTTCTTTGAAATTTACAACAACTTAAAGCTCCGTAGAAATAGCTCATGCTGGCGCACGCATGCCGCAATTGTTCAGTTTAAGCTGCTTCAACCTTTCAATAAATTATAAGTTTCGCAGACGCGAGATAATTAATAAAAGCACAAGTGGCACACATACGCAATGAGGAAGATCAAACGGGACGCTACCGCAAAATAACATTATCAATCAGGCGGACCTGACCAACCCGGGCGGCTATTAAAGCCACTAAACTTTTTGCCTCTTTTTTTGAAACGGGAATCAGGGTTTTTCCGTTGCATATCTCAAAATACTCCATGATAACCCCCGGGGATGTTTTCAGAAACCGGCTTACTTCGTCCTTAATTTCGGCTATTGATTTATATGTGAACAACTGTTCAGCTAATTTTAAGGCTTTGGATAAAGCTAATGCCTGTAAATATTCGGCTTCAGAAAGATGCCCGTTCCTCGAACTCATGGCCAACCCGTCATTCTCCCGCACAATTTGGCACATCACCATCTTCAGCGGTATTTGATACTGGTTGACCATTTCCTGAATAACCAGAAATTGCTGATAATCTTTTTGCCCAAAATAGGCTTTATCCGGTTTAACCGTATCAAAAAGCTTTTTCACAATCTGGGTGACCCCCTGATAATGCCCGGGCCGGATTTTGCCTTCCAGCAAGGTATCCAGCCCATTTAAATTGATGTGCCATTTTTCGCCCCCGGTGTACATTTCAGATACTTCGGGCATAAAAGCAACATCGCATTTGGCGATTTGCAATTTTTCTAAATCGTTTTCTACCGGTCGCGGATATTTTGCCAGATCTTTTGGATCATTGAACTGCGTGGGGTTAACGAAGATACTGCAAACGGTTATGTCATTTTGTTGGCGAGACTGCCTGATGAGCGATAAGTGCCCCTCGTGCAACGCCCCCATAGTGGGAACCAAACCAATTTGTTTATTACCTAACTTTTGCTCCCCGAGGTAATTGGAAAGGGCCTGCCGGGTTTTAAAAATATCCAAATTTCAGAGCTTAATAGTTGTGGGGCAAAAGTGGTTAATTACTTAAGAATCACCAAACCCGTTGGTTAAAACGTTGATAGATTGATAATAAATGCTTATATTTGCGGTTCCAAATTACTTTCCTAACATTAAATTACTAAATCAAAATTGGAGATGGCAAAAACGAAGCTTCTGTTTATTACCCATGAGATGTCGCCGTTCCTGGAACTTTCTAAAATTTCTGAAATTACCCGCCACTTACCGCAAGCCATGCAGGACAAAGGATTTGAAATCCGCATCCTGATGCCCCGCTTCGGAAACATCAATGAGCGCCGCAACCGCTTGCATGAAGTAATACGCCTTTCGGGGATGAACATTATTATTAATGACAATGACAATCCGTTAATCATCAAAGTTGCCTCGATACCGGCTGCCCGGATGCAGGTTTACTTTTTAGACAATGAGGAGTATTTTCAACGGAAATACGTTTTCCGAGACAATAATAACAAGTTTTATGCGGACAATGATGAACGGACCATCTTTTTCTGCAAGGGTGCTTTAGAAACCGTGAAAAAGCTCGGCTGGTCGCCTGATGTGGTGCATTGCCACGGTTGGATGAGTGCGCTGGTACCGGCATATTTGAAAACACTTTATAAAGACGATCCGACTTTTAAGAATTCTAAGGTGGTTTATTCTGTTTACGAAGACGACTTTAGCGAAAAGCTGAGCGAACAATTCGCCTCCAAAGCGGTAATGAACGGTATGTTGCCCGAACATACGTCCGCTTTTAAACCGGCAGATATTACCGCTCTGAATATTGGAGCCCTTACTTATTCTGACGCCGTTGTTTTGGGTAGCGAAACCATCAATGCCGATGTGTTAAAGTTTGTTAAAAAAGCCGCTAAACCTACCTTAGAGTACAGTTCTACCTCCGATTACGAAAATTATTATAATCTTTACGAAGAAATAACTAACGACGAGCTTGTTTCTGTAGAATAAAGTAAAGTATACGTATGAAATTATTTAAACGAGACTTATTAACGCTGTTGATAAGTCTTTTCATTTTGGGCAGTTGCCAAAATCCCGACGGCATCGGCCTTGAAGTAGACCCAGAGAACGCCATTGAAGGGAAACTTGTAGATACCCTTAGCATTATCAGTTCAACGGTAAAAGAAGATTCTGTTTTTACCCAGTCTTTAACAAAATATCCGGTAGGGTATATTAATGACCCGGCATTCGGCCCATCCGCTGCCAGTTCTTCATTATCGCTTACGTTGCCCTCAGAAAATCTCAAATTTGGCTCAAACGCGATTCTTGATTCGGCAGTTTTGGTTTTGAAATACGCAGATGAGTATGCCGGCGATATTAATTCTAATTTGGCCTTCCAGGTAAACCAACTGGCTACCACGCTTAATTCAACCAGCAGCTACTTCAACACAGCGCAGCATCCGGCAAGCCAAAATGTTGTTGGTAGCAAAACCGCGAAGGTAAATCTGAAAGACAGTGTCACGGTTATTGATATTGTGAAAGGTAAGCCAGATGTTAGCAAAAAAAATGCCCCGCAGTTGCGAATTCCGATTACAGAAGCCTTCATCAGTGGTAACTTTCTGAACGGCGATTCTTTAGCCTTTAAAAATAACACCGTTTTTAATGAATATATTAAGGGATTGCAGATTTCTGTGAACAGAACGGGTACCTCCGGCCTTGGCGGGATAGCGCTGTTTGATGTGGCCAACAGCGATAGCCGACTTGAGATTTACTACAAAAATCAGAATACGGTAATTGATACAAATGTGGTTTCTTTCAGCTTCAATACCCAGTTTTCTGCCGCTACCGTTACTCATAACTATTCGGGAACGTCCGTAGAAACTCAACTTGCCAATCCCAATACTAGATATAGCGTAAATTATATTCAACCTTTAGGCGGCGTAAAAACCAGACTTGAGTTTCCGTATGTTCGCAACTTGCAATCGTTGGGTAATATTATCATTAATAAGGCCGAACTGATTGTGCAGGTAGAACCGGGCACCGATATTTTTTCCCCGTCGCCCCGATTATATCTTTATCGTACAGATATTGCTGGTCAACGTCAACCGATTCCGGATGTCTCATTGGGTCTCAGTGATTTGTCATTAGGCGGGTTTTACGACAGCACCAAAAAGCAGTATAAATTTGCCCTTACTGCCTATTTGCAGGATATTTTGAGCGGACGGCTCATTCAGTATGATACGTTCATTACGGCTATAGACCCCAGATCTTCGGCCGGTGCCTCACTTTTTCCCTCTGCCACTACCGCTTCCCGGGTAATAATTGGTAGCGGAAGCGAAACTTCAACGGCTAAAATGACGTTAAACATCATTTATACCAAAGTCAATTAACAGTTGCATACCTTTTACAACATCTGTAGATTAGGAAGCAAGTAAAATAATCAAAACCTATGTGTGGAATAGTGGGATACATAGGCCATCGCGACGCGTGGCCTATCGTTATTAAGGGATTACACCGGTTAGAATACCGGGGGTACGATAGTGCCGGGATTGCCCTGATGAACGGGAGCCTGAACATTTATAAAAAGGCCGGCAAGGTTAGTGATCTCGAATCATTTACCGAAAACGACAACCGCAGCGGTCACATGGGTATGGGGCACACACGATGGGCCACGCATGGTGCCCCCTCTGATAAAAATTCTCACCCGCATACTTCCGGAGATGAGCGCCTGGCAATCATCCACAACGGTATCATCGAAAATTATGGATCGCTGAAAGAAGCCCTGCTTTCCCGCGGTCATGTTTTCAAAAGCGAAACCGATACCGAAGTACTGATCCATCTGATTGAAGACATACAGCAGGAGACAAATGTTACTCTGAGAGAAGCTGTGCGTCTTGCGCTGAACGAAGTTATTGGTGCATATGCGATTGTGGTAATGAGCAAAGACGAGCCGGATGAGCTGATTGCCGCCCGGAAGGGCTCGCCCATGGTTTTAGGAGTTGGAGATTACGAATATTTCATCGCGTCTGACGCATCTCCGATTGTAGAATATACTAAAAACGTGATTTATCTCAATGATAACGAGATTGCGTACATCCGCAGAGATGAATTACTAATCAAGAGCATTGATAATGTAGTACAAACCCCTTATATCCATGAACTGGAACTTGAGCTCGAAATGCTTGAGAAAGGTGGATATGAACATTTCATGCTTAAAGAAATTTACGAGCAACCGCGTTCTATCAAAGACTGTATGCGGGGCCGCATATATCCCTCGCAAGGCCATGTTCAATTAGGAGGCATAAAGGAGTACGCAGAGAAGCTCAAAAATATCGACCGCATTATTATCGTTGCGTGCGGTACGTCATGGCATGCCGGTTTGGTGGCCGAATATTTAATTGAAGAATGTGCACGCATCCCGGTAGAGGTGGAATACGCATCTGAATTCAGGTACCGCAATCCGATTATTTCTGAAAAAGACATTGTAATAGCTATTTCCCAATCTGGCGAAACTGCCGATACGATGGCGGCCATTGAACTTGCCAAAGAAAAGGGGGCGACTATTTTTGGTGTTTGTAATGTGGTAGGCGCATCCATTCCCAGAGCCAGCCACGCCGGTGTTTACACGCACGCCGGGCCAGAAATTGGCGTTGCATCTACCAAAGCGTTTACAGCCCAGGTTACAGTGCTTACGCTGATGGCAATTTATATGGCCCAGCAACGCGGAACTATTACCCAGTCTAAATTGATTCACCTGCTTTCTGAGCTGGATAACATCCCGGTTTTAATTGAGAAGTGCCTTCTGGCTAATGATCATGTGAAGATGATCGCGGAAAAATTTAAAGATTCCCGCAACTTTCTGTTCCTTGGTCGCGGCAGCGGATTTCCGGTTGCGCTGGAAGGGGCCCTCAAATTAAAGGAAATTTCTTACATACATGCCGAGGGCTACCCTGCTGCCGAAATGAAACATGGGCCCATCGCCCTTATTGATGAAGAAATGCCGGTAGTGGTTATCGCCACCCGCAATTCATCTTATGAAAAGGTAATCAGTAATATACAGGAGGTGAAAGCCCGTAAAGCAATGGTTATAGCTATCGTAACGGAGGGTGATACCGAGGTGAAAAAAATGGCAGATTATACCATTGAGATTCCGGATACCGATGAAATGTTTCTGCCTTTGGTAGCAACAATCCCGCTACAGCTTTTGTCTTACCATATTGCCGTAATGCGTGGCTGCAATGTAGATCAGCCCCGCAATCTGGCGAAATCTGTAACGGTAGAATAGTAATAAAAAAGGCAGGCCGATCGGCCTGCTTTTTTTATTAAATTGTTGCTGAATTTCTGCTGTTTTCTGCAATTCCCGAAACTTAACTTCCATAAATAAGCGGCAGGAGAGCACTTCGATAGAACTTATTTTTGATTTTGGTTTCTATAACACAGAAAGCAGATAGAAATACGGGAATCTTTACTGCTCAGCTCCGGCTCCTGAATTTGCTGATGAGCCAGATGACCAACGCGATAACAATAACAATAACAATGACAGCAGTATAAGCACCTGCTGCAAAAATATCTCCTATCAGCTCGCAACTGCTTAGGAAGGTGATCGCCATAATGGCTACAAGGGAATATATCTTTTGCATAGTGTAAATAAAATTGGTGTATTAATAATAATAATACACCAATTTATACTAAATGTTTACGCCTGCTTTATTTTTTTGCCTTCGCAAAACGATCGGCTACTGCGTTCCAATCCACCACATTCCAAAAAGCAGCTATGTAATCGGGGCGTTTATTTTGATACTTCAGGTAATAGGCATGCTCCCACACATCCATTCCCAGTATAGGAGTTCCTTTCACTTCGGCAACGTCCATCAGCGGGTTATCTTGATTTGGAGTAGAACAAACTTGTAATTTGCCGCTTTGATCAACTACAAGCCAGGCCCAGCCAGAACCAAACCGGGTTGCACCAGCTTCAGCAAATTTTTTCTTAAATTCATCAAAAGACCCGAATGCATCGTCTATCGCATTTGCGATTTCGCCCTGAGGATTTGAACCGCCATCGCCGCTCATAACTGTCCAGAAAAGGGAATGATTGTAGTGGCCGCCACCATTATTTCTAACCGCGGCCGGATGCTTTGAAACATTTGCCAAAATATCTTCTATTGTCGCGTTTTCGTTTTCTGATCCAGCCAAAGCTTTGTTTAAATTGTCTACATACGCCTTATGGTGCTTGCCATGATGTATTTCCATAGTAGTACTGTCAATATGCGGTTCTAAAGCGTTGGTGGCGTATGGTAACGCCGGTAATTCAAATGCCATGATATTACGGTTTTAATTGGTGAATAAATAAGAACAAACAAATATAACCCTGCATAGCTTATAATTGTTCAATAAACCTGAAGCTTATTTACGCTTCTGAAGAAAAAAATCTTTCACCAACTGTCCGCATTCATTTGCTCTTATGCCTTTCACTATTGCTGTCCGCGGATGCACGATCTGTTGTTTTATACGTGTAAACCCACGCTGGGGGTCGTCAGCTCCGAATACAATCCTACTTATTTGAGTCCAGTAAGAGGCACCGGCACACATTACACAAGGCTCAAGGGTAACGTACAAGGTGCAATCTTTTAAATATTTGCCGCCGGTATAACTTGCAGCGGCTGTAAAAGCCTGCATTTCTGCATGAGCTGTAACATCGTTCAATGTTTCGGTAAGATTATGTCCGCGGCCAATAATCCTACCCCCGTGCGTAATAATTGCTCCTATGGGTACTTCGTCATGCCGAAGCGCCTCATGCGCTTCTTTCAATGCTTCGGCCATAAAGTACTCATCGGGCACAGGCAAATCTTCATTTTCAAAGTTGATATATCTCATTTTAAGCTTACGCTGATTTTTAAAGTGTCTGTTAGATTAAACGTGCCCCGTTCGGAACCATTCGGTGGCAAGTTGCCAGCACAATTTCACCCGCCTCATCCGTAAAGCCGGTAACCAAAAATTCTGACATAAAGCCAGCTATATTTTTAGGCGGAAAATTTAATACGGCTATAATCTGCAGGCCCGGTAAATCTTCAGGGTTGTAATTTTTTGTGATCTGCGCACTGCTCCACCGTATTCCGTAAATTCCAAAATCAACTTTTAATTTGTAGGCGGGCTTCCGGGCTTCCGGAAAGGCCCGGGCTTCTAAAATAGTACCCGCCCGAAGTTCTACTTTCTCAAAATCATTCCAGTTAATTTCTTCCATCAGGCAAAGGTAATATCCATTTTTAAATGTAGATGATCTGCACCTCAGACAAGTTTATCGTAGTCCTAAAATCTTGTTAGTTTTGCGGCATGTTTAAGGTAAAGCTAAAAAAGGGCAAAGAAAAGGCTGTTAAGCAATTGCATCCCTGGGTATTTTCCGGAGCGATAGAGCGGGTGAATGGATCCCCCGAAAACGGCGAGCTGGTTGTGGTAACAGACAGCAGCGATGCGTTTTTGGCTTACGGCTTCTACAATCAGCAATCGCGTGTGGCGGTTAGACTGCTGGAATGGGAGGAAGCCAACACATTGAACGAGCAATGGTGGAGAAATCGTATACGCAGCGCTGTGCAGGGCCGTAAGACATTGATGGCAGATCCCGATACGAATACTTTCAGGCTTATTTTTAGCGAGGCTGATTTTCTGCCAGGTCTTATTGTTGATCAATATTCAGATTTTCTGTCGGTGCAGATTCTATCATCCGGCATAGACCGCAACCTACCGGTAATTCTTGATGAACTTTGCCAGCTAATAAAGCCAACAGGTATTTTAGACCGCAGCGACGCTTCGGCCCGAAACCATGAGGGATTAAATGATTCTTCTGGCGGTTTGCTGTATGGTGTTGAGCCGCCGGAATTTGTACGGGTTAAAGAAAACGGAATTATTTACGATGTAAACATTGCATCCGGGCAAAAATCCGGCTTTTACTGTGATCAGCGTGACAACCGCAAAATAGTTGCCGCTTACGCCGTTGGAAAAACCGTGCTCGACTGCTTTAGCTATTCGGGAGGTTTCGGTTTAAACGCCCTTATGCAAAATGCGGAAGCAGTTACCAGCGTTGATAGTTCTGCTCTGGCTATCGAAACGCTGAAGCGAAACCTCGGCTTGAATAATTTTGGAGAGCGGCGTCACCGGCAAATTCAATCAGACGTAAACAAACAGTTGCGTGCTTTCCGCGAAAGCGGCGAACAATTTGATCTGATTATTCTTGATCCGCCCAAATACGCACCATCGCGGTCGGCGGCAGCAAAAGCCTCAAGAGCATACAAAGACTTGAACCGCCTGGCAATGTTGCTGCTCAATCAGGGCGGTTTGCTCGCTACGTTTTCCTGCTCGGGGGCGATTGATATTGCCGCTTTTAAACAGATTTTAGCCTGGGCAGCTTTAGATGCCGGAAAGCAGGTTCAATTTATCCGGCAGTTTTCACAGCCGGATGATCACCCGATTCGATCATCCTTCCCGGAAGGGGAATATTTAAAAGGTTTGCTTTGCCGGGTTTTTTAAAAATCCGGGATCTTTTTAACCGCATCATATAACCGCACTCCAATGAACTCGCCGGATGGAAGATCATTTTTTCCCCCGTTCTGCGGGCACATTGTGTAAATGGACCGGCTTTTTAGCAGATTTTTTCATCTTTAGATTCAGCATCTCTACCAATACGGAGAACGCCATGGCGAAATAGATATATCCTTTGGGGATGTGCTGTTCCAGACTTTCTGCCAGCAACGAAACCCCGATTAGAAGGAGGAATGATAAAGCAAGCATTTTAACCGTGGGATGATCATTTACAAAATTGCTGATACCGGCCGCCGAAACCATCATTACCCCCACCGCGATGATAACCGCGGCGATCATCACCCCAATTTCATCGGCCATACCCACGGCGGTAATCACAGAATCAAGCGAAAAAACAAGGTCTAATATTAATATTTGGGTGATAACACCCCAGAATGTTACCACCCCTCTGGTTTTTACTTCCTGGTCTTGCCCCTCTAATTTATCATGAATTTCTGTGGTGCTTTTATAAATCAAAAATAATCCACCGGCCAGAAGAATTAAATCACGACCCGAAATTGCCAGTTTCTCAAGCCACGCGGCACTAGAAATTCCAACCCATTCGCCCATATTGAACAACGGTTTTGTTAACGTCATAATCCAGGTTAGCGAGAGGAGCAGCAGCACGCGGGTTATCATGGCCAGCGCCAAACCCACCTGCCGGGCTTTCTTCTGTTTTGCTTCTGGCAGCTTATCGGCCATGATGGAGATAAAAATAATGTTATCAATGCCCAATACTATTTCCAGAATAGTAAGCGTAATTAAAGATATCCAGATCTCGGGGTTTGATAACCACTCCATAAATTTCTATTTAAGCAAAAGCACGAAAGTATGCACCCGGTATTGAAAAACAAAAAAAAGCCCTTTAGTTTTCACTAAAAGACTTTTATTACAACAGTGTCTGCTATAAAAATTTTACGCCACCGTAGTTTGATTTTATAATTACCCGCCCCTCCGAGCCTTTTCCGTAATTTCCCTTATAATTTTTTGTGGGGTTGTAACCTTTACTGTTCGATTCGGGAGTTCTGCTTGTGATATTTACCCGGCCATCATCATACTTAAAATCAGCATAGCTTACCGTTACATCAAATGTAAAACTAGCCTGGTCATCAATACCCATGGTCAGACCGGAGTAGGATGAATTGATAACCAGGTTCTTCACATTTTTATCCATTTGCTCAATTTTGCAGCTTCCATAAGCTATGTCAACGTTTCCTCCGGTGGTTAAGCGGCCAATTTTAGCGGAGCTGTAGCGGATGTCTGTAATCAGTTTATCTGCATGGTCTAACCTCAGGCTGCCGTAAGAAACGTCAAGCATTCCCGAAGAGAAACTTTCTATTGCCGCAGAGCCGTAACTTACCTTTACCCGGTTGGCCGGATTGTTTAAGTTTTGAGCTTCGAACGACCCATAGGAGCTGTTGATATTTACCGGCCCTTCAAAATCGGCAAGCACCGTGCTGCCATAGCGATTGGTTATGTCGAGCGGATTTATTGCCGGCATATAAACAATATAGTTGATCTGCACCCCCCGTTTTTCTTCTTTGCCGTTCTTTGTGCGGGACCACCAGCTCATGTTATTTTTATCGAAATTGGTTTTAAAACTGATCAGTTCTGCCTGGCGGGATTCGCTGATGCTCACGTTGTTTAAGAGTTCTTCGGCCTTGCTATCTGTTGCTTCAAAAGCTTTGATCTCAACGTCAACTTTTATTTCTTTTTTTGGCCAGGTATTGATCGTAACCTTTCCATACTGATTATTTATGGCCAGCTTATCTTTATTGCTAACGGAATAGGTTTTACTTATCTTTTTGCTTTTCTCTGATGCCTGTACATACTTTTTGTCGTCATCAGG
>JBGTBV010000012.1:0-43485 GCA_041749185.1 Daejeonella sp. | reverse complement strand
TTAAGAAACCGAACCAGCTAAATAACCGAAATCATCTTCTTATGCTTAAAAACTTTACCCGTAATTTTCGGGGAGGCAATCGTTTCCTCAAATTTTGTTTCTTTTTTGCGTGCTCATTAATCACCCTGCAATCTCTGGCTTTCATAGCGGGAGGCACTGAGAAAGGGTTTTTGTCTGCGATTAAGCCCGCCCAGCTTTTCAATAATCTTCATTTCGCCGCAAAAGCCTCTTCGTTAGAAAAGCCGTTCAAGGGCCGTGCTCTTTCCAGCCTTTCAACTGTACAAATGTTTGCAGGTTGTCCCGGCATTAGTCCGCTGGAGTGTGCCGATCTTCAGATTGCTTTGCCGTTCGCACTTAACTTTAATGCTTCAGCGCCCAATTCAATTATTGAAAAAAATGGACTTGGAACAGGCTTTACTCTGGTAGACCGGTTTTCCGGAAACCGGCTATCCGCAGACGGGCCAGCAACCAATCCGGAAATACCGGGATACGAATCTTCGAAACTCTCGTTAGACAACGGGCGGCTTCAAATTGTTAGTAATAAAGGTATTAGTTACCTCAGCAATAATAATCAGCTAAATAATCTGGGTGTTAAATTCAGCTCGACTGGAACTTATAAATTAGAAATTACCCTGGTAAATCCGTTTAACGGCTCGTCTGCGCAGCAAGCCGGCTTATGGCTGGGTTTAAATGATAAATCGTTTATAAAGCTGGTTGCTGTTGGAAATAAAATTGAACTCAGAAAAGAGCTGAATGATGTATCTGGTAACGCTGATGTGAGAACTACTTCAACAATCACGGGCTTGAATACGCAGTTGGTTAATTTGCGTTTGGTGGTTGATTCTGTTTCGCAAACCATAGAAGGTTTTTACTCTACTGACGGTACCAATTATTTTAACGCCGGCGCAGCTTATTCAACGGCGTCGCTAAACATCTCGGATATGGGAATTCTGGGGAATACTGTCTCGGCAGGGGTGTTTGCTACTCACCGAAATTCATCAACTCCGGTTACGTATGTATTTGATGACTTTTCTATTGCAAAAATAATTACCCAACCCGTTATCCCTCAAGGATGTTCCCCGCTTAGTTCGTTAACCTGCGATAGCCTGCGGGTAAAATTACCGTTCAACCTTAATTTCAATAGTGCACAGGCCAATTCCATTACGGATCAAAACCAACAGGGAACCGGCTTTAAGCTAATAAATACTTATTCGGGAAGCCGTTTGGCCGCAGATGGAACACCTTTTAATAACGAGATCCCGGGATATGATCCGTCCAAGATCCGGTTAGATTCAAGCCAGCTCAAATTAACAACGAATAAGGGTATTGCATATCTCGGAAATAATAATCAGTTGAATGCATTAGGGGTAAAATTTAAACCGGTTGCTAAGTATAAGGTAGAAACAGACCTGATCAAACCGTTCAATGGTACGCAAGCTCAACAGGCTGGTATCTGGATCGGCGAGAACGACCGAACCTTTTTGAAACTTGTGGTTGTTGGAAACAAACTGGAGTTTAGAAAAGAACAAAACGATGTTTCGGGAAGTGCAGATTTAAAAGTATCTGCTGTAATTGCCGGTTTAGACACGGCCAGGGTGCGTTTAAAAATTACCATTGATTCGGCATCAAACACCGCCCAGGGATTTTACTCTTTTAACGGCGTTGATTTTATAAATGTAGGTGCAGCTTACGCAGTGTCGGGAGTGGATGTTTCCGGCATGGGCTTGAATAGTACAGAAGTACTGGCCGGGATTTTTGGAACACACCGAAACTCATCTACGCCAGTCACTTATGCTTTTGATAATTTTAATATATCTACTTCAGCGGTTGTTGCGCCACCTCCGGCGCCAAGCGGTTGCCCGCTCTTAAGCACTCTTGCATGTACAGATGTGCAGGTTAATTTGCCCTTAAATTTGTCATTTGACGCTGCGAAAGCAAATTCCCTGATTGATAAAAACAACCTCGGTACTGGTTTTACCCTTGCGGATCCGTATTCAGGAAGCAGACTTGCGGCAGACGGAAGTCCTACGGTAAGCACCGTTCCCGGATATGAGGCATCAAAAATTACCCTGGTTAATGGTCATCTGCAGGTATTAAGTAGTAAAGGAATCAGTTACCTGCAGAACAATAACCAGATCAATAATCTGGGCATCAAATTTTCCTCGCTCAATACCTATCAGGTGGAGGCCACGCTTGTTAAACCATTTAACGGAACCGCAGCGCAACAGGCAGGTATTTGGGCAGGGCAGAACGACAAAACTTTTGTAAAACTTGTCGCGGTTGGAAACAAGCTCGAACTGCGCCGGGAAATTAATGATGCTTCCGCGACAGCAGATACCCGGGTTACCGGCGTAATAAGCGGATTAGATACGGCAACCGTCCGCCTTAAATTATTGATTAATCCGGTTTTAAATAACGTTGAAGCCTTTTACTCTCTTGATGGCGTTAATTTCACCAATGTTGGCGCAGGATATCCTGAACCCGGATTGCCAATTTTTGGGATGGACCTGACGGGAAGTACCGTTTTCGCCGGAATTATGACCACCCATCGGGCATCTTCTCAACCGGTACTTTTTTCCTTCGATAATTTTAGTGTCAAACCAGTAGAGCAGCCCGCATTACCTAAATTAACTTTTGCGCCGGGTAGTCTGAACTTTACGGTTTTAAAAGGTAAAACCATTTTACCACAAACCATTCATCTTCAGGCAAGCAGTGGTGTGCCACAGTTTGCGTTTTCTAAATCTGAAGCCAGTTGGTTTACATTACCGGCTGCAACCATGTCGGCTATTGTTGTTGACAGTACGCTGATCAATGCTAATTTACCCGTTGGAATGTATCGAGTTAGCCTGATTGCATCGGCCCAGGGCTATCAAACGGCCGAGCTTCCAATTATTTTATCAGTTGTTGAGCCGATTAACGCTATGCAGGCACAGTTTAATTTTCAGGACAGCAAAACAAGTCCTCCGCCGGGATCTTTCAAAGACTTTGGTCAACCGTTTGGCCAGCGAGCTGCCCAGAACAAAATTTCGAACATGGAGTTTGGCTGGAAACAGCGTTTAAACGATAGTTTGCTGGATTTGACTGCCAACGGCAGGAACCGGATTGTGCCCGAAGATGTTTTCTTGTCAACCATTATGCACATGCAGGCAAACAACATCAGCGGATCAACCAGCCTAACCAAAAAAGAGGGACGTTGGGAATACAGTGTTGCCAATGGCGTATATGACGTGACCGTTTCTGTGGGCGATGCCAACGTGGGCGCCGATTCGGAAAGCCATTCGATCAATGCCGAAGGAGTCAGCATCATCTCCGGCTTTGTTCCGGTTGGGAACAAAGGAAGCATCACCCGCTTTAGTACCGCATCGTCCCGCATAAATGTAAACGACGGCAGGCTAACCCTAACGGCCGATGGCGGATTCAATACCAAAATAACAGCGGTAAACGTAGTACCGGTTTCTGTTGCGCCATATATTTACTGGGCCTCCGCAACGCATAATCTTTTAATTGAAAAAAGCGATACACTCAGCAAGAAATTCACCATCGGCATCGGAAATTCAGCAAACAGCAACGTTACTTACACGGTGTCTGTAGATTATGGAGCCGGTAACGGATGGCTGACCTTTAACTCTTCGCTCCCGGGCAGTCAACCAGCAATGGAATTTGACTATTCTCAAGCAAAATTTCTGCCGGTAGGTATTTACAAGGCCGTGGTACAAGCCTCGGCATCCGGTCTGGTGAGTCGCACGTTCACGCTCCAGCTTCGCGTGGTGGATGCCGCCTCTCCATACGTTATTTCATCCAGCCCAGAAAACGGCGCATCCAATATAAGTGTAAACACAGTAAGCATCGCGGCCAATAAATTATTTGTGCCAGCCGTGCCCGGATTTACCGGCGGGGTAGACAATTCTACCATTACCAATAACACCGTAAAACTTTATAAAATAATAGACGGAATTCAGGCGGAGGTGCGAGGCATCGTTCAGGGAACGGGCGGCGGCGACGCCATCAGTTTTTCACCAAGTTTTGGGCTCGAAGCATACTCACAGTACAAGTTTGCAATTACTGCGGGCGTTAAATCATTCAGCGGTGCGGCTTTCGCACCTTTTGAAGCTGCGTTTGCTACCGGTGCGGTACCCCGCGATACCACCAACATTCTGAACGTTAAATTCAACAAGATTCCCGTTGCCGGAACTCAGAACAAAAGCTACGCTTCTCTCATCATCGGACCCGATGATAAGTTTTATGCGTTGCGCCTGGATGGGGTAATTGAAATTTTTGATATTAACCATGCCGACGGCTCTTTGACTTTCCTTAAGGCCATTGAAACGCTGGTTACCAAATACGGTCCGCGTTCTGCTATCGGTATTGTCTTTGATCCCTCATCTACCGCAACCAGTCTGAAAATTTATATTTCCCATTGCTCGGCCGGCCTAACCGCAGCCCCTTCATTTGATGGGAATATTTCGGTATTGTCTGGAAGCAACCTTGAGCTGGAGCAACTTTTGGTGACTAAACTCCCACGGTCAACCCGAGACCATTTGGTGAACAGTTTAGCATTTGGCCCAGACGGCGCATTGTATTTTAATCAGGGAAGTAACAGTTCCATGGGCAATTATGATTCTACCTGGCAACGGGATGAATCACTGTTGTCGGCTGCCGTATTACGTCTTGATCTGCAAAAATTAAATACTGTTTCGCTACCGCTTAACGTACAGACCACCTCAAGCCTGGCGGTAATTAACACCGCACCGGCAGACGCGATGCTGATGTCAGACGGAACATACAATCCGTACAGTAACGTTTCACCTTTAACTATTTACGCTTCGGGGGTTAGAAACGCTTACGATCTGGTTTGGCACACCAACGGACAGCTGTATGTTCCCACCAACGGATCTGGCGGCGCCGGCAATTCGCCAGCTTCGGTAACTGGCACCCGCAGGCCCAACGGCACTTTTTACAGTAGTCCTTCTATACCATCTACTAAGAATGTGCAGGTTCAACCAGATTTGTTGATGCGGATCAATCCGCTTAAACCGGTTGGATATTTCGGGCATCCAAATCCAACCAGAGGCGAGTATGTTACGTTTAGAGGATATTTTGACAACCCGCTTTACCCGGCCTCTGTGACTTCTGATGTAAATTACCGGGGAACTGCCTTTAACTTCGGTCTGAACATATCCGCCAACGGTTCTATAGAATATAAGAGTAACGCATTTGGAGGCCGTCTGAAAGGAAAACTGATTGTGTGCCGGTTTAGTGGCGGCGGCGATCTAATTATTCTAGAACCTAAATCAATGGTTAATGATCCTGCAGTTGCTACCGCGACGGATGACGACAAAGTGTACGATATTATTAAGTCTGCCGCAGGTTCAAGTGCCGAAAATGGGATAGAAGGTATGTCATCGTTCGTAAATCCTTTAGATGTGGTTGAGGATGTTCAGAACGGAAATCTGTACGTGATTGAGTTTAACTGGAACGCCAATCCGAATCTGGTGTCTCAAATCACTCTCTTGCAGGTGGCTGGTGCGGAGCTTGCTACCCAGCCGGAGGTGGTTGCCTCTGTTAACCCGCTGCCAAAAATGCAGGTGGTAACTATTGAAAAAGCGGATGACATTCGTTCGGCGAAATTGTACCCTAATCCTGCGGTAAACAACAAGGTCTATGTTGAGCTTCGCGATTACAAACCGAACGAAAAAATCACCATGGTGATGTATGATATGCTCGGAAGAATGATCAAACAAACAACCGCTACAACTGATTCCGGGGGGGCATTAAATTCAGAGATCAACCTGAACAATGCGCCTTCAAACCAGAATTACATTATGAAGATCATTTCGTCATCCGGAAACAAACAAATAAAATTTTTAGTTCAATAATCACAATCTTTACGGTATCAAATACTATCAAATTAACGCTATGAGACTAATTTCTACCAATGCCGGAAATCCTGGCAATCAGTCAACTCACAGAAAGATATTCCTTTCGGGAATGCTGTGGGCGATGTGCCTGAGCGCCTTTGCTTACAGCAAGCCAGCGGCATCCGCCAAAGCTGCCCCACTGGCATCATTTACCGGAATCACCTGGAGTACGGTTGCGGCCCAGCCGGTAAGCGTTTCCGAAGCTCAGGCTGAAGTAGTTAACGGGAAGCTTTACAGTTTCGGCGGATTTGATAGTCAAAAAGCCTGCTGTACACCAACAGACAGAGCATTTGTGTACGATCCCGCGACCAACGTATGGACTGCCTTCGCCAATATGCCCGCCATGAACGGCACTGTTTACGGCGGCGTAACCCACGCCGGTTTTGCCAATGACGGTACCAACATTTATTTTGCGGGCGGTTACACCTCCAATTCAACAGGCACCGGCCAGATTTTCGGAACCCGGGAAGCCTGGAAGTATATCGTTGCCGAGCAACGGTACGAACGCCTTCCTGATCTTCCGGTTACTATCTCTGCCGGTCAGTTAGAATTTCTGAACGGGAAGCTTCACCACATAGGCGGCACCAATGCGTCGCGTACAGCGGATCTTGGCAATCACTATGTATTGGATTTGAATAACCTCGGCGCAGGCTGGGTAACTGCCGCTACGCTTCCAACTCCGCGACACCATTCAGGCTCCACCGTTTACAATAATTTGATTTATTATATCGGCGGGCAAACCGCACACGATGCTAATTTAATTACGAGCAAAGAAGTACACCGCTATGATCCGCTGACGAATGCATGGACAAAAATGGCTGATTTGCCCGTTCCGACCGGAACGAACGGCAGGGGGCATATATCATCGGCGGCGATAGTTTACGAAGACCGCATTATTGTTCTGGGCGGCGAAACGTCCAACGGCACTTCCACCAATATGGTATCGGCATACAGTCCGGCAACAAATACATGGGAAAATTTAACGCCCCTGCCGGCGGCAAGGCGATCTGGTACCGCGGGTTTATTAGGTTTAAACCTGTTTTATTCGGGCGGCGGAACCAGCACCACTTATAAAGGGATACCTGTTCAGACAGTTGCAGGTTGTAGCCCGTTTAGTACCCTTGCGTGTAGTGCAATTGATGTCGCTTTACCTTATAATCTCAACTTTAATCAATCATCTTCCAATACAATGGTTGATAAGAACGGACTTGGAATTGGTTTTTCAATGGCGGCTCCCTATTCGGGAGTACGCACAACCGCCGACGGATCTCCAACGAATCCATCGGTTCCGGGGTATGAGGTTTCTAAACTTACGCTCACCGGCGGGGTTCTTCAGTTGGTAACTAACAAAGGAATATTCTCCCGTACAGAAAACAATCAATTAAACGCACTGGGTGTTCGTTTTGATTCAAGAAACAGGTTTCAGGTAGACGTGAATGTTATCAATCCGCTCAACGGAACATCCTTTCAACAAGGTGGCATTTGGATGGGTTTAGATGATAAAACGTTTATCAAATTGGTAGTAACGGGCAATAAAGTAGAGATGCTTAAAGAGACGAATGATAATTCAACTAATTATCCTGAAGATCAGCGTGTAACAGCAGTTATCAGCGGCCTTAATCTGCAAACCGTCAGTCTCCGTTTGGTTATTGATCCCGCAACTAACACTGCTGAAGCCTTCTACTCAACAGATGGTACAACATTTCTAAACGCGGGGGAAAGTTATGCCACAAAAACCATTGATATTTCCGCGATGGCGTTAACCGCGGGCACGGCTTACGCCGGAGTTTTTGGCACTCACCGAAATTCATCAACTCCTGTTACCTATACTTTTGATAATTTCAGTGTTACCGGAACGGTTACCGAGCCGGATCCAGAACCAGATCCGGTGCCGGTTACGGCCTGTTCGCCACTGAGCCCCTTACCTTGTAACGTTTTGCAGGTAAGCTTGCCTTTAAACCTTACGTTCAATCAGTCAGAATCTGGAACGGTTGCCGATAAAAATGGTCAGGGAACCGGATTTACATTGATTGATGCGTATACCGGCAGCCGTCACTCTTCAGACGGTTCTCCGAGCAATACGGATGTTCCGGGTTACGAAGTCGGACAGCTTACCCTGGCAAGTGGCCGCTTACAAATTCTTAGCAATAAAGGAATCAGCTACCTTGGCAATAACAACCAGATCAACGCTCTGGGCGTTAAATTCAATTCCCAAAATAAATATACCGTTGAAACTACGCTGATCAATCCCTTTAACGGTTCATCTGCTCAGCAAGGCGGCATCTGGCTCGGGCAGAACGATAAAACCTTTTTGAAACTGGTTGTTGTAGGTAACAAGGTGGAACTTCGCCGGGAATT
The DNA here is from genome assembly GCA_041749185.1 of Daejeonella sp. Lineage (GTDB taxonomy): Bacteria > Bacteroidota > Bacteroidia > Sphingobacteriales > Sphingobacteriaceae > Daejeonella. The sequence goes on along the minus strand of JBGTBV010000012.1, from coordinate 35,209 downwards.
GAATGATGTAACCGGTAACTCCGATATGGTTGTTACTGAAACCATCAGTGGTCTTAACCTGCAAACCGTAAACCTTCGGTTGGTAATTGATCCGGCTACCGGATTGGCAGAAGCATTTTATGCAACAGATGGAGTTAATTTTACGGCTGTTGGCAGCCTATCTGTATCTGGTATGAATCTGACCGGAGGCACTGCCCTTGCAGGAATCTATGCTACTCACCGCAACTCTTCCACCCCTGTCACTTATACATTTGATAATTTCGGTATTGCCGGCACCGTTACCGAGCCAGATCCAACACCAGATCCCGATCCGGTTACGGCCTGCTCTCCACTGAGCCCGTTGCCATGCAATGTGTTGCAGGTAACCCTTCCGTTAAGCCTTACATTTAATGAACCAACATCAGGAACTGTTTCTGATAAGAGCGGTCAGGGAACCGGCTTTACGCTGATAGACGCATACACCGGCAGCCGCCATTCTTCCGACGGATCTCCAAGCAATGCGGATGTTCCGGGTTACGAAGCCAGTCAACTTACTTTAGGAAGCGGCCGTTTACAGATAATCACCAATAAGGGCATCAGTTACCTGGGCAATAATAACCAGATTAATGCTCTGGGTGTAAAATTCAGCTCGGCAAACAAATATCAGATAGAAACTACACTGATTAATCCGTTTAACGGTTCATCTGCGCAGCAAGGCGGTATCTGGCTCGGCCAAAACGATAAAACGTTTATGAAGCTGGTAGTTGTAGGCAATAAGGTAGAGCTTCGCAAAGAGGTAAATGATGTATCGGGAAGCGGCGATGTTTTGGTTACAGAAACCATCAGCGGCTTGAACCTGCAAACGGTAACGCTTCGCCTGCTGGTAGATCCGGCTACGAATACAGCCGACGGATTTTATGCTGTAGACGCAACTAATTTTATTCCTGTTGGCAGATTAAGCGTTTCTGGAATGAATTTAACCGGGTCTACCGCTTTAGCTGGAATCTACGCTACGCACAGAAATTCGTCTACCCCGGTTTCTTTCACTTTTGATGGTTTCGGCATCAGCGAGCCTGTAACGGCTCCGGTTGAGCCGCCGGCACCGATTGCCACTGATCCGAATGTAAACATGGTTGTTGATAATCTGGATAAATTTCCCGCACCAGATCACTTAGTTTTTTCTAAAATACAGGTGCCCTGGAACGGAGCCGATAAAAATACCGCGTTTAATTACAATCATAATAAAGTAACGCTGCGGGTGCACAACAGAGGTACGGCTATGATGGTGCTGAATAAGTTGTCCTTTTCGAAAACTTCGCTTAGCAATGCATGGAAGATTGTTCGCGTAAACACAGACTCTACCGCAACGATGCCTGTAAACGTAGCATCCAAAGGTTCGGTTGATATTGTGATTGAATTCATCGCCATTGATGAAGCCGTACGTGTTGCAACCATTCATGATACCTTGTATATCTCATCTAATGACCCCACTGCGCCGTTGAAAAAAGTAAGGCTGCATGGAAACTGGCAGTTTAAGGGCGAGGGAGGCAATGAGCCGCGGGCGCAGGAGATTATAAACGCGTTTGCCCTCAAAACCAGAACAGGTTTTAACAGCAGCGACGGAAGTACAAACCGGGGAACTGTAATAGTTCCAAATTCGGATGAAATTATTCCCTCGTTTTTTGTGCGGGCCGATCCGGCCAAACCGGTTACGGTTACGCAGATGGCCGCTTACCACAGTTGTTGCAACACAACAGAGCGTTTCCAATACTATGTAAAAGGCAGTACGTCATTCACAACTCTATTTACCCATTATGCCGAAGATGGACAGGCTTTGCTTCCGCGAATAAGCAATTCAACTACTTTAACCGCTCCGGCTTTAGCGAGGAGAACATTTAACCCAACCACACCGTTTGGTTTAAAAGTAGGAACGGCTAACTCAGACCGTACCAAGAACTTTGAAGGTAAGATCGGTATGCGGATTTGGAAGGCAATTGACGGGAACGGAAACATTATTCCAAATGCATATTTGGTGGGTAATGACTATTTGGGAACCTCCTTCACGAATTATGATTACCAGGACAATATCTATTACATTGAAAACGTAAAGCCCGAGATGGGAACGGCTTATTATTCAGAATTGGGTGCAACTCCTTCGGCACTTACGTTTGATGGCGTGGCGGCCGGCTCAACTCTTAGTTCATCAGTAGCTATAAAAAATATGGGAAATACATATACTGATGGCCCTTCAGATCCGAGTATTACCATTAGCCGGATAGCCCTTGTGGGGACTAATGCCGCAGAGTTTTCTCTTGGTGTACCTTCTCTTAGTACCCTAACACCACAGGCAACTGCAACACTTCCGGTAACTTTTTCACCTAACACACTCGGCATTAAAAACGCCGCCATCATGGTTTATTACAGCAATAACCGGTCGTTGCGCATACCCGTGTACGGCATTGGCAACACCGGAACCCAAACCATATCTAACGTAAGAAGAATAAAAAGCAGTTCCAGCGCCAGCGTTGTAATTGCGGGCAATACCTGGGAAGCAGATGCCAGCTATCGTATTGGAAATGTGAAGCTTGATGTGCAGAATCCCAAGTCTGATGTAGCTGGCACAGATGATGATATTTTGTATCAAACCTACCTGTCATCAAACGCTGATTACAACGAAATGCGCTATGAAATTCCGATTGCCAACGGCGATTACATGATCCGGATGCACCATGTTGAAAACGTTTGGCAGTCTGCCGGTCTGCGTGTTTTTGATGTAACCATAGAAAATCAGCTTAAGCTTAGTTTCCTGGATATATTTAAAGAAGTAGGTTTCCGTGCCGCCATTGTTAAGGATTATGAAACCACGGTGACCGATGGCGTATTGAGCATCAAATTTAACCCGACGGCAGATCGCTTAGCCATTGCCGGCCTGGAGATATTTAAAGCTAACGGTGCGTCAACGCTCAGCTCAAACTCACCAGAAACCATCAGTTCTATTTTCCCTTTACGGGAAGGAGATGGTACCTTAAAAATCATGCGGGCGTATCCTAACCCGAACCCCGGTGATAAGGTGTTTGTTGAACTCGAAAATTACGCGGCCAGCGAAAGTGTTACGCTGCAATTATTCGATGTTTCCGGCAGGATTATACGTACGGTTAAAGGAGTAACCAACCCGCAGGGAAGGTTAAGTTCTGAGATATCCTTAGGATCTGGATTGGCAAAACAGATGTATATCATCCGTGCCACCTCGGTATCTGGAGTAAAGCAGGCTAAAATACTGATCGAATAAGCAGGCATTTATCACCAACCAAAGCCGCTCCGGAGAATTTCCGGGGCGGCTTTTTTTTGGCTTTTTTCGAGAAAGTTGGTGATATTCTCTGACTTAGTGATAGGCCGATACAACATTTTACAGCGCTTAACGGTCTTGTATATTAATCAGTTGTGGTATTGAAAATACGGATTTGTCGGCTTATTTTCGAGTTGTTGAATTCTAAGAATACTGTTTTTGAACTTTGATGGCCACAATTTCGAATATGCTTTGCTACCTGCTGGCCTCAGTTATAATTTCCATTTGCCCATTTTATCGTTGGTTTAATCCATTCTTTTAAAGGTTTGAACAAAAATCCGTGTCCCATTCCTGTATTTAATTCAATTTCTTTAAAATGCTTGATTTCGCAAGTGGATTTTTTTTTTCGCTCCAATGCCGGAACACCAAATGGGTCAGACTTCTCATAAATCGTTAAGATATTCCCGCAATAATTTATTTCTGGTATGTTCTCGATATCGCTATTCCTAAAACTTGCGATAAAAACAAAATTCAAATCCGGATTATTTGCTAAAGTAGAAACGTATTGAGCAATATATCCGCCTTTTGAAGTTCCAACCACAGTTATTTTTTTCGGTTCTGTTCCGTTCTTTATTAAGCTGTCAATTTGAGTTACGATTCCGATTGCGTACTCTCTTGCGTTAACATTTCCACTCCGTTTTTCGCTTATTACTTTGAGTTCGCCTTTTTTAAATTCGGCAATAATTTCGTTGTATTCAGTCCGCCCAAATTCGGGATGCAATTCGTTCAAATCGTGCTCTTCTAAAAATCGGTTGTGAAGGAAGAAAATGATTCGGTCATCGTTTTCCTTTCCGCACGTAAAAATTGTTAAGCAAAAAAGAATTCCGATTAAAAGACTAATTTTCATTGATTTACGATTTTTCTCAAATTGTGGGCAATAATCAATATATGTAATTCACTGAACAAAGACACTGTCTACCCATATCGTTCTCAGCGTCTGTAAGCAATATAATCGCTAATCAAAGGCTCTATTCCCGCTTTTTTAAATTCGGTTGCAATTTGTCCGCGATGATAAGTTGAATGGTTTACTACGTGAAAAAGTATATCGCGTAAGCTATTTTTCATGGTTTCGCGGTATCTCACCAAATGAGTAAATTCAAATTCATCAATTATGTGTAATGACTTCTGGTAGTTTTTTACATCAATGCTTTCAAAACTACCGGGGGCATGCACTTGCCAAACCCCGAAAGGTGCTTCATCCTTGGCAACTCTGCAATTCCATATTTGGTGGGCATTTAAAATATGGCTAAACAGCTCAATTGATTTTGCGGAGGTTTTATCGGAATTTTCAATAAATTTTTCGGCCAGCTTTTTATTCGAATGATGCCCGTATTCAAACAGCTCTTCAAAAAAGGTTTTCATCAATCAAAATCAACTTAAAAAATGCATTTAATAGATTGGCCGACAGGCAAAAGTTTTATTTTATCTGAGCTATTAACTGACTTTGCCGCGAACCGCTTGAATTTTTCTTTAATGTACTACGAATTTCAGGAAACGCTATTCCATCCGGGCGAGAATAGCTTTCATCTGGGCGATTTCTCTTTCCTGGGCTTTGATGATCTCGTCGGCGAGTTTCCTCACTTCAGGATCTTTGAGATTGGCTCGTTCGCTCACTAATATTGCCGATGAATGGTGGGGTATCATCGCTTTCATAAACTGAACGTCGGCTATGGGTGTCTGCGATCGTAAGCCGATCAATGTGACGATAAAAACTAAAACAGCTCCGATGATAATGCCCATGTTCAATTTTTTATCAGGATACATTTTCGCCATCATAAGCATCATTACAACAGCCATCGGCGCAACCATTAACAGCACCATGTAGATGCGGGTTAGGCTGGTGTAATAATGGTTCAGCTCGGCGATGTTTAAAAACATGACCACATACATGATGATCAGGGAAATAAACAGCATTAGCGAAAATTTCTGATAGCTCATGGTCATCATGCCGTTGCTTTTTGATTCAGTGTTTTTATTATCCATAATGTTTAATTTTTAGGTGGGAATTTTTTCGGGCCAAACTGGCGGTTTATGTTTTTAACAGATATAAATGATGAATGTTCGGTTTACCGTGATTCTTAACCGCGTTTTGAAGGTATTCATGCCGTGAATAGTATAACCAGGCTGCGCAAACTAAACGGGATGGGAGTGGCAGTCTCGTCTCCGCACGAGACTAAAACGTACAGCCCGGCGGGAGCGAACGACGATGGAAGGGTGTTGCCTTTCCAAAAAGGCGCATGATTCAAACTTTATCCTTAAAATTTTCATGCTTTTTGAATATTTGCCGCGGTTTTTTCTATTTCTTCTATGGTTGATTGTATTCCGTTTTCAGATTCGATTTGCTCTTTCAGGCGCCTGGCATTTTCGTAGAGTTTTTCATTGGTCAATAGTTCTTCGGCTTGCTTTAAGAACAGCTTTTCAGTCATTTTACTAAGCGGAAGCGGTTTTACCGCGAGTGATTTTTTAAATGCCAAATCACCCCAAAATTGCTGATCGCCGATAGGGTACAAAATCGGGCAAATCATAAAGGGTTTCGCCGCCCGCAAACACTCGGCTGTGGTACCTATGCCGCCGTGATGGATAACGGCCCTTACCAATGGAAACAATTTCTGGTAAGGCACTGCGCTGATCACTTTTATTTTTCGATTATTTTCAATTTCTGCGGTTTGCCCAAGTCCCCAGCCCTTTACAACAACAACGCGGGTGTTAAGTCTCTGCGTGAGTTTCACAATGGCTGCCGGAAAGTTAAACCTGCTTTTAAAAGGCATGCTGCCGAACGTTATAAGCAAGGGTGGTTCTCCGGCTTGTAAAAAATTCTGCAAATCTGCCGGGAGTTTTTCTTCTGCGGTGCCGAACCAAAAACCGCTGTACTTAGAATTGCTGGTATAATCTTTCGGCAGCGGTAAAAAATGCTGACTTAGCGCATATATATTTTTAATTTCCGGAATTTCAAATTGACGGGGCAAATTGAACCTCGCCCTGAACCGGCCAATGGGTTTAGCCAACAGTTTAATGCTGAATGTTGAAAGCCGGTAACTTAGTCGGTAAAGCATTTTTGGTACTGGCAAGCCGCTGAAAGAGGGATTTGCGAACTCGTTTGTTACCTCAACAATTGGAAGCAAATTAGCTCTGATCATCTTCTCGGGAAACTGGTCGGCAAAACTATCGGCCAGCGTTTTTATATGGTAAAGAACAATGTCGCTATCTTTAGCCAATAAAAAGAATTCAATTAAGGAGTTTGTTATTAAGGGATAAATCCAGGTAGTTAAATTTCTGATAATGGCGAAGGGATTTCCCTTCATCATTTTTTTGCCTTCGGCCGAGTCTAACACGGCTTGGAAATCAGCTTCGACAGGCTTAAAGCTGATGCCGTAGGAAGTTACCAGCTGTTCGAAATTTTTGGCGGTTGATAGCGTTACCTGATGCCCACGCTTTTGAAGCGCCCGCCCCAGTTCGGCATATGGCTGTACGTCGCCACGGGTACCAAGTGTTAATATGGCAATTTTCATTTTGCGGTGGCGATGATTTTAGCTCAGTGTTTAATCAAAGATTCGCTCAAACCCTTGTTGCGTACTGTCCTATTTTCGTTTTTACTTCGCTTTCATTCTATTTCCTTTCGCATTGTGTGTTAGTTCTGCAAGTCCGAGTTTCTCCATCAGCGGCGGAACATACATTCCAAAGCGTCCGCGAAGCCCCTTTTTAAGTCCATACCAACCACCAAGCGGATTGTTCTCCGAGCGTCCCCAGGCTTCAACGGTACCTTCTTCAGCCGGTTTTTGTTCGTCGGTGCTACCCAGTTCCATCCAGTCGGCATGGGTTTTAAGCAAGGCATGAAGATCGTTAATGCAGCGGTAATCATAAAGCAGTGTGGTTTTTCCCACCACGCAAACAATTACTTCTTTTCCATCTTTTTCGTCTTTGTACATCTCGTATTCAGACGACAATGGAGGTGTTTTTAATTTCCAGGGATTTTCCTTTGTTCCTTCTTGTGCCATTGTTTTAAAGTTTATTAATCGGTTAAACTTTGTTAACTATTTTTTAAAAGTCTTCAAATCCCCGTTGTGTGTCTTCCGCATACTTGCGGAGATAGTAAATTTAACGATTGCAATTGATCGGTTTGAAAGAAATCCGCCAGTCTCTTACTACATTTATCCGATTATAATCGCTTTTAATCGAATTTATCTGCTTATTATCCGGGTAATTTTTCGGGCAGACTACACCTTTGTTCTGTCAATAGCAGGGTGCTGTTGTTCGTTAAAAATCAAAAACTAATTAAAAAGATCATGAGCAATTTAAGAAACAGTGTTCGCCTGGTGGGATTTCTGGGCAACGATCCAGAAGTGAAAGTGCTGGCTAATAATAAAAAAATCGCAAGGGTTTCTATCGCCACAAACGAGTCGTACAAAAATGAAAAAGGCGAGAAGGTGGAAGATACCCAGTGGCACAACCTGGTGATGTGGGATAAAACCGCGGCGCTTGCAGAAAGTTATTTGCACAAGGGCAGCGAGGTAAGCATTGAAGGTAAGCTGAGCAGCCGAAATTACACCGATAAAGCGGGGGTTAAAAAATACATCACGGAGATTGTGGTAAGCGAAGTTCTGTTTATGGGCGCAAAAAAATAGAAGTTGCTGCCGTACGGATAGCTGCCGCAGCAGCGTCAAGGCTAATAGCCGGGAGAATTTCCATCCCGGCTATTGAGTTTTTTCGGAGAATTTGACCTGCTTTAGGGGCCGGGCCGCCAGTTAGTTAAAATTTTCAAAACTCCGGCGGGTGAGCACGCCGGGCATGGCGTGGTCGCCCACTTTAAACCTGAAATCTACTGCCTCAATTCCGCTCAACTCGGTTAGCGAATAGGTGGCTTCCGCCAGATAGGCACGGGCACCGGCGGTTCCCATTTCCTGGGTAAAATATTCGGCGTCCTCAATTTCAACCGTTAACTTATTTCCCTGCCGCGCTACCGGAGTTAACCTCACCTGCGGATATTTCAAGTTCAGGGCATCAATCAGATCCTGCTCGTTCAGATTTCCGGGCCGGGCAACCGGGTTTTTTTTGATCTCCAGCAATTGGGTGCTATCGTTATAAACGGCCGTCCAGGGAACATCGAGCGTTTTATCTTCGTTTTTTACCGTTTCGGCTGGTTTGCCAGCGGCGGTTTCATCTGGTTCGGAACTTGTTTGCTGGGTTGTTGACCGCTCGTTTGTACAGGAAGCCAAAGCCAAAAAGCCGACCATCAGAATGCTGAGAAATAAATGCGAAGGTTTCATTTAGGTAATTTAAGGCGTTGTTACTGCTACCGGAAGGATTTTTCCGTTGAAAAATTTATGTCCGGTTAGCGCAAAGTCTGCAATGTATTTTCCCATTTCAAAAGCCATTACCGGCGACTCATAATCAGGGAACGCTTTTTCGAGCATTTCGGTTTGGGCCGAACCAAGGGCGAGGCAATTTACTTTTATCTGACGGTCTTCCAGCTCAAAGGCAAGACATTCTGTTAAGGTGTGCAGCGCCGCCTTGCTGGCCGAGTAAGCCGCCAATCCGGGGAATTTAATACTTCCCTGGAATCCGCCCATGCTGCCGATATTTAAAATATGCGATCCCGCCTTCATCAGCGGAAGCAGGTGCTGGATCATTTTTACATGGCCCAGCAGATTGCTTTGCATCATTTCTGCAAAATCCAATTGCGCTAACTGTTCAAAAGGTTTATTAATCAGCGAGCCGGCATTGTTAATCAGCACGTCAACCGTGCCTAATCGGGCTTCAAGAAAAGGAACCAAAGAAGTTACATAATCATCGTGCACGATATCAAACGGCACGGGGTAGAGGGTGCATTCGGGGTTTAAGCTGCTTGCGATGTCAAGCAGCCGCTGTAATTTCGGCTCTGATCTGGCTAATGCTACAACGTGGTGCTCATTCTTTAAGGTAAATTCCAGCACGGCTTCAAAACCTACTCCGCTGCTGGCGCCGGTTATTACAATATTCATGCGCTTTCTGCTTAGAACGTGAAGCGTAAAGCTTCCGTTGGTAAAATATCAGCCGCTTCTAACTGGCCGCGGTAAACGCTACTTTTGCAATTCTGCTACCGCATTCCGGATCAGGTAAAACCCATCGCTTATCAGTTTGGCATATTCCGGCTCTGCCGATGCCTTCATCTCCAGAAATATTTTTATCTCTGCAGCAAGCTTTGGCATCTGGTTTTCCTGCTCTAATATCTCCAAAATTTCCATGGCGCAAAGCCAGTCGCTGCGAAACCCTTTCTGAAGTTGCTCCCAAACATTTGGCAGTTGCCCGTAATCCGTTTTACTTTCGCGGACGGAACGCACCGTTTGGTACAGCGCATGAAATTGCCGGGTTTTTTCCTCGTATTTCGGTTTCTGGGTTGTGGTTTTTGATATCAAGGCAATCTCTTCGAAGGCATCTTTATCGGCGGCACCGCAAAAAACTGAACTAATTTTTTCGCCTACGGCCATATCATAATCTCCCCACGAGGGTTCGAAGTAAACTTTTCCTTTTTCGTCAGTTACGCGGCAATTTCCGAAAGTGATTAGAACGATCTTGCCTTCCCGGCTTTCTATTTTTTCAACTTTTCCGCTTACTGCGATGCCGCTTTCAAATTCTAGCGTACAATTCTGCGATGCCCGGATTCCCGCCTGCTCGAAATCCGCGGCAGCGAAATCTTCCAGCGCTTTCTGGTGGCCTTTTAATTTGCCTGCCGGCGATGAGAAGCCGTCGTGATGGCGGGTTTTGCCATGGCCGGGGAGTTCCTGATTGTTAACAGCCAGGGCAGTTGGGCCGGTGGTTTTAACAAACGTAACTTCATTGTCTATGGTTAGGCCCAGATCTGTAAACATCCCCGACACCTGCAGGCCCGAACTGAAGACGGCGGTACAGATATTCTTACATTCAACCGCTTTTAACAGGCCCTCCAATCCGCCAACCCTGAAAGCCATGGTGTTGGCAAACTGCTCTAATACGTCTATGAGGTTTTGAAAATCATGTGTAACGAAAAGTTGAGGTTGTTCCTGCGTAATGTCGAACGGGTAATTCAAGGTGTCTATAGAGTACGGGATTTTTTTAACCTCAGGTTTCATGCAGCCGGCGCTTTCGCCGATAGAGGAGAGCAGGCCGGCACCATAAATTTTGGGGTTCTCTAACGTACCAATCAGGCCGTATTCTACCGTCCACCAATGCAACCTGCTTAACAAAGCCATTTCGCTAGGTTCACCCAAATTTTGCTGACAGTATTCTACTTTCTTCTCTGCTTTGCGCAACTCGGCCGGGTTGGCGTCGGGCATTTCTTTTAAGATAGATAAATGCCGGATTGATTCATATAATTCAAAATCTTTAGACGAGAAAATGGCTTTAGCGCCGATGGAGCCAAAATAGCTCAGGTATTCGTGATAATCCTTATCGGCGATGATGGGCGCATGCCCGGCCGATTCGTGGATGATATCTGGCGCCGGAGTGTATTCTATATGATTGATCTGCCGTATATCGGCTGCAATTACCAGCACTCGATAGGCCTGGTATTCCATAAAGGCTGCCGGTGGTATAAAACCGTCGACCGTAACCGCGCCCCAGCCAATTTTTGCCAGTGCGTTGTTCATGTCCAGCAAATCGGGGATGCGCTCAATAGTAAGGCCGGCGGCTTCCAAACCTGGAATGTAAGGGTAGTAGGCTACATCTTTGAGATAGCTATAGTTCTGGCGCATCACGTAACGCCAAACGGCATGGTCTACCGGCGTATACAAATCATACTGCTGCTCAACAATAAACTGTTTCAAATGCCTTGGTAGGCGGGCAACTTGCGGGTTGTTAAAATCGTTGAAGCTGTTCATTTAATGGCATCTTAGTATAGAACGGTTATTCGTTAAATAAATTGAATGGGCTTTGAATAAAAGGGTGCCTTTTATTGCCGGCCACAAATTACCAAAATTGCCGTTTTTAAGGATATATTTTTTTACGGCCTGAGCGAAATTCTTCCGGAGCAATTGATTCTTAACAATTATCAGACATTCAGATTGTATGGAGGTTGCTTTAGCCCGAAAATTACGAGTGAACGTCCCCCCGTAAAAAATGTGGCAATTAGCCGATTGCTGACTCCGGCGCAACACCGCTACGCAACGTGCTGAATATAAATTTTGGAGTTTCTGAAGGCCCCTGGGTTATCCCGCGTTGGTAACAACAGGATTTTGTGCCGCATTATTTTCCCTTCCTGCTTCGCCAAGCGCTTTGGGGTGCAGCACGAAATACATCCCCGAAAGGGAAACCAGGGCAGACGTGCAATAGAAAAGCAGGCTGATCAACACTCCGATCCGCTCGTCAATACCAAAAAGGTCTGCGCCGTAGAGAAAAACAATTTCTCTTGCGCCAAGACCGCCCATAGTAAATGGTATTACCGCCACGAGCGAAGAAACCAGAAAAATGAACAAATAAGGCGAAAATTTGCCATCGAAATGTAGGGCGAATAACAGAAACATGATGCAAATTACCTGCATGGACTGCACCAGAATGGCTTTTAGATGGGTTGAGATAAAGCGGTGGGCATAGTCGGTAAAAAACCGCTTCATTACCAAATAATAAACTGCACTGCCAATGGCGATGACTGTAATGGGCAGCCAAACCGGCACGCCGAACCGCGGTATGAAAATAACGAGTGCTGATATAATGAGCGCAAGAGCCCAAAATCCACTCAGGCGATCAAAAAATATAGCCAGAAAAAGTTTCCGGGCTTTTATTTCCATTCGCTTGCGCAGGTAGAATATTTTGTACCCGTCTCCGCCGATACCGCCCGGCAGAAAAAGGTTATAAAACATGCCCAACAAGTAGATTTTAAAATTAAAAAGATCAGAAATGCGAAGGCCGATACCTTTGAAAAACGAATTTAACCTGGAGGCAGTGATAACCGTTGATACAAAAAAGCAGGCCAGCGCCCCGAGTAAATAAAGCGGATTAGCAGATTTAACGGCCGCGGTAAGTTCGTTAAAATCCACTTTGGTAAAAACCAGGTATAACGACAATCCGCTGATACCGATTTTAAGAATTAATTTTACAATGCTCCAGATTTTTTGTTTCATTTATGGGTTTGGGAGGTGCAATTGGAATTATGGGTTATTTAAAAGGAGATATTAGTTTTTTCCATCGGGCAGCAATACGTTTGCTTTTCCTTCAAAAATGCGCCTAATCTGGTAGGTTTTACGGTTGGTGGCTTCAAAATAAGTGCGCACATTCACTTCGGCCAATATCCCGAAAGTAATGAGCTGAATACCTCCAAGCAAAAAAACCATGCCGAGAATCAAAATGGGCTTTCCCCAAATGTCCTGGCCCATTAGTTTAAGAATAAGCAGATAGGTGTTAATTGCGATGCCCAAAGCAAGCGAAATAAAGCCCAATGTGCCGAATAAATGCATGGGTTTTTGGATGTATTTTCTGAAAAAAACCATCAGTACAAGATCAGACATTACTTTAAACGTTCGGTTGAGTCCATATTTAGACTTGCCGAACCGGCGTGCGTGGTGCCTCACATCTACCTGGGTAATACTGGCTCCCTGCAATTTTGCCAGCACCGGAATAAAACGATGCAGCTCGCCATAAATTCCCAGATCTTCGGCAATCTCGCGTTTAAATATTTTCAATGTGCAGCCGTAATCTTTGATGTGCACACCGGTAAGCCTGCGAATGAGGGCGTTTGCGATTTTTGAAGGGATTTTGCGTAAAAACATCCCATCCTGGCGGTTTTTACGGTTTCCGGCCACAACATCCCAGTCTTCTTCTTTTATCTTACGAAGCATAAATGGTATGTCTCTCGGGTCGTTTTGCAAATCGCCGTCAAGGAGCACAATGTATTCACCAATAGAATAATCAATACCAGCGGTCATGGCGGTGCTCTGACCGTAATTTTTGCGGAGTTCAACCATGCGGATATGGCTATCGCTGAATTGACGGACCTCTTTCTGAGTTCCGTCTTCAGAGCCATCATCCACAAAAACTACTTCGTAGTCTATCCCCGCGAGGGCCTCGCTAATTGCCAGAATTAATGGCTGAATATTTTCCCGCTCGTTCAAAACGGTTATCACTACAGAGAGTTCTTTCATTTTACTCTAAACAATTTGAGGTTGCTTTCAAACGATTTAACCAATTGCGCTTTTGGATTTTTCAAGTCCCTGTCAAAGGTAAAATAATAACCGGCAGCCGCATCCGTGGCTACGAACTTTACCTTTTTCATCCGCTTCCGCTCGATGTAGAAAATCAACTTATCATGAAAGGGAATTCCGGCTGCTTCCGGCTCGTATTGGTAAAAATATACCGGTTCATCCCCCGCGATGGAGCCAACCGTTATTGCCGCCTGGCGATAATAGTCCATATCCAGATTTTGCAGGCGGTGTGGCAACACAAACCAACTGAACGCCAGACGCACAACCAGCAGAAATGCGATGAAGGCCAGCAAATATTCTGAGTGGAGACGATAGATAAGCCAGGAAAAAAGAGCGCAGCAGAAAAAAATGAAGGCGATTTTCAGTTCAAGGAAACCGACGTATTTTTCTAAACCTACAAATAAGCCGGAAGGAATGGCAAGCGTAACCAGCAGTGCAATGGCAAAGCACACATACCTGATCACGTTATTTGAGCGGTTAAACCGATGGCGGTAATTGTAGAAGAAATATGCCCAGATTGTAAATACGAGGGGGTAGAGCATTAACAGATATCTGGGCCGGGTTTCTGGCGAAAGCCAGTAGACCCAAATATTGGCCAGGAAAATGATTGAACAGAATTTGAGAAAAGGGTTGTCTATCAGATCAGACCAAAATCGCTTATGGAAACAAAACAGCACCAACATGCTTGCCGGGAACAGGTGGAACAAATGCTCAAAAGGGAAGGTAAGCAGATGCGTTAAACTTTTTTGGGTGTTGTTGGCGGCCAGCGTCCGGCGGCTGCTCTGATCCCAAATGGTGTTAAAATAATTTTCGAGGTTTGGATTGAACTGGTAATAGTTTAAAAAGTAAGCCCCGATGATAAGCAGGCAAATCATGCCGCTAAGACCATGCTGCCAGCTAAAAAGCTTTTTAAAGTTACGGGTATAAACCAATAGCGCCAGCAAAGTAAAGCCTTGAAAAACAACAGATGGCAGACCTTTAGCCAGAAATGTAATGGCCGTAAGTACATAGCTCACCAGAAAAAGGCTGAACCATTGGCTGCGCTGATAGAAATAGAATATCGACATGAAACTCAGATACGTGAGCCAGGAATAGAAAATATCAATGTGCCCCAGCATGGAATCGTAAATGAGCATACGGCCGTTCACCAAAAACAGCAATCCGCTAAGCGCAGCCATGGGTTTATTTTTCAGAAAATAAGCAACTGAATAATAGATGGTAATGGCAAACAGAAACATCGGGATAACGGCCGGTAAGCGGGTAACAAACTCAGAAAAACTTCCGGTAAGAAGATAACATGCGGCTAATATCCAGTTGTAAAGCGGAGGTTTGTTGTAATAGTATTCGCCGCCCACGGTGGGTACCGCAAAGTTGCGGCTTAAAATCATTTCAAGGGCCACGTTAGCCCGGGTAGGTTCATCTGCAAATAAGGGCAAAAGGCCAAGGTTTATAAAAAATGCCGGAATGGCCATCAGCAGCAAAATAAAAAAAACCTTTGTGGGATTTTGCCGAAGATAATTTTCCAGTTTCTGCATAGAAGTGGACAAATATATAGAAAGCAAAAGAGAGATATGCTTTCACATATCTCTCTCCTAAAGTACTTTAATAGTCAGCTTTACATCACGGCCGGATCTGCATCGGTATGCAAGATGCCTGCCATTGCGCTTTCCTCATTGGTATATTTTGAAGCGTAGGCAGTATTGGGCCCGGCGATGAATAAAGTTGTTTGCCCTTTAATGTTGTCTATAATTTTATCGCTCAATTCAACCGGTAAAGCAGGGCATCCATGGCTGCGGCCTAAGCGCCCGCGTTGCTGAATAAAGCTTTCGCTTACATACTCAGCGCCGTGCACAACTACAGCCCGGTCTTTCGCATTGCTGTTAAAGCCCTTATCCATGCCGTCTAACTTCATCGAGCGGCCGTGCTTTCCGTAGTAGATGTCACTGGTTACGTAAAACCCCAAACTGCTTTGGTGCGAGTTGGCAAGGTTAGAAAATTTCTGCGCCATATCATCACCACTACCTTGACCGTGCGCAACTAAGGTATTAAAAAGTAGTTTTTGCGCCGCGAGATCAATGATCCAAAGGCGCTTTTGTGTACTGCTTTTATTAAAATCAACCACAGTAAGCAATTCCTTAGCAGAGATCAGGTTTGAACTTTTTAAATTAAGATATCCAGTAAAAGCTTTCTTAAACAGGTTATAATCTAAACCCGAAGATTGCAGGTTTGCAGTAGCGTAAACTTTTTGGATATAATTTTCAAACTGCTCTGCTGCAGTAATTGTAAGGGTTGTTTCTTCTAAAACCTTCTCATCAGTAATTTGAGACGAAGAGTCCTGAATGTCGTTTACAGATACCCACCCGAGGGCGGAAAATGCGGCAAAAAAGATGGAAACGGCTAAAATTCTGAACGATTGTTTTTTCATAAGTAAAACCTTCATTTGTATCGAAAAATTTCGATGGTGAGAAAATTGCCAGCTAGCTTCTGACGTTTTTGTATCTTCAAATATACGGTTTTGCATTTTTGTAATTGTCACCATTAAGTTGTTAAACGATGTTTTAATGTTTTAATAGCAATTTTCTGATTGATTTAGGGAGGCTTATTACCTCCAGGAAAGTGTAGGAAGTTGCTGTAGATACGCCTTTTTACCGCCCGCAGATTTAACCGAAGCCGCGATTTCTGCCATCGAATTCTGCAGGTTGCGGGGAGGATTGTACTTAAGATCTTTACGGATGGAAAATAAATCGAGCACCGAATTGTGATGAATTGCTTTTAAAATAGCGGGATTTAATTCCTTGATAAAGCCCAGGCCCGGATTTAATTTGCCAAGCGCACTTAGCGCTCTTGCCGGTACAAATATCATCTCCAGCTTCTTTTCTTCGATGGCCGATAAAAACTGTAAAATGGTATCAGACAAGCAATAAGGTTTCTCATCTGCCACGTTTAATATTTGAAAATTAGAGCCAGCGGTTTGCTGAAAAAATAAGCTGATCGCGTAAGCGATATTTTCGATATGTGTGAGGCTGGTTTTAACATTCTTACTTACCGGACAAAATACGGTTTGCTTTTTAAGGAGATTGAAAAGGTGCGGTAGAAATACAGGGTCGCCAATGCCGTAAATTGCCCGGGGGCGTAAAATTAACCTGCGCTGGTTTTGAGGTATCTCAAAACCAACCACTTCTTCGGCCAGTAATTTAATTTCACCATAATCAGTAGTTGTCAGTTCAATTTGCGCATCGGTTTCTTTCACCGGCTTATCGCCGAAGCTGTATACTGAGGAGGAGGAAAGTTGTATAAAATGTGAACACGTTTTTGCCGCGGCAGTTATATTCAGGGTGCTTTCTACATGATTTAAAAATAAAGCTGCGTAATTGCTGATACCGGTATGGTAGAAAGCTGCATGGATGCAGGCATCCGCGTCCAGATGGTTAATGGGTTGTAAAAAATCTACCTGTTGCCAGGTGGCAATTTTGAGCAAAGCCGGATGCGGACTGGCTTCGGTGCCCAGAGCCAAAATCTGATGACCAGCCGCATGGAAGTAGCGGCATAAAAACGCCCCAATAAATTCTGTTGCCCCTGTAATCGCGATTTTCACATTCGGTTAATTGAAACCAACCACGGAATTCGGAATAGCCGATCCGAATTTGATCCGAAAAAGAGAGTATCTGTTATTAGTAACACGTAAAACCGAAAGTGTTTTTTCTGCTTTGTGATTTTGTAGGTGATTTGATCAGCCAAGCTGTAATGATGCTTGTTGAGCGGAAAATTTAACCGACAAAAAGCCCGGCCCATCGCCGATCCCTGGAATCTATTAACCTGGAAAAAAGGATGCCGCTCCGATCGTTAACGTAACTGATAAACGTGATGACCCTCAAAGCATTACATATCCAGCAGATTCCATCCGCAAAACAACTGCAAATAGTCCCACAAGCCCGCGTTAAGTAAACGGGGTTGGAGCGGCAGTCTCCGATTCTTCATGAGGAGGCTACAGCGGAAAACCCGGCGGGTGTAAGCCACAGGGGGCGGGTTTTGCTTTCCCATCGTTTTTATAAACAGGATGCTCCTTTGGAGCTCAACGAAACGGATTTGAATTGTAAAAATGGGATCCGGCAGCGAAAAGGCTATCACCCTGGGAATTATCGGTTAATAGGTAAAATGCTTTGTTTAGTTTAACTGACGATTTTTCCGGATAACAAATTTTTCCAGCTCACCCGGTTGCCGATGATTTGTTCTAATTCTGCTGTTTGTACGCGGTCCTGCTCCATACTATCGCGGTGGCGGATGGTAACGGTATTATCTTCTAATGTTTGGTGGTCTATGGTGATACAAAAGGGCGTACCTATTGCATCCTGCCGACGATAGCGCTTGCCAATAGAATCTTTTTCATCATACTGCATATTAAAATCAAGCTTCAGCCGGTCCATTATCTGCCGGGCTTTATCCGGCAAACCATCTTTTTTGGTTAAGGGCAGCACGGCAGCTTTAACCGGAGCCAGCACGGGGTTAAGGCGCAATACAGTCCGCGAATCTTGTTTATCCGGGGTGCTGAGGTCCTGCTCTTCAAACGCGTTGCAAAGGGTAAGTAAAAACATGCGGTCTAAGCCAATAGAAGTTTCAATAACGTAAGGCACGTAATTGCCAAAGGGTTTCCCGTCTTCGTTCAGCTCATTATCAAAATATTGCATCTTTTTGCCCGAAAATTGTTGGTGCTGGCTCAGATCAAAATCGGTGCGGCTGTGGATACCCTCCACCTCTTTAAAGCCGAACGGAAACTCAAACTCTATATCTACGGCGGCATTTGCGTAATGTGCCAGTTTCACGTGATCGTGGTAGCGGTATTTGTTTTCGGCCGTGCCGATAGCCAGATGCCAGCTTAAGCGAGCCTTTTTCCAATGGTCGTACCATTCCATCTCTGTGCCGGGGCGAACGAAAAATTGCATTTCCATCTGCTCAAATTCACGCATGCGCATGATAAACTGTCGGGCAATTACTTCGTTGCGAAAAGCTTTTCCTATTTGCGCTATCCCGAAAGGGATTTTCATCCTTCCGGATTTTTGCACGTTCAAAAAGTTTACAAATATTCCCTGGGCGGTTTCCGGTCTCAGGTACACTTCGTCAGAACCTTCGGCCATCGCTCCAAATTGGGTAGAAAACATCAGGTTAAACTGCCGAACATCCGTCCAGTTTTTTGTCCCGGAAACGGGGCAAACTATTTCGTGGGTTTCTATCAGGATTTTTAATGCCGACAAATCATCTGCTGTTAATGCGGCGTCCATGTCTGCCTGTAGCTTTTGGGATTTTTCGGTTTTGCCGTCTTTTTCATAGCGGGCAATTTTATCTTCAATCAGATTATCCGCACGGTAACGCTTTTTAGAATCCTTGTTATCAATCATCGGATCGGCAAATCCATCCACATGTCCGCTGGCTTTCCAGATCTTGGGGTGCATAAATATGGCCGAATCTATGCCGACGATGTTTTCATGCATCTGCACCATGCTCTTCCACCAGTAGGTTTTCAGGTTGTTCTTTAGTTCGGCGCCAAGCTGACCGTAATCATAAACGGCGCTCAATCCGTCGTAAATCTCGCTTGAGGGAAATACAAAACCGTACTCCTTGGCGTGGCCAATTACATTTTTAAAAAGGTCGTCGTTGTTTTTGCTCATAACGGGGCAAAGATAAACTCATTTACGAATTTTGATTTACGATTTAGGATTTAAGGTTGACGATGGAGCAAAAAAAGAGTGCAGGCGTTTAGCAAGGTTGTTTGCCCAACGTATCTTTTTAAAAATGTCTTAACTTCGGGGCGGTTGGTTGCAAAACTAACCGCCCTTTTTTTACCCTAAATTTTTTTGAAATGAGCGTTGCCGTTAACCGGATGAGCAAAATGTATGGCCAGCAAAACGCAGTAAATCAATTGAGCTTTACTGCTTCGCCCGGCTCTATTCTGGGATTTTTAGGTCCCAACGGTGCGGGCAAGTCTACTACGCTCAAAATACTTACCTGTTACCTGCCACAAACCTCGGGCACGGCCACCGTGTGCGGTTTTGATATCAATAGCCAAACCATGGAGGTGCGCCGGAACATCGGTTATCTTCCGGAACACAATCCGCTCTATCTGGATATGTACGTGCAGGAATCTTTAAATTTTATCGCCAATATCCACCAGGTGCCTAACAAGCAGGTGCGTATTGCTGAGGTGATGGAAATGACCGGACTCTTGCCAGAAAAGCATAAAAAAGTTAATGCGCTTTCTAAAGGATACCGGCAACGGGTAGGTTTGGCGCAGGCTATTTTGCATGATCCGCCGGTGCTGATTTTAGATGAACCAACATCGGGCTTAGACCCGAACCAGATTATCGGGATACGCAATCTGATCAAAGAACTCGGGAAATCAAAAACCGTAATTTTTTCAACCCATATTATGCAGGAAGCCGAAGCCATTTGCGATCAGGTATTGATCATCAACAAAGGTAACATGGTTGCGAACGATTCCTTGATGGCGTTAAAAAGTAAAAACCCGGGTCGAAGCCTGGAGGAGATTTTTGTGCATCTTACCAACCCGGTATCAAATAATGGTTCGGTGGATTTTAAATAATCAGGCCGTTTTACTCAATTTGTGATTATTTTAGGCACCGTTTAACTAGCATACGTGTTCACCATTTTTCGTAAAGACCTCAGCGATTTTTTTAATTCACTGGTTGCCTACATCGCCATCGGTATTTTTCTGCTCGTTACCGGTTTGTTTCTTTGGGTGTTCCCCGAGTCGAGCATTCTGGAATATGGCTACGCAGGCCTGGATAGTTTTTTTGATATTGCCCCGTACATTTTCATGTTTTTAATACCCGCCATTACCATGCGTTCGATGGCCGATGAGCGTAAACAGGGCACGTTTGAACTTCTGGCCACCCGTCCGCTCAGCGACTGGCAAATTATTGCCGGGAAGTATTTTGCCGCAATGGCTGTGGTTGCGCTGGCGCTTATTCCTACCCTCATTTATTATTACAGCGTTTACCAGCTTGGCATTACACGTGGAAATATTGACACCGGCGCTGTAATCGGATCATACATCGGGTTATTTCTAATAGCAGGCTGTTTTGCCGCTATCGGTATTTTTAGTTCTTCAATCAGTAACAATCAAATTGTCGCTTTCGCGATAGCGGTATTCTGCTGCTTTTTCGCATTCAGCGGTTTTGACTCCATCAGTTCCCTGCTTTCTCTGCAAAGTATAGATACGTTGGTAACAAGCCTGGGCATCAATCAGCACTATCAGTCAGGTAGCCGGGGCGTATTAGATACCCGCGATCTGGTTTACTTTCTAACCTTCATCGCCTTGTTTCTGCTACTAACCAAAACTAGTTTAGGGGGGCGCAAATGGTAAACCGCCAAAAAAAGGATTTTATTGTGCTGGCCGGTTTTCTGGCGCTGGTGATTTTACTCAATGTGCTGTCTGGCTTTTTCTTTACGCGGTTTGATTTTACCAGCGAAAAGCGTTATACGCTATCGCCCGTTACCAAAAGAATTTTATCAGATTTAAATGAAGATGTCCAAATTACAGTTTACCTGGAAGGTGATTTTCCGGCTGGTTTTAAACGTTTGAGAAATGCCACCAGCGATTTATTAGCCGAGTATAAGGCCTACTCTGATGGTCGCCTGCGCTTTGATTTTGTAAATCCTTTAATTGGCGTTGCCGAAAGCCGCGAAGCAGCAATAATTGAACTAACTGAAAAGGGTGTAGAACCTACCAATCTGAGCGTAAAAACGGAGGATGGGATGAGCCAAAAAACCATTTTCCCGGCCGCGTTAATAACCTATAAAGGCTCGCAAACAGCCGTTAAGCTGTTGCAGAATAAAACCGGCGCATCTCCGGACGAAGTTTTGAACAATTCTGTGCAAAACCTGGAGTATGCGTTCTCAAGCGCTATAAAAAAACTGAGTAGCGGCGGTAAACCGCGGATAGGATTTACCGAAGGTCATGGTGAGCTAAGTGATTTGCAGTTGAATGATGCCATGCGGTCATTAGAAGATGGTTACGAGGTGGGGCGTGTTAATTTAAAGGTCATCCCGATGCAAGGTCTGGATAAGCTATCAGTTTTGGTTATTCCCAAACCCGACCAGCCATTCAGCGAAACTGAAAAATTCAAAATTGATTATTTTGTGATGCGTGGCGGTAGTGTGCTTTGGGCGATTGATCAGGTAAGTGCCGAATTAGATAGCTTACGCGGAGCGGGAGAGCAGCTGGCTTTTCCGAAAAAGCTGAATCTCGACGATATGCTTTTCAGGTACGGGGTGCGCATTAACTACACGCTGGTGTCTGATCTTAACAGCGCCCAGGTGCCCATGAATGTGGGCAATGTGGGCGGACAAAGCCAAATCCAATTATTGCCCTGGCTGTTCTATCCCATATTTGTGCCCACATCTGCACATCCGCTGGTAAAAAACCTCGACGGGATACGCAGTGAATTTTCTGGCACTATTGATACCCTGCCGGTAAAAGGGGTTAAAAAGCAAATTATTCTTTCTACATCGCCATTTAACCGGATTTTAGAAACACCGGTACTGCTCTCGCTGCAGATGGTTGAGCAGGAACCAAATCCCGCAACGTACCAGAATGTGCCCCGGCCGGTTGGTCTTTTGTTAGAAGGCAGCTTCCCCAGTAGTTTCAGAAACAGGCCAAAACCAGCGGGTATTTCTGAACAAATAAATTTGCCTGCCTCGGGCAAAAACGCCAAAATGATTGTACTTGCAGACGGCGATATTCTAAAAAATCAAATTAGCAGCACCGATGGATCACCGTTTCCGTTGGGTTACGACCGGTACACGCAGCAGCAGTACGGCAACAAAAGTTTTTTACTCAATGCCGCAGATTATCTGACTGATGATACGGGGATAATCCAGTTGCGTAACAAGGAAATAAACATCCGACTGTTGGACCGGGCCAGGATCCGTTCTGAAAAAACATTTTGGCAGGCTATAAATATTGGCTTACCGATTCTTTTGCTTGTGATTTTTGGCATAACAAGGCATTATTACCGGATTAAAAAATATGCGAGGTAATTTGTTCGGAGAGTGTAACTTGAAGTTATTTGAGCGGAATCCAACGCGGCAATCCGTTAATATTTGCTCTGATTGAAGTACAGCTTCTGCCTGGGTGAGGGCTAGCAGCGGAAATCCTTTTGTCTCGCTTTTGGGCGAGAGCAAAAGATTGAAGCGTATAGCCCGACCCGAAGGGGCACCCCAAAATGATGAAACTGCGTTGGAAACTAAGTTCTTAGAGATCAGAAAGCAGATTTTAAGTGATACTATTTTAAGATTGAATTGGGGATAAACTCGGCTGATGTTAATATCTATTTTGCCACTATCTGCAAGGAATTTCTATTTTTGAGCATAGTTTTTCCCTTCGGGATAAATGAACCCGCATAAAAAAGCAAACCTTTTATAATCTGATTTTAAACACATGAGATTTATTGTTTCAACTTCCACCTTGTTAAAGCAGTTGCTGGCAGTTAACGGCGCATCGAGCAGTAGTACGGTGTTGCCTATTTTAGAAAACTTTTTGTTTGAGATAAAGGATGGGCTGTTAACCATTTCGGCAACCGACCTGCAAACCAGCATGACTACTTCGCTGCAGGTTGAATCAAAGGAAAATGGAAAAGTAGCTATACCCGCCAAAATATTGTTGGAAACATTGAAAACCCTGCCCGATCAGCCGATTTCGTTTTCTGTTGACGATGCTACTTTTTCTATAGAAATTAGCGCCGGCGATGGAAAATATAAACTAAGCGGCGAAAATGGTGAGGATTTTCCAAAAATTCCGGTTGTAGAGAATGCATCGTCTGTTAGTATGCAGGCGTCGGTTCTTTCAGAAGCGATCAATAAAACGTTGTTTGCCGTTAGCAATGACGAACTCCGGCCGGCTATGACTGGTGTGTTCTGTCAGTTGAGTCCGGAGCATGTTACCTTTGTTGCCACAGATGCGCATAAATTGGTGCGCTACCGCCGCACCGACGCCAAATCTGAATCGGCCACAACGTTTATACTTCCTAAAAAGGCGCTCACATTATTAAAATCTTCGCTCCCCACCGAAGATGTGAGCGTGGCTGTTGAATACAACAGCACCAGTGCGTTTTTCAAGTTTGGCAATATCAACCTAATTTGTCGCTTGATAGACGAGCGTTACCCGGATTACGAAGCGGTAATTCCGCAGAACAACCCGAATAAATTGGTTATTGACCGCGGTTTATTTTTAAACTGTTTACGCCGGGTGGTTATCTTCGCCAATAAAACCACGCATCAGGTTCGGCTAAAAATAACCGGGAGCGAACTGAACATCTCATCAGAAGATCTGGATTTTGCAAACGAAGCACACGAGCGGCTGAGTTGCCAGTACGAAGGCGAGGATATGGAAATTGGCTTTAACGCGAAGTTTTTGATAGAAATGCTCAATAATCTGAGCGGTGAGGAAGTTTTACTGGAAATGAGCACACCTAACCGAGCGGGTTTGTTGATGCCGCAAACGCATGATGAGCAGGAAGATGTGCTGATGCTGGTGATGCCGGTTATGCTAAATTCATACGCTTAATTGTAAAGCATTACCAAAAGTTTACAAATAGTTATCAGGAAAATCCGGCCAACGTTGCCGGATTTTCTATTTTTGCGGCACCAGCTAAATTGGTGGCAGGAATTTTGGTGAGCCAGCCAAACGAATAATTTTAACAACGTAAAGTGGAAGTTCTAAGCAGCATTTTTGATTTTATCCTACACATAGATAAGCACCTCATTGAAATTGTGAGTGAGTACCAAACCTGGACTTACCTCATTATTTTTCTGATCATTTTTGCCGAAACCGGCTTTGTGGTTACGCCCTTTTTACCCGGCGATTCGCTATTGTTCGCCGTGGGTGCCTTAATTGCCAAGGGCAATACCGGTCTTGATATTTACCTGATGGGGTTGCTTTTAATTGTAGCCGCTATAGCCGGTAACACACTTAATTATTACCTCGGAACCCTTTTTGGGCCAAAAGTTTTTAAGCCGCACAACAAAATTCTCAAGCTTGAATATTACATAAAGACGCAGGAGTTTTTTAACAAACAGGGAGGCAAGGCGGTTATTTTCAGCCGGTTTCTACCGATTTTTAGAACGGTGGCGCCTTTTGTTGCGGGGGTTGGAAACATGAATTTTGGCAGGTTTACGTTCTACAACGTGGTTGGCGGCCTTTTATGGATTATCAGTTTTCTGGGTCTGGGTTTTGTTTTCGGCAATATCCCGGTTATAAAAGACAATTTCACTTACGTGATGCTGGTAATCATTGTGCTTACCATCTTGCCGGCGGTATTTGCAGGCATAAAAACCCGGAAGGATATGAAAAAAAGCGTGGTTTAGTTTTCATCCCTTCCAATAATTTTACCCTGTTTAAAAAGCTTTTCCTCACGGTCAACGCGTGCCCGCTCTGCTTCATCTGTTAAGGTTCGCCGCAGGTTTTTAACATCCGGCTGGCCGGCATCAACCCATGCCGAAAACCAGAAACTGCCCACCGAATGAATAGAAGCCCGCATTTGATTTTCAACCATTCCGTTGAGTGCTTCGTGGTATGCTTTTGAATATTCCTCTGAATATTGTTTGATAATCTTTCCGTTCCTGTCGCTGAAGTTGTATTTCAGGTCTGAAGGAAATGCGGCGTTTAGCCGGGCCTCAATAAGCAGCACCGAGTCTTTGTAACTGTATGTATTTTCAACTATCCGCCAGGCTTCTTTCAGCGGGTTTTCAATGTAGGTGGCCGGGCCGGTCAAATAATCGTATTCATCCGCAAAAAGCTCAGGCAGGCGGCTTTCCCAAAATGCGTGTATTCCTATTTGATTTGTTAGCTGCCCGTTATAATTTTCGGTGGTATGGAGCGGCACATGGGCATCGCCGATATAATGCCCCAAGTCTGATGAAAGGCGTAATATTTTGGAGGAATCCCGCTCCTGGAACGCTTTCACGAGCGAATAATAGCTGCGCTCAATTTGCCAGGGAACAATTCCGTTTTCTTTTAAGGTTTTTTCCGAATATTTGGCTACTGCATCATTCCATTTTTGCGGAACACTATCAAAAGGGTTTTGCCCGTAGCGGTCGGCATCTATAAAATGCCGGGGAGCTTCGGCGGTATCTGCGTACCGGCGCTTGTCCGGGTCAACGGCATGTTCGGTAATAAAGCTGATGTTGCTTTTATAAAATCTGATCATCCCTTTGGGCAAGGTAAACACAGCCAGACGATTGATACGCTGATGGGCGAAGAAACCCCAGGAGCTGAACAAAAGCAAAGTGATTGGTGCCAGAAAGCACAGAAACAAGTATTTTCTCTTCATGATAAACGCTGAGTTTGTAAAATAACGCAATTTTGTTAACCGCAGAAATAAGATCTAAAATGCTTGTTTTAGATTTTTAAAATCGCGTTGGGATATTCAGATAATCCTTCTATATTTGCAGTCCTTAAAAGAATACAGAAAAATTAAGCTTACAAATGGCAAATCATAAATCATCCATTAAAAGAATCAGGTCGAATGCAGCTAAGCGTTTGCGTAACAGATATCAGGCAAAAACTACCAGAAACGCAATCAAAAAGTTGCGGACTACTACAGACAAGGCAGAAGCCGCTACACTTTTAACAAAGGTAATTTCGATGTTAGATCGTCTGGCTAAAAAGAATGTGATCCATAAAAATAAAGCTTCGAATAATAAATCAAAGCTTACAAAATTTGTTAACACGTTAAGTTAGTATTTTCTAAAACGTTTAAAAAGGGTTTTGGCTGTCGCCGAAACCCTTTTCTGTTTTCCGCCCATTTTAATTAGCTTTAGTAATGGCGGATTACCAGCAGAAAATCAGCATTAAATTATGGGCCGAAGAAGACCGGCCCCGGGAGAAATTGTCGCTACAGGGACGACGCTCTTTAAGCGATGCCGAACTAATTGCCATATTGATCGGATCGGGCAACCGCACAGAATCTGCGGTTGAACTCAGCAAACGAATTTTGCATCGTTGTGATAATGACCTGTCGCTTCTCAGTCGCCTTTCCATACAAGATTTATCGCAGTTCAAGGGCATCGGCGAAGCCAAGGCCATTTCTATCGTTGCTGCGCTGGAGCTGGGTCGCCGGCGTAAGGAAACCGTAAAACAGGAATATATAATCGTGCACAGCAGCAAAGATATTTTTGAATCCATACGCCCGCAGTTTGCAGATCTCAACCACGAAGAATTCTGGATAATTCTTTTAAACCGGGCTAACAAAATCACATCGAGGCATTTGATCAGCAAGGGTGGGCAGGCAGGAACCGTTGCCGATCCTAAAATTATATTTCATACCGCACTACAGCACCGGGCGGCTTCTGTGGTGCTGGCACACAATCACCCTTCCGGGAATCTAAAGCCCAGTCAGGCCGATATAAACCTTACCCGAAAGTTGAAAGCGGCGGGCGAATATCTGGATCTGCCAGTGCTTGACCACCTCATTATAAGCGATTCGGGTTTTTTTAGCTTCACCGATGAGGGCCTTTTATGAGTAATTGTCCAATCCGGTAAATCGCCGCCGCGGCAAATTCATCATTCTTAATTCAGAATTCTATCTTTGCCGTTCAGCAACACCAGAACATGAAAATCTCTTATAAATGGCTTAAACAATTCATTAAAACCGATAAAACCGCAGCAGAAATCTCGCTTATCCTGACCAATATCGGGCTCGAAGTGGAAAGCCTCGAAACGGTGCAGGCCATCCCGGGCGGTCTGGAAGGTTTGGTGATCGGCTATGTGAAAGAATGTAGGCAACACCCTAACGCAGATCGTTTAAAAGTAACTAAAGTTGATGTTGGCGCTGCCGCTGATCTGCAGATTGTATGCGGAGCCAACAACGTGGCGGCCGGTCAGAAAGTGGTTGTGGCGCCGGTGGGTTCCATGGTTCATCCGGTTACGGGCGAGCCTTTTAAGATCAACAAATCGAAGATACGGGGAGAAGTATCTGAAGGGATGATTTGCGCCGAAGATGAAATTGGTCTCGGCACTGATCATGACGGTATTATGGTTTTGGCGCATAGTGCTTTGGTTGGATCAGGAGCGAGAGGGTATTTTAAGATTGAAAATGATTATGTTTTCGAGATTGGCTTGACGCCGAACCGGGCCGACGCAGCTTCGCATCTGGGCGTAGCAAGAGACCTTGCCGCCTACCTTAAAGCAGAGCTGCAAATGCCTGATATTTGTGATTTTAAAATTGATAACACCAACTTACACATTCCGGTTACTGTTGATGATGCTCACGCCTGCCCGCGATACTCATCGTTGACCATAAGCGGCGTTACTGTAGCCGAATCGCCCGACTGGTTGAAAGAAAAATTAAATGTAATTGGAGTGCGGCCGCTAAACAATGTGGTAGATGCCACCAATTATGTGCTGCATGATTTGGGGCAGCCTTTGCATGCCTTTAATGCCGATGCTATTGCCGGAGGAAAAGTGCTTGTTAAAAAGTGTGCCGAAGGAACGCCGTTCTTCACCCTCGATGGCGTAGAAAGAAAACTTTCTGCCGATGATCTCATGATTTGTAACGCCGAACTGCCCATGTGCATTGCGGGTGTTTTCGGCGGTGTGGGTTCTGGCGTGAACGCCGAAACCAAAAATATTTTTTTGGAGAGTGCCTGGTTCAATTCGGTTTCAATACGCAAAACCGCTAAGCGTCACGGTTTAAAAACAGACGCTTCATTTCGGTATGAGCGGGGAACTGATCCCGAGATGACGGTGATTGCTTTGAAAAGGGCGGCTCTATTAATTCAGGAATTGGCAGGCGGAAAGATTTCATCTTCTGTTTCTGATTTATATCCGGTTGCGACTCCAGCTTTTGACGTAGCAATTACCTATAAAAATGTCGACAGGCTGATTGGTAAATTCATCCCGCATGAAGAAATAAAATCAATTTTAACCGGTTTAGGCATCGTAATAACAGAAGAAACCGAGGAGGGTCTACAATTGGAGGTGCCGCCTTTTAAAGTAGATGTCACCCGCGAAGTGGATATCATTGAGGAGATTTTGCGGATACACGGCTACGATGCGGTGGAAATTCCAACACAGATAAGGGCTTCTCTAAACTATGCGCCAAAACCCGATAAAGAAGTGATTCAAAACCAAATTGCCGATTTGTTGTCGGCAAACGGTTTTAATGAAATTCTTTCCAATTCTTTAACTAAGTCTTCATATTCTGAAAATTTGGAGAAAGCGGTTAAGATGTTAAATCCCTTAAGTTCTGATTTGGATGTGATGCGCCAAAGTATGTTGTTCTCGGGTCTGGAAGCGATCTCCCACAATCAAAATCGGCGAAAGCCCGACCTTAAATTTTATGAGTTTGGAAAAGTATACGGCACAAACGGCGAAAAATTTTTGGAAAACCAGCGCCTGTCAATTTTTATGACAGGCAGGCAACAGCCCGAAAGTTGGGGTTCTGTATCTGAAGCAGTGAGTTTCTACCATCTAAAAGCGGTGGTTGATGCCTTAATCAAAAAACTTAACATCCCGGCGCTAACAATTAATGAGATGAGCAATAGCGAAATCGCCTTTGGAATCAGCTATTTAAAAGGGGAGAAAGTGCTGGCAAACCTGGGCCGTGTTGCCGGTGCTGCGTTAAAAAAAACCGACACTGCCGGGGAAGTTTTCTATGCGGAACTCAATTGGGACCTTATACTAAAAACTGTTAGCAGCAAGGCAATTTCTTACCAGGAAGTTTCCAGGTTTCCGGCCGTAAGGCGTGATCTCTCGATGTTGCTGAATGCTGACGTAACCTTTGACCAGCTTCGGCGAATTGCCCTGCGCACAGAAAAAAAATTGCTGAAAGAAGTAGATATATTTGATGTGTACGCCGGTGATAAATTGCCATCTGGAAAAAAATCGTACGCCTTAAGCTTTATCCTCCAGGATGACGAAAAAACGCTTGCCGATAAACAGATCGAGTCAATCATTCAGAAATTAATTTATAATTTCGAAAAAGAAGCCGGCGCAGAAATAAGAAGATAGTCGGCTGGCAGGTGTTGTATTTTAGCAGTTAAAAAAAGGAAAGATAGAATGACCGTAGCAGACCAGCTAAATACTGTGGTAGCCAAAACACGCAGACTGCTTGATGTTTGCGCCGCCATGAAGGAGGAGAATGATTTGCTGAAGCTCGAAAACCAGTCGTTAAAAGTAGCGGTTGATACCAGCCAAAACAAAAAAGTAGAACTGGAAGAGAAGTTGCGGATTCTGCAAATGGCCCGTTCTTTAGAAGGTATGGCTCCGGCAGAAATCGGACCGAATGAAAAAAGCCTTGACATAAAGCAAAAAATTAGCGAATTTGTACGCGAAATAGATAAGTGTATTGTACTGCTCAAAAAGTAGTGCTGTAGTGAACCAAGCTCAAATGGGAGAAATCTCCATAAAAATAAATATTGCTGACAGAGTTTACCCCTTAAAGGTGAACATGGAAGAAGAAGAAATAATACGCAGGGCAGCCAGGATGATCAATGACCGCATCAAAGAATACCAGGATAATTACGCGGTCAGGGATAAACAGGATTTGCTTTCAATGAGTGTATTGCATTACGCCACGGCCACGCTTAAGGCCGAGCGGAAAGTAATGCACGAAGACACTGAAGTAGCAGATAAGGTTTTTCAGTTAGACCGCCTGTTAAATGATTTCTTTTCAAAGTAATACGTTCTTTATTTAGAGCCTAAGATTTAGCCGCAGTTAAATTTTTAGTTTTCACTATTTTAAGCTTAACGCTTCAATATTGAAGAGTTTTGGTAAGCAGAAAAAGGCGCCGCAGTCTTTTTCTGATCCGAGCTCAATCGTTTTGATGAAGCTTTACAATACATGAAATCTATAATTTAGTTGCGGTTTTTTTATACAAGAAGAAATTATGGAAATAGTACTTTACATTTTAATAGGTCTGATTGGTGTAGCTGTCGGGCTGGTTATCGGCCGGTTCTTGCTCCGGAAATTGTTAAAGGGGCAGGAAGTTGCCGCCCAGAACAAGGTTAAGAAAATTTTAAAGGATGCCGAGAGCAAGGCCGAAATCCTGAGAAAGGATAAATTGCTTGAAGCAAAGGAAAAATTCCTGCAGATGAAGGCCGAACATGAACAGGAAGTTTCTACCAAAAACAACACCATCAATCAGCGGGAGAATGCGCTGAAACAAAAAGAACAGTCTGTTGGCCAAAAGCTGGACAACATGACCCGTAAGGAGCAGGAACTGGACAATGCCCGCAAAAATCTGGAGAAGCAAACCGAGGTATCATTGCGCAAGCAGGAAGAAGTAGAGGCGGTCAAAAACCAGCACATCATCCAGTTAGAGGCCATTGCCGGCCTTTCGGCTGATGAAGCCCGCAATCAACTGGTAGATTCGCTACGCGAAGAAGCTCGCACCAGAGCCATGAGCCAGATTAAAGACATTGTTGACGAAGCCCGCTTAACGGCCAGCAAAGAGGCTAAGAAAGTGGTCATCCAAACCATCCAGCGTACTGCCACAGAAAGCGCCATAGAAAATACGGTATCCATTTTTAATATTGAAAGCGACGAAATTAAAGGTCGCGTTATTGGCCGCGAAGGCCGGAATATAAGAGCCCTGGAAGCCGCTACCGGCATTGAGATTATTGTGGATGATACACCAGAAGCCATTATTCTCTCGGGCTTTGACCCCGTGCGGCGGGAAATTGCCCGTTTGGCTTTGCACCGTTTAGTTACAGACGGACGCATACATCCCGCAAGGATAGAAGAAGTAGTTGCGAAAACCAAAAAACAGATTGACGATGAAATTGTAGAAATTGGCGAGCGCACGGTAATCGATCTGGGTATACACGGTTTGCATCCCGAACTCATCCGCATGGTGGGGCGCATGCGCTACCGCTCCTCTTACGGGCAAAACCTGCTGCAACACAGTAGGGAAGTTGCTAATTTTTGCGCCACCATGGCGGCCGAATTGGGCTTAAATGTGAAACTTGCCAAACGGGCCGGTTTGCTTCACGATATTGGTAAAGTGCCGGATGATAACCCTGAATTGCCACATGCTATTCTGGGAATGCAGTTAGCCGAGAAATATAAGGAGCATCCTGAAGTATGCAATGCCATTGGCGCCCACCACGATGAGGTGGAAATGACCTCCATGATTTCGCCAATTATACAGGCTTGTGATGCCATTTCGGGCGCACGCCCCGGTGCACGCCGGGAAGTGGTAGAAAGCTACATCAAACGCTTAAAAGACTTGGAAGCGCTGGCCTTATCTTATCCGGGAGTGGAAAAAACCTTCGCCATACAGGCGGGCCGCGAATTACGCGTTGTGGTAGAGAGCGAACGAATTACCGACGCCGAATCAGAAATATTGGCTGCGGATATTTCTAACCGCATACAAACCGAAATGACTTATCCCGGCCAGATCAAGGTAACCGTTATACGCGAAACTCGTTCGGTTGCTTACGCGAAGTAATTGAATCCATCTGATATGAAAAAGGCGCCACTGCTTAACTGTGGCGCCTTTTTTTGTTCGGTGTCTTTTTAAAACTCCGCGTTTTTAGGCGTTCTCGGGAACGGGATCACATCCCGGATATTGGTCATGCCAGTTACAAACAATACCAGCCGTTCAAAGCCCAGGCCGAAACCGGCATGTGGCGCAGAGCCAAAGCGGCGGGTATCCAGGTACCAACTCATTTCATGAGTAGGAATATCCATTTCGCCCATGCGTTGCTCCAATTTTTCCAGGCGCTCTTCACGCTGCGATCCGCCAACAATCTCGCCAATCCCCGGAAACAAAATGTCCATCGCCCTAACAGTATTCCGTCCCTGTTCGTCGGGCTCGTTCTGGCGCATGTAAAACGCTTTGATATCAGAAGGGTAATTGATTAAGATAACCGGTTTTTTAAAGTGCTTTTCAACCAGATACCGTTCGTGTTCTGATTGCAGATCAGCGCCCCATTCGTCTATCAGATACTTAAACTGCTTTTTTTGATTTGGTTTAGAGCTTTTCAGAATTTGGATGGCTTCGGTATACGTGAGCCGTTCAAAATCATTTTCCAGACAGAAATTAAGTTTAGACAGCAGATCAAACTCAGAGCGCTCGGCCTGCGGTTTCGTTTTTTCTTCTTCCAGCAGCCGGGTTTTCAGAAAATCAAGCTCATCGGCGCAATGCTCAATGGCGTAGCGGATCACGTACTTGAGCAACTCTTCGGCCAGATCCATATTGTCATTCAGATCATAAAAAGCCATTTCCGGCTCAATCATCCAGAACTCGGCTAAATGCCGGGTGGTGTTAGAATTCTCTGCCCGGAATGTGGGCCCGAAGGTATATACATCGCCCAAAGCTAAAGCGGCAAGCTCACCTTCTAACTGGCCGGAAACGGTTAGGTTGGTGGCTTTCCCGAAAAAATCTTCTTTGTAATTGATGCTGCCGTCGTCATTCCGTGGGATATGGTCCGGATCAAACGTAGAAACCCGAAACATTTCTCCGGCTCCTTCGGCATCAGACGCGGTAATTATTGGGGTGTGCAGATAGACAAAACCCTTCCCATTAAAAAACCGGTGCACCGCGAAAGCAAGGGAATGACGCACTTTAAAAACGGCATTAAATGTGTTGGTGCGGAAACGAAGGTGGGCAATCTCCCTCAAAAATTCAAGGCTGTGTTTTTTAGGCTGCAACGGGAATCGTTCGGCATCGCTGTCGCCGATAATCTCTAAGCTGTTTACCTTAATTTCTACCTGCTGACCTTTGCCCGGCGATTCCTTCAGCTCGCCCCGAACGCTTACACATGCTCCGGTGGTGATCCGTTTGAGCAGCTCATCGGGCGTGTTGGAATAGTCAACAACCGCCTGTATGTTGTGGATGGTAGAACCATCATTAATAGCAATAAACTGATTATTTCTAAAGGTTCTCACCCATCCCATTACGGTAACTTCATGGTTAAAGGTGGTGGTTTGCAAAAGGGTTTTTATCCGCGTACGTTTGGCCATATTTTTTTTAATGAGCACAAAAGTACAAATCGTTCTGTTATATAAAACAGCCTTGCAGACCTTAGTCCGGCATGTTGTGGCATTAAGTTTTCTGTTGAACATCCGTTTGTGCGCATACTGCGTATTATAATAGACGGCCAACAGCTAATTTGACAAAAATTTGTTCGGGCGAAATTTTATTTTTATTTAGCTTGCATTAAAACTATAAGCACATGTTAACGAAATTAAATACCGGGATATACAGGTTTTCCCTCTTAATAATGGGAACGCTGTTTTTGGCCACAGCCTGTAAAAAGGATCCTAAAGTTGTTGTGGTTGAGCCTCCCGTTGCCAAGGTAGAACCTACACGCACCGAGCTTACCAAAGATTCTATATTTCTGTACGCTAAAGAAACGTACTATTGGAATGATGCTCTGCCCACGTACGACGTGTTTAAACCACGGGGTTTCTCATCTTTTGATACCGAGCTTGACGCGATCAGCAGTTTTAAAATTGATCCGGCTACCGGAAAGCCCATTGATAAATATTCATTTTTAGATGATGGAGGCCTTTCGGCCGAATTGGGCGGAACCAGCGGAGATTACGGTTTCTCAGCCAATTTTAACAATGGCGACCGCAATGATCTGCGCATCCGTTATGTATATCCGAATTCGCCCGCCGGAGCGCAAAATGTAAACCGAGGCGATCAGATTGTGAAACTCAACGGTAGCACTGCTGTAAACGGGAATACACAGGCCAATGTGGATTTTTTAAACAGCGCTATTTTTGGCAACAACGCCAACATTACCATGACGCTTAAGAAAAAGGATGGCTCTACCATTGACGTTTCTATAACACGCGGAACGTACGCCTTAAACCCGGTATTGTTTACCACCGTTTTTACCGCCGGTGCTAAAAAAGTAGGTTACATGGTGTTTAATAGTTTCACTACAAACGCATCTGCCAAACTGGATGAGGCATTTACCAAATTCGCCACAGAAGGTATCACTGAAGTTATTATTGACCTGCGCTACAACGGCGGCGGTTCGGTTTCTACCGCAGAGGTGCTTACCAACCTGATTGCGCCTGCCAGCCAGACGGGTAATGTGATGTATACCACCATCTGGACCAAAACCATGCAGGACGGCCAGGCTACCATTCTAAAAAATCAGAAATTTTACGCCAACGGAACCGATGGGGTAAGAAGGTTGTATTCTTATTTTGATTACAATTACAAGCCCACAGAAGAAGCTGGTAACCTGGAACGCTTCAAAAAGCGTGGTACCGCTAATATCAGCCGGGCATATTTTATTGTAACAGGGTCTACAGCATCAGCCAGCGAGCTGGTCATTAACAACCTCAAACCGGTAATGGATGTGAAATTAATCGGTCGTAAAACCTTCGGCAAGCCGGTTGGCTTTTTTGCCATCCATATTGATAAACTGGATATGTACATCCCGCAATTCGAAACGAAAAACTCCCTTAACCAGGGCGGATATTACGATGGATTGGCCGTTGACCGGGATGACTTTGATGATATTGGTAAAGATTTTGGTGACCCGACAGAACGCCTGGTTGCAAACGCACTTTCCTATGCCGAAAAAGGTTCGTTCCTTGCTGTAAAAACCGGCGGAGACCGCATTAGCAGTACCAACGCCATCAGCAACCAGGAAGTGGAAAGCCTTAACAAGCAGTTGAACAAAAACGACTTTAAGGGAATGGTTGAAACCCGTTTGCCCAAGCTGAAAAATTAAGATAACATTATAAACCAGCCC
>JBGTBV010000011.1:0-1534 GCA_041749185.1 Daejeonella sp. | reverse complement strand
CTGCCAAAATACCTTTTCACAACGATGGGAAAATCAATATACTTTTGCCTATAGACGGCATCGTAACGGTAAGCTGATGATCCAGATACTTGGTCAACATTCACTCTGAAGTCTCTGCTTATATAATCGCATTCCACAACCATATCAAGCTTTTTAAGGAGATGAAATTCTATTCCAAGGCCAACAACTACGGAGGCACGGGGAAGTACTTCAGCCACAGGAGAGGGATGCTTATAGGTCATATTCGATATTGCAACACCAACCCTGGGAAATATGAACTGTGCATGAATTGTCTGAAATTCAATGACTAATGCACAAATGATAATGATGATTACAGCTCTCATGGTTAATTTTCAAAATTTGTCCACCCAATTAAGCATTACTCTATTGGATGAAATTTCAACGGAACTGATAATGCTATTTGGAAGGTTCTATTTTTAAAACCCGATTCACTTTCGTCAATGTTCACCAGGCCCAACCCATAACGAAAATCGATTACAGCTACCTTATAGAGTACCAATCCAGCACCCGCTAGGATTCCAAAATCAATTCTATTGTCATAATACTCAAATTCAAGCCTGGCATTATCAGGATCAGCGCCATAACGAATTTCACCATCCAAATTAATATAAGTGTCAGGTCCATTCTGATGGTCAAACGTTTGCCGTCCATTTTTTTTTCCTCCCACTCCCGCACCGACATACACACCAGCGCTCGGGTAAAATTTAAATGCCCCAGTTCCAAAATACCTTTTTAACATAATGGGAAAATCAATATAGTTGTGACGGTACACCACATCGTATACAGTCCATCCGGCTCCAAAGGCCATGTCATTGTATACTTGATAACTCCTACTTACATAGTCGATTTCAGTCAGCAATTCAAGTTTTTTCCCAAAATGAAACTCCGCACCAATACCAAATAAAAAGGAAGTTCGCGGGCGAACTTCAACGGTAGGTGCATTAGAATGAAGGGTCCTTGTCGATATTGCAACACCCGCTCGAGGAAATATTGTCTGCGCATGACACAAGGTTATTTTTACAAAAAAAATAAAAACAGCTATCGGTAGTATTCTCATTAATTATCATTTTTCAACCCAAATTAACTTAACTCATTTATATAGTAAAGTCTGCTCGATTTCGCCTTTTCTGAAATATATCAATTTTTTCAAATTTTTCTTCTCTTTTTGTCCGTTCGCAGATCAAATCCTAAACGCAGATTTATCTTACTTTGATCAGGAAGTTTCCCGCTGAACTCTGTCCGGTAAAGTGCAAGTGTGTGTCCTTTTAACTTCCTCGAGATATTAAACTGTTTACCAAGCCCAAAGTAGCCTGCGGACACGAATTGTTTTTCTTCTGGCATTTGTCCTAAACTATACGTGACATTTAGAAGCTCATATTCGGCATGGAGGTAAATCCCCTTCCGGATCAAAAACTCCGTGTAGGCTCTGCCCCCATAGATATCAAGTCCTTTGACAAAGACAGGGTATGACTTATCGAAGCCTGTGCGATAAACGCCACCGACTCCTGTTCTT
>JBGTBV010000010.1:0-7432 GCA_041749185.1 Daejeonella sp. | reverse complement strand
AACAGTGCTGATGATGAGTACCCGTTTCTGGAGATTTTTATTTCGGGTGAGTAGCGCAGTTAGAAAGCCGGTTACAATCCAGATCATCGGATTGAGCAGGAATATGAATATTTTAGAAAGTATGTAAACCATTAAATGCGAAGAATATGTATGTTAATGTGCCGCCCTGCGCCTTAAAATTCCGCCGGTAGCTTCCTTAATGGTATTGGCAAATACAAAGGCTTTGGGATCTGTTTCTGCTACCAAATTTTTGAGCTTCCGCATTTCTAACCGCGTTACCACGGTAAAGATGATATCGCAATCGCTGCTCTGGTGGAAATTTCCGGGCAAAAAGCCCCGTTCTCCTTTGTAAACAGTTATCCCCCTGCCCAACTGATTTACCAGCCGTTCCTTCATCAAATCGCTCTGACCGGAGATGATGGTCACACCGGTATAGGCTTCAATTCCTTCCACCACATAATCTACTGTTTTTGAAGCAGTGAAGTACGTAAGGATTGAGTACAACGCGGTTTCCATTCCAAATTTAAATGCGGCCACCGCAAATATGAGCACGTTAATACCCAAAATAATTTCGGTAATGGTGAAACTGGTTTTTTTGATAGTAAACAACGCCAGAATCTCTACACCATCCAGGGCGCAACCGGCCCGCATGGTGAGGCCGATGCCGATTCCCAGGAAAAAGCCCCCAAAAATGGAAATCAGCAATTTATCTGAGGTGATGATTGGATAGGGAAAATACAAAAGGCACAAACCCAACAGCAACACGCAAATGAACGTTTTGCTGGCAAAAGTGGAGTTCATGGCAAAATAACTAACCGCAATTAAAGGAATATTGGCCAGAACAATCACATAAGCGATATTGAAATGATAGATTTCATGCAGCAATAAAGAGATACCGGTTATGCCGCCGTCAAAAAACTGGTTGGGTATTAAAAAGCCCTTCAGGGCGAAACCGGCCATAATTACTCCTGCGATGATGAGCAGAAAATCCTGAAACACAAAAGCGGTTTCATGCTGGTGGACCGCCTGCTGCGGTTTGTAACTCCTGATCAGTTTTTGAAGGTTTTTTTCCTTTTTCGCTTTAAACAAACGGTTTGCCGCGTCGGTATGGTATTGATGGGTACGCAGAAACTGCAACTGCTTTTCTGGCCAGCGGTCTAACGCAGCGTTATTATTCTGGTGTTTCAGTTCTTTGTAAAGTTTTCCCGAAATGGTGATGAATGAATCGGTTCCCAGATAAGACAAATCGGCATCACAAATAATGTTTTCTAACAAGTCTGCTGGCTCTTGCGGGTTCCGGGTAGCCATAATCAGACGACAAACCTCTTGAATCTGTGCAGGCGAATACTCATAAGCGGGCAAAAACTCCCGGGCTATGTCGCATGACTTTTCTTCGTGCCCGGCATGGGTATGCAGAAAGCCGGTATCGTGAAACAAAGCCGCGGTGGCTAATATGGTTTTATTTTTTGCCGACAGGTTTTCTTCTTCGGCCAACTGATGCGCAATTTCAACCACGTGTATGGTGTGCGCCGTATTGTGGTAAGTGAGGTGCGGAGACAATTCGTTCTCCAATTTTTGTATAATAACCGGATAGATACGCTGAAACTGCATGTTTTTTAACTTAATTTATTACTTCGTAAAGCACGCCGGGCTGCTGCTTATTTTTAAGTCTCATCTCCCCGATGCGGTTGCAGTTGAACGCCCCGTTCAGCTTATTGAAAGAATTTTCATTGATGATGATCTGCCCCTCCTGTGCCGCCGACTGCAGACGCTGAGCCGTATTAACCACATCGCCGATTACGGTATAATCTAAGCGGCGTAAGTTGGCAGAGCCGATATTGCCCGAAATGACCTCGCCGCTGTCTAAACCGATAGATACTTTGGGCGAAAAGTGAAGCTCATCAGAAAGCGGTAAAGCGTCTATTTTAATCCGAACCGCAAGCGAGGCTTCAACAGCCCGCCGTAAATGGTCTTCGCCCTTAAAAATCGCCATTACCGCATCGCCCATAAATTTATCTATATATCCGCCACAAGCTAAAATACCTTCTACCATTACATCAAAATAGCGGTTTAGCAGCCTTACCACCTTATCGGCGGCGGAATTTTCTGTTATGGAGGTGAAGCTGCAAATATCTATAAATACCACCGTGGCGTCTATGGTCTCATTCTGCATCAGCGACAGTTCAAATTCGGGCCGGTTCATAAAATTGAGAACGGTTTCGTCAACGTACATTCGCAGGATGTTGTTCTCTTTGATGGCCTTTAAAGTTTCGCGGAGCTGCAGCACGTGGGAAAGCGTTTTTTCTATGGTGAGTTCGAGATCCTGAAAATTTACCGGCTTGCACACAAAATCGAAAGCGCCGCGGTTCATGGCGGTGCGGATGTTGTCCATATCGCCGTAGGCGGATACCATTACCGTTTTAATTAGCGGATTCTCCTGATTAAGCCTTGACAGCAAGGCCAGACCATCAATACCGGGCATATTGATGTCGCTCAATACCATGTCCAGGTCTGGATGATCTTTCAATTTTTCAAGCGCCTCGCTACCGTTTAATGCAAAAATAAATTCGTATTTGCGCTCTTTGATCTGCTTTCTGAATTTCTGGCTGATCAGAATTTCCAGGTCTGCTTCATCATCTGCAACTAATATTTTTGGCATGGTCAGATCAGATTAAGTTTTTGTTTAAGCAGGGCGAAATCAATGGGTTTGGTCAGAAAATCGTCGGCGCCCAGCTTCATCGCCGTTTGATGATTTTCGGCATCCGCGTAAGCGGTAATCATGATGACAACCGGCGGCGGCACGTATACGTTGTTTTTAATTTTCTCCAGCAGTTCCAGTCCGCTCATGCCGGGCATATTAATGTCTGAAAGAATGAGGACGGCTTCGTGATCATTAGCTTCCATATATTTTAAGGCCTGCTCTCCCGAAGAAGCAAAAGCAAACTGCACCTGGCCCGAGCGGATTTCTTTTCGGAAACGCTGTTCAAAAAGCGGTTGCATGTCTAATTCATCGTCTACAGCCAAAATTTTCATCGGATATTTTTTTAAAAGCCTGCGAATTTTTAATGTTCATTACCAATTGCTTTTCGCAGGCGTGATAGTATGATTGCTTTTACACTGCATTGCTCAAACCGCCGGAATTAGAATTCTGAATTCGGCAAATTCGCCTTCTTTGCTTTTCAGTATCATTTCTCCGCTATGGCCCTTGGTAATGATGTCATAACTTAGAGATAATCCTAACCCGGTGCCTTCGCCGGTAGGCTTGGTTGTAAAAAAAGGCTGATAAATTTTATCAATCATCTTCGCGGGTATTCCCAGGCCGTTGTCTTTTATTATGATCTGTACCTGCCGCGGAAGTTTTTTTGTACTTACCCATACGGTTGGCTCGTAGCCGGCAGGCTGTGTTTTCAGCTGCTGGTTAACCGAGTAAAAGGCGTTGGTAAGCAGATTAAGGATAACCCGGCCCATATCCTGCGGGAGAACATTTACGCTCCCTACACCGGGGTCGAAATCTGTAATGATGGTGGCGTTGAAACTTTTATCCCTCGCCCTCAGGCCGTGGTAACTCAGGCGGAGGTATTCATCCGCAAGAGCGTTTAAATCTACAGACTCCATTTTGCCGCTGCTGGTTCTGGAATGCTGGAGCATGCCTTTCACAATACCGTCGGCCCGTTTACCATGATGCCTTATTTTACCGAGGTTATCTTTCAGCATCTCCATAATCTGGTTTTCGTTATCCAAATTACGTAATTCTTTTTGTTGCTCTTCCCGAAGTTCATCAACCAATTCGGCACTTACCTCAGAGAAATTATTGACAAAATTTAAAGGGTTCTGAATTTCATGGGCTATTCCGGCTGTTAATTCCCCAAGAGAGGCAAGTTTTTCCTGCTGGATGAGCTGATTTTGGGTAAGGCTTAAATCTTCGAGGGCTTTTTGCAGGCTCTCCTTCTGAGCCAGCAGTTCCTGCGTGCGCTCATTAACCATAATTTCGAGCTGCTCTTTCCGCTGCGCTATCGCCTTGTTTTCGGCTTCTTCAAAGTCCCGCCTGATGCGATCTTTTTCAAGCGCCTTTTGTTGTTTATTATGGCTGATCCACATGGCGCCCATCCACAAGAACGAAAAGAAGAAAGCTGTTTCAATATAATCATCCCATAAGCGGTAATTATCGGCACTGGTAATTTCCAGCACATCACTAAATAAGGTAAGGGTGATAAATGGGGCAACGCCTGAGAGTACCGTTCGGGTGTGAAGAGAATCTGCACGTAGGTACATAAATACAGCCAGAAGAATTAGGGCGGCATCCCATATCCATCGGGTAAAGGAGTCTGCAGAAAAAATTACTTCAACGCATAGCAAAACCACGCAGCCTAAAAGCAGCCATCTTAAAACTGCTGAACTTGCAGTTGCTCCCGAAATTTTTTTAAACTGCTTATCAAGGTATCCTAACAAAAAAAGACTAACCAGAAACGGAGCAATGGACATGAAGCATTTAGTTTAAACGAACGAAAGTAAATTTAATTTTTTTCTTATCGGATCATAAAAAAAATGTTTGCGCAACAAAAAGCCCGGCTGCGGCACAGTCGGGCTTAGTTAAGTAGAATAATATGGAGCGTTTAGTTTGATTTAACGATTGTTGCGTATATCACTACGTCATTAAAATCATGGTCGCAATCTGGTGAAGAACGGTTAAGAGCTTCAAATCCAATAATGGTTTTGCTCTCTGCCGGATATTGAATCAATACGGTGTGCTGCTTAAGATCATCACGATTTTCGGGGTTAAGCTCTTTATTAGAGAGAAAATGAGCGGCTTTGCTATTTACCTTTTTGGTAGTGGCATCCCAACCTTTCTCCAAAAGAACAAACCCAACAGACATTCCGGCATCAACTACACCAAGGCTAACTTTATCGCCCGGCAATAACCCGCTTGAGCCAACTTTAGAAGCGTTGGGGAACACATAAACAATCTTCTCAATGTTTTCCGGGGTTTTTGGAGAGTTACCGGTTTTAAACAGATAATAACCCAGCGAATTGGTAAATTCAGAACCCTCATCAACAAAAGTAACAAATACCTCAGAACGGGCTGTGATAGACAGATCGGCGTTGTTCAAATATTCAGGATGGCTAACACGGATGTCGCCTCTTTCTGGCAACTGCGTATTTACAAAGTTTGTCATCTGTGCACTCACAGCATCTTTTCCTACTAAATAGTTGGGGCGGCCATTGTCATTATAAGTGCCTAAATAGAAATATTCGGTAGTATTGAATGCTACCGGGGTAGACCCCCCGTTGGGTTCCTTCTTACAAGATGTAAGCGCAATGGCAACCAGGAACAGGCTAAATAAATAAGTTTTCATAATATAAGTTACAAGTGTGTGAATTTGAAAGGGCAATTGCTGATCAGTTTTTATGCTTCGATCACCCTAAATTGGGTATTGACAAATACCTCGCCAAAGTTTATTTTATATAAAGGAGATTATTTACAGATGTAACATAGTTTGAAAATGCAGTCAGGAGCATCCAAAATTTTTTTCAGAGGATTTATTAATCAGCGATAATGGGAAAACTTCAACTGCTCTCACCTGCGGCGAGATTCAAACTAGGTTGTTCGAGCACCAGATTAGTAAACAGGCGAGGACAAGTCCATGACCAAAAAAACCTCCCAGATTTCTCTGAGAGGCCTTAAAAAGCGGTCCGGACGGGACTCGAACCCGCGACCCCATGCGTGACAGGCATGTATTCTAACCAACTGAACTACCGGACCGTTTTACCGCTTTATCTTAAATTTTACAGGTTCAAGATACGATTTCTTTTGTGATCCCGCTGGGATTCGAACCCAGGACCCCAACATTAAAAGTGTTATGCTCTACCAGCTGAGCTACGGAATCATTATTTTAGAACTGCTTTTAAACTGGTTTTCCTTAAAAGTGAGGCAAATATAGGGTTATCCACTTTACAGTGCAACAATAAATATATTTTATTCTGTCTCGCCGCTTAATGTCTTCATAATCAATTAAAAATACTCGCACATTTAGCGGCACTTGCGTTGCTGTACCCTATGCAACCGTTCCTTCTTTCATTCTCTCGGCATTTTCTGCCAGTTGCAACTGGTCAATAATCTCCTGAATATCCCCATTCATTACGTTTGGAAGGTTGTAGATGGTTAAGCCGATGCGGTGCTCGGTAACCCGGCCCTGCGGATAATTGTACGTTCTGATCTTAGCCGAACGGTCTCCGGTGGCAACCATGGTTTTGCGTTTTTTAGAATCTTCTTCTACCTTTTTTGCAAGTTCTAATTCATACACCCGGCTGCGCAGTACAGCAAAGGCCTTGTCAAAATTCTTCAACTGCGATTTCTGATCCTGGCATTGCGCCACAATCCCGGTGGGCAAATGCGTTAACCGCACGGCAGAATAGGTTGTGTTTACAGACTGTCCGCCCGGGCCAGAAGAGCAAAAAAGGTCTTTACGTACATCGTTCATGCTAATATCTACATCAAATTCGTCAGCCTCGGGCAATACCACTACAGATGCGGCTGAAGTATGTACCCGCCCTTGTGTTTCTGTATCAGGCACACGCTGTACGCGATGTACCCCCGATTCGTATTTCAACTGTCCGTAAGAATCGTCGGCCAGCACGTTGAAAACTACCTCTTTATATCCACCGGCCGAACCTTCGGTCACATCAACCACTTCCATTCGCCAGCCGCGGCGCTCGCAGTAACGGGTGTACATCCGGTACAGATCTCCCGCAAACAGTGCGGCTTCATCACCTCCGGTACCACCCCGTATTTCTACAATGGCATGTTTGGCGTCTTCCGGATCCTGAGGAATCAACATCAGCCTGATCTTTTCCTCCATTTCATCCTGCTGTTCCAGCAATTCATCAAGGTCTGCTTTCACCATCTCCCGCATTTCTTCATCCCGCTCTGACGCTAATAAACCCTTGTTAGTGTCAATATTGCTCATAATGTTGCTGTAAATGCGATATTCTTCCACAATTTTCCCCAAGTCTTTATATTCTTTATTTAACTGGGCAAAACGCTTCATATCACTCATCGCATCAGGACTGCTAATTTCCCGCTCAACTCCTTCCCAACGTTCTTTTATCAACTGTAATTTCTGTAACATATATTTTTTAAACTATTCTATCTATGATTTTACCCTTTAACACCGCAATACTTGAAAATCAAACAGGCTTATTTGAAAGTGGAAAAACCGTCTTCTCTGATTATCTACCAACAGGATTTCGCTGGCGAGGTGGTGCGAAACGTTCAAAATTAAATCTTTTTCAGTTAAGATTCTGTCATCTTCTCTACAGTTAGGTCTGATTCAAAAGCTTTCAACTGTATTTCCCGACCATCAAAAACGGCGTAGGTGTTAAAGTTCATCCATTCTCCCAGATTAATGTACCGGCTTCCGTTAGCCAAAGCAAC
>JBGTBV010000009.1:0-9392 GCA_041749185.1 Daejeonella sp. | reverse complement strand
GGAACGCCATCTACCACATAAAGCACATCGTTATTTCCCAAAGTGCCCTCGCCCCTGATCCTTATTTTAATTCCATCGCCAGGCGCACCGGTATTGGCAGAAACAAATACACCGGCTACCTGCCCTTGTAAG
This sequence comes from Daejeonella sp., assembly GCA_041749185.1. Lineage (GTDB taxonomy): Bacteria > Bacteroidota > Bacteroidia > Sphingobacteriales > Sphingobacteriaceae > Daejeonella. The sequence goes on along the minus strand of JBGTBV010000009.1, from coordinate 9,260 downwards.
GCCTGCGCTACATCGGCTACTCTCGTTTTTTCTAAATCATCCATGGCAACCGTACTTACAGCACCGGTTATGGATGATTTCTTTTGCGAAGTATAACCCACAACTACTACTTCATTCAAAGCATTTTCATCATGCTCTAAAGTAATTTGCAATTGGGTTTTACCGGCAACTGGTACTTCCTGCTTAATAAAGCCAATGTAACTGATTACCAGTATGGCATCGTCCGGCACGGTTAGCGTAAAGTTTCCGTTCACGTCGGTGGTGGTTACCATGGTGGAATTTTTAACCGCCAAGGTGGCCCCAGGTAAAGGGCCGTCGGCAACCGACATTACGTTGCCCGAAACTTTGATATCAATTACCGGCGAGAGGTTTTCTTTGGCCATTGCCCCGGTTGAAACAAGCATGAACATGAACAGCGCCAGAAGAAATGACAGTTTAATTTCGGGCAATTTTTTAAAGGGAATTGAACCGTTAATGAAGGTAAGTTTGGCTTTCATAATTAAAATGTTTAGTGATGAATCAGAAACCTAAAATCACAGAGCAAATCAAAATCGTTGATCTCAATGATCTAATTGATCATCTAAGCTATGAGTTGCTGACTAATCGCTTATACACTATAGTTACAATATGATGTACTATGATCCCAATTACAAATGAAAATGGGAATCAGCCTTTAAGAGACAGGCCCATAGTGGCATGAATAATTGTGGGTGCATAGAAGTTTTAAGTGTAATTTTGTTTTGTCAGTATATTAGGGTTTTAAAATAGAAAGATATGACTACAGCAACCATTCGCCAGAAATTGCACAACTATTTGGAAGTTGCAGATGATAAGAAGGTAAGAGCTATTTATACAATGGTAGAAAATGAAGTTGAAAATTATAGCCTTACTTATACCGATGAATTAAAAACAGTTCTTGATCAGCGTTTCGAGGACTACAAAAGCGGCAAGATTAACCTGGTAACAGAAGAGGAAAGCAAGAAAAGGATTCATGATTTACTCGCTGCTGAAAGTAAATAAATGACATATATCTATAAGTTTTATGAGGAAGCTCAGAAAGAATATGAATTGTCCGTTTTTTGGTACTCTGAGAAGAGCTTAACTGCTGCAAAAGAATTTGTGAATGCTGTGGAGAAAGCCCTGAAACTCATTTGTAGCAATCCTAAGTTGTGGCGCAATGAGTATAAGCACTATTACGAATACAATCTAAAAAAATATCCATTTACTATCATCTATTTTATAGAAGATAGTGACTCTTCAGTAATTGTTTCTGCCGTATTCCACCAGAAAAGAGACCCTAAAAAGAAGTATCGAAAATAAGCATTTTTCTCATCCCCCCACACTGTTGGCAGGAGAAGCATACTGCCTCAGGATAATTAATCCTTTCGTTGAGATCGAGCCTAAACCTGCACATGCTGCTGAACCCTATATTCATTGGGTGCGCACTGATACCGCTTTTTAAATTCCCTGAAAAAATAAGATTGATTGTTAAATCCGGTGCGGTAAAAAATTTCGGAGACAGTAAGGTGAGTGGACGCCAGCATGTGAGCGGCTTTCTTTAGGCGGATATGTTTGATGAATTCGCCAGGCGTTAAGTTGGTAAGCGTTTTTAATTTGCGATAAAGCTGCATTTTGCTCATGGCTAATGCGGTTTCAAGCATAGCTGCGTTTAATTCCGGCTCTTCCAGATTTTTTTCGATAACCGACAGCAGTTTACTAAGGAACTCCTTATCGCTATCAACCAAATCCGCTTCGCCGCTAAGATCTAGAGTGCTATCACTGGTAAATAAATCCTGTAAACGTTCCCGGTATTCCAGTAGTTTTCTGATTCGCACCTGTAAATGATCTGTATGAAACGGCTTGGCAATGTAAGCGTCTGCGCCTACTTCATACCCTTCGGTACGGTGCTCAATAGTGCCTCGGGCCGATAACATAATAAACGGAATATGACAGGTTGCGGGTGCATTTTTAATTTTGTTGCACAATTCAAGGCCGTTCATATCCGGCATTATTACATCGCTGATAATCAGATCCGGGATTACCCGCACAATGAGTTCCAGTGCTTGTCTTCCACCTTCGGCTTCGTATATGGTATATTGATCTTTTAAAATATCGTTCAACAGATAGCGTATGGCCGCCTCATCTTCTACAATAAGAATACTTTTTCGCTTATGAATTTGCAAATCGTGGATAATAGCCTGCTTATTGGTTTCAACCGTTGTTTGTTTCGGCGTTTCCTGATAGGAAGTCATTGATTTGTACAGGAAAGAAGACGGATTGCTCGTTATCAACGGGGTATTATCTTCAGCCCGCTCACGCTCAATTGCAGGCAATGGAACATGCACTTTAAAAGTAATCCAATTATTCTCACTGCTTACTTCAATCTGGCCATTTAGCAATACCACTAATTGCTTAGTGAAAGCAAGGCCAATGCCCGAGCCGAACTTCCCGTGCCCTCCGAAATTTGACACATAGAACTTGTCAAATAACTTATCCAACTGGTCTGACGGTATCTGGCAACCCGAGTTTGCCACGGTTATCTCCAGTACACTGTTAAGTTTATTTTCATGAACCTCAAGAGTGATACTTTCCCCTTTTCCGGAATGTTTAAATGCATTAGATAACAAATTGAACATAATTTTTTCCAGTTTGTCCTTATCTATCCACGCGATTATACCGTCTGGGATGGCACGGGTATAACTCAAATTGTTCTGCTCGATTAACGGGTTAAACAGCCCCGATAGCTTTTCTAATAACTCGGATATATTTAAATAGCTGTACTGATTTTTCAGGAAACCGGCCTCCGCTTTACGAAATTCAAGCAACTGCTGCACTAAATAGGTAAGCCTGGATGCCTGTTGGTGAATCAATCCCCAAAAATACGGCTTATCGGGCTGCCGGGCTTCAGCCTGATACTTTTCCAGAAAGCGATCTGTTGATCCCATAATCAAAGTCAGCGGCGTTTGTAGCTCGTGGGTAATATTGGTATAAAAGCCAAGCTGTTCCTGATACAAATCTTTTTCTTTCTGGCGTAGCAGGTGCTCCATGGCCAATTGGTGTTTTATTTCCAGCTTATTTTTACGATAGGTATAAACAACGTAACTACCTGCCAACAGAAAGATAAGGTAGGTGAGAAATGCCGGGAACGTCAGCCAAAAATATTGCTTCACCTCCAGGTTAAACACCTCAACCTCGTCAGTCCAAACACCTTCTCCGTTAGACCATTTTATCTTAAAAACATAAGCTCCCGGGGAGATGTTGCTGTAAGCGATTTTGCCGGTTGTGCCCGAATATTGCCAATCTTTATCGTGCCCTTCCAAAAAATAAGCATACTCACATTTTTCAGCATTCAAAAAACTGAGGGCTTTTAGCTGAAGTTGAAAATAGTTTTCTTTTCTGCTTATAGCGTAAGCTAATGCCGAATTGATACCGGGTTTCAGCACTACCAAACTATTCTCGTTTGTTTTGTCGCCACCCAGTTGAACACCAGATATCAGTAAGTTCGGACTAAAGGCATTTGCGACGATGTTTTGCGGAAGGAAATAATTAAACCCATACGTACCTCCAAAAAACAAATAGCCGGCGGCATCCTTCCAGACAGCCCCATCGCTAAACTCATTACTTTGTAATCCGTCTATTTGCTGATAACGTGATATTTCAATTTCATTAAGTTGCGATGCCGGCTGAACTTTAGCAAGGCCCTTATTCGTACTTACCCAAATATGCCCCATCCGGTCCTCTTCAATGGCGTGGATGGTATTATTTGGCAAACCGTTTGCCGTAGTGAGCTTTTTGAAAATAGGTTTCGCCAGAAAGGCATCTTTTTGATCTATCCAGTTGAGCCCATAACTGGTTCCAATCCAAATTCTATTCTTCTTATCCTTGTAGAGTGATAACACGTCATTGTTAGACAGGCTGCCTTCGTAGGTAAAAGCCTTAAATGTTCTGAATTTCCGCTCCTTTTTATTTAACAGGCTTAGCCCTCCGTAACGGCAAGCCACCCATAAATAATTGTCGCCTCCGCCCGCAAGAGAATAAATTATATCATTTGCGGGGCCTGCTGCACTGTTATTAAATGTAAAGCGCTCCAAAAAATCCAATGACAAGTTTCCGGAACCATCTCTGCTAATCTTTAAATGAATGAGACCATAGCCACTGGTTCCCAGCCAAAGAGAGCGGTCGGGATCCTGAAATATGGCATATACTGAGCCGAATTCCGGATATCGGTTATATCCTTTTATGTCTGACCATTTTCTGAATTTTTTATAGTTTAAATCATATACCCCAATTCCTTTGCCATCTGTACCCAGATAGATCAAATTGTCATCTCCTTTCTTTAGGGCGAAAACAGAATTATTATCGAGCTGGCCGGGAGAAGTAAAACTTTGCGTGTTTCCCACAGGTTCGCCGCCGGATGAAAAATTCTGAAACCGAATAACGCCGCTTCCTTTAGTACCTACCCAAAGGTTTCCGTTCTCTTCGGTAAAAGCCCTAACTGATTTATTATACGGCATACCATTATCAGAGGTGGTCACACTGCCAAAGAATTTTGTTTTGGGATATATCTTGATGATCCCGTTGCCATCTGTACCATACCACAAGATCTGTTCGCTGCCCAAAGCCCAGGAAGTAACTTTAATATCCTGCATCTGCAAAGCTTCGGTATTCAGAAAAGGAGATGGCCGGAAGTTTTGATCATAAACTCCGTACCCTTTGCTAAGCCAGGCAAGCAGGTAATGGTCCTTGTAGAAAATCATCGCGGTTATGCCGCGATCCATTCGCATAACCAGTTTTTCAATTCCTGTTTTGCTATCAAGCTCAAACAACTGATGGTTTGCCGTACTATAAAATATTCGTTTGTTAATATGAAAGAAACTCACAATAGGCGATCTATCATGGTAAGTCCGCAAGCGTCTAAATTCATTTCTGCCAGTGTTGGAATACATTTCCAACTCACCGACAGTATTTATTAGCCACATGTGGTTTGATCCGTCAAAAACCAGCTTACTAATCTTTGAATTTGGGCGGGCCTGAAATGAATTGGTTGAAACCGGACATCTGCGGAAAGTATCTGCGGCAGCATCATAATAAGTAAGACCGTATTTTTGGGTGAGGCAGAAAACAGTCCCGGCCGTATCAACTGCCAGTTCGTACTCCTGTTCGCTAACCCGGCGTTTCTGATTCTGGTTATAAAAATAATTGTAGAACTTTCCGGAATTTTTATCATACCTGGAAATCCCTTCTATCGTACTTATCCAAATATTTCTTCGCTTGTCTTCGGTAATGTGCAGAATAACATTATTGCCGATGCTTTTAGAATCGTTCTCTTTGCTGTAATTGAATACGTGAAATGAGGTGCCGTCAAACATGTTTAAGCCATCCCAGGTCGCCACCCAAATCATATTCTCTGAATCCTGGAAAATATGGTTGATCGCACTGTTAGAAAGGCCGTTCCTATTGTCTAATTGTTGCAGGAAAAATTGGTCAGAGGGGTTTGAACGAGCAGCGGAAAAGGGTACCTGCAAACATAAAAGACAACAAAGAAGGAAGATATACCTTCTCATTTTTTTAGAGTTGGATATAACAAAAATACCAAAACAAGGTATAACAAAACGATAGGAATAGCAAGTCAATGGATCCGGTTGCCATTGCTAATGTGCTTTATATTTATTTCCTTTCCTGAAAAACGCATTGATACTTACAGGCCGCTTGCAAGAAGTTTCCAATTTGTTTGGATTCCTAACGCTGACGATTGAGATGCGGATTCTAATGGAAAATTTTATGCGATCAGTTTAATATCGTCCGTATTAAAGGAGACATGAGTTCAAATCTAAAAAATCGGGCGACAAACGCGGTACAGCCTCCCTATTTCCGAAATAACTGGTTCGAATTCACAAACGCTTAAGAATCAAGCATCTTTGTTAAATACTGATAGCTGGATTTGATACTTGCCAGGGCATCCTTAGGCATGTCGTGCTCAACAAAAAAGTGCTTCATACCCGATGATTCCGAGGCATCGAATATCCTCTTATAATCAATAGTCCCTTCGCCAACAGGCAACACATTTTCTTTGGAAGCATCTAAATCCTTCACATGCCATAGCGGGAACCGACCGGGGTGTGCTTTAAACAATTCTACCGGATCTTTGCCTCCTTTGGTGGCCCAGGCGAGATCTAATTCCATTTGCATTTTTGTTTGCGACAGGAACATTTCGTAAGGTATCTGCCCTTCTACCGGGCGGAACTCCGCATCGTGATTGTGATACGCGAACGCAACGCCCGCTTTCTTACAGGCCTCATCTGTTTTATTCAACGTTTCTATTGAAGCTTTTACCTCATCCAAAGTACTAATTGCTGTACTGGCACAAACTAAATAGGGAACTCCACCTTCGCCGGCTTCGTCCACCAGCTCCTGCATATTGTCACGCAGATTTCGCATAGGCGGAATAACAATGGGTTTACCGTCGGCACCAACAGGCATTTTTGCACCGGCAGGCATTTTAAAAGGCGCACCCAGTACATGATGCGATTTCCAGTTCATCCCCATATCTTTCAACAATGCGGCAAACTCTTTTGGCGTCATTCCATAATAACCGCCTTTTTTGCTGAAAGCAGATTCAATCTCCTTATAACCAACTCCGGCAATTTTTTTCAACGTTCCGTTTACATCGTTATCTATCTCATTAAAAAACGTAAATAGCTGCAATCCCATTGGTTTTGTTGCCATCAGGTTAATGAAAGAAGCTGCCGCTTTATTTGACAATAGAAGGCCGCTAAGCAAAGAAATACCGCCGACCTGTAAAAATTTTTTTCTGGATTGCATGATGCCGGAATTTGTTAAATAAATAAAAATTGAGTCTCAGTTGGGGTTTTGAAAAGAAACATAAACGTGCTTCAAAATAGTAAATTCAAATCCGATTGATACGATAAAGATTAAACGAGGATCAACGATTCATTTTATTCCTGTTTCTGAATTACTTCGCCCGAGACTTTATTTTTTAAAATAACGACCTTATCCCCGTTGGGCAACGTTTCATTCTTTATTAAAAAATGGTCATCATCATAGGAAACAAAATTTTCAACCCGATCGGTAGTCGCATTCCCTCTCCATTCCTCCAACAGTACCGGCTCCCACAGTTTGGTTTTAGCTGATTTAAAAGCGGCGTCCAGGATGGCATTCACCACATAGCCGTCGTAAAAAGTTTCCAGTGGTTCACGCTTGTTTTCTATCGCATCAAACATGTCGGTAAACATATTCGAATAACCCAACTCATGTACCTCATCCCCTACCGGGAAAAGCCACCCGGTATTTACTTCGGACTTCTCGGCAACATAGCCACTTTTATTGGCGCTGAACATTTCAAACCCGGTGCGCAGAAAATTATTAATCCAGATGGTGCCCTCAGTGCCCATCACCTCATCGCGTAAATCCATACCGCCCCTAAACGTCCAGCTAACTTCAAACTGGCCGATGGCGCCGCTTTCATATTTTACCAGCCCGATGGCGTGGTCTTCCGCGTCAATAGGATGCACCTGTGTATCGGCCCAGCACATCACCTCCAAAGGTTTAACCTCCTTGCCAATGTAGTTTCTCCCGATTTCAACGCAATGGCAGCCCAGGTCAATAAGGGCGCCGCCGCCCGATTTCTCTTTATCCCAAAACCACTCGCTGTGCGGGCCGGGGTGGGTTTCCCTTGATTTTGTCCACAAAACCTTTCCGATTGCGCCAGCTTTGATGCTGCTTAATGATTTTAAAAATTTGGGGGTGTAGCATAGATCTTCTAAATAACCGCCAAATACGCCCGCCTCTTCTACCAACGTTAGCATTCGTTTGGCTTCGCAGGCAGTTCGACCTAAAGGCTTTGTGCAAAGAACATGTTTTTTTGCCCGGGCACACTCCGCTACTGCTGCTTCGTGCAAATAGTTAGGCAAGGAAATTATCACCACTTCCACATCAGGATGATTGACGGCTTCCGCCATGTCATCAGTAAAATGTGCTATCTGGAAATCATGGGCGAACGCCTTCGCCTTTTCGGTATTACGGGAGTAAACCGAACATATAAAATCTTTTCTCCTTTGAGCGTGAAGGGATTCGGCGTAAAAACGGGCGATAAAGCCCGAGCCTAACATGGCAATTTTCATAAGAATAAATTTGTTTTTACTGGTGATATAGCTTTCAGGGACAGTGAAGTTTTTTCATTTCGTTTGTTGGCTGCTCCTCATGGAGGGTTCATTTGATTCTTATCAATGGATGATGAGAGCAAAATAAAATGATGAGTTATGTATTTAATTTATGTCGTTGTGGTGAAGTTAAAAATAGTAGAAAAGCAGGTTTCATTGCTATTTTTAACGGCAGTCCCGCTATTCGTTGCAAGCCCTCCCGGTAAAAACGGGAGGGGCTTTTCACTTCTATCGGGTTTATTTAACTTCAGCCATTCGCTTTTATGAAGAGGCTCAACCCGCCAACAGAAAACGGTCGAAGATCACTACTTCTCCCAGCCCGTGTCTTTCAAAGCGGGGTCGTTCTCTTTCTTTAAAAAGTCGGCGTTAGAGAGGGATTCCGCTTCCCATTCAAGGATGGCTTCATCGGGCACCACATCAACCGGCGTTTTCCATGATGTAGAAGTTTCATTATACGCGAGATTGGATTGCGAAGAGTAGCATGAAATTAGCGACCAGCGGGCATGATCAGATAAATTTGCCTCCGAGCGGTGAAGCAAATTACTATGAAAGAACAAGGCATCACCCGGTTCAATTTCGCAGTAAAGTAGATCCATGGTTTTAAGCGCATGGTTAACCATCACCATATCCGCACCCACCTGTTCGCCGGCAAAACCATGGTTCACTCTTCCCAGTTTATGAGAACCCCTTATTATTTGTAAACAGCCATTTTCCTTAGTCGCTTCCGTCAAAGCAATCATTGCCGATATCAACTGGTCTGGAAACATAAACTGGTTTTTATACCAGTACCCATAATCCTGATGCCACTCCCATGCGCCACCTACCTTCGGTTCTTTCTGCATCAGTTTGGAGTGAAAATGGCACACCGGCGCATCGCTGTCTAATAATTGCGCCGTAGCCTGCACCATCTTTTCGCTTCGGGTTAAATAACCAAAAACATCATTACCTGGCGTAAACCAAAGCGAATGTTTTGTTTTTTTACCCGACTGGTCATTCAGGTCCAGGGCATTATTGCGCATGGCGTTGTCATCCAGGGCAGTTGCGTAAAGCTTATTTATCTCTTCCTTCGTGCAAAAGTTT
>JBGTBV010000008.1:0-7286 GCA_041749185.1 Daejeonella sp. | reverse complement strand
TTTGTTGCCGGAAGCCATTTTATAGTTCAACAACTTTTCGTTAAGCTCCGGTAGGAGCATCCTGACTTTAAAAATGATGGGAAATTAAAACCGGCTCCGACGAAGCCATCTGAATGTGAGCATTTGGGATGCACCCCCGTTGGCAGGCGGTGTAAACAATTTGAGTTTAAATTCTAAATTTGCGATATGAATTTTTCCTCCCGGCTGCTTGAAAACGCGGTCAATGAATTTTCAAAACTTCCCGGTATCGGACAAAAAACAGCATTGCGGCTTGTACTTCATTTGTTAAATCAGCCTGCCGCCGAAGTTGAAATTTTTAGCAATACCCTCCTCCGTTTAAAAAACGAAATCAGGTTTTGCCGGGTTTGCCGCAACATTTCTGATCTGCCGGAATGCGAAATCTGCGCTTCGGTTAAGCGGGATAAATCACTGGTTTGTATTGTAGAAGATACCCGCGACGTGATGGCCATAGAAAACACCGGACAGTATAACGGAGTGTACCATGTGTTGGGTGGTCTAATTTCTCCGATGGACGGGGTGGGCCCAGCCGACTTGAATATTGAAAGTCTGATCGGGCGTGTGCAAACTACCCGGGTAACCGAAGTAATATTGGCCTTAAGCGCAACCATGGAAGGCGATACGACCATTTTTTATCTGTATAAGAAGCTAAAAGACCAAAACCTAAAAATTACGGCGATAGCCCGGGGCATAGCTTTTGGAGGGGAATTAGAATATGTAGATGAAATTACGCTGGGCCGCTCTATCGCTACCCGCGTTCCGTATGAAAATTCGCTGCTACGATAAGAACACCCTGAAACAAACTTAACAGATAGCCATGCTGCTCTTTGAAAACAAAACGGTCATTATAACCGGAGCCTCGTCTGGCATCGGCAAGGCATGCGCCGAAGAGTTTGCCAGGCAGGGTGCCAATCTGATTTTGGGAGCCAGGCAATATGTATCGCTTTGTGAAATAAGCGGTCAGCTGGAACAGAAATACAATATAAAGGCTGTTGCAGTACGCTGCGACGTATCTGTTGAGGCAGATTGCGAAATGTTAATCAAACAGGCGCTGCTCACCTTTAACCGCATAGACGTTTTAATCAACAACGCAGGCATTTCCATGCGGGCTTTGTTTAAAGATCTGGATTTACAGGTTTTACGTAATTTGATGGACGTTAATTTCTGGGGTTCTGTGTACTGCACCAAGTACGCTTTGCCTGAGTTGCTCAAGACGGGCGGTTCTGTTGTTGGCGTTTCGTCTATTGCGGGTTATCGCGGTTTGCCCGGGAGGACCGGATACTCTGCCTCTAAATTCGCCCTGAATGGATTTTTGGAAGCTTTGCGGGTAGAGAATTTAAAAACCGGGTTGCATGTAATGATCGCGTCTCCCGGCTTTACGGCCTCCAATATCAGACATACGGCTTTGGTGCATGATGGAAGCGCTCAAGGTGAAAGCAGTATGGACGAGGCGAAAATGGTATCGGCAGAAACCGTGGCCCAAATTTTGGTGCAGGGAGTTATCGGCAGAAAACGAAACCTGATTATGACGAGTCAGGGCAAACTTACCGTCATGTTGAACAGATTTTTCCCGGCCTGGTTAGATAGACTGGTTTATAAACATTTTACAAGAGAGAAAGATCCGCTGATAAAATAAGTTTACCCCGAATTGCCAAAAAATCCTTACTGCCTTTAAAACCAAATGCAAGTTGTTTAATGAATTTAAAGCCTTTACTTTTCTTGTTGTTTATGTTTCTCGCCTTCGCCGATGCTTTTTCAAAAAATGTAAATCGGGAGAAAGATATTCCTTACATCGCTGATGCGAAAGACGCCCGCCATTTTTTAGATGTTACGTATCCCGAAAGGGAAGGGGAAGCCAAAGATGTAATTGTTTTTATACACGGAGGTTCCTGGAATAGCGGCAAAAAAGATATTTACTGGTGGCTGGGCAGAAATTTTGCCAGTAAAGGCGTTGTGGAAGTAAATATTAATTACAGCCTTTCGCCCCGGTACGAATACCAGCAAATGGCTTCTGATGTGGCCTCGGCGTTAAAGTGGGTATCAACCCACATTGCCCAATACAACGGTAACCCAAAACGCATATTTGTGATGGGCCATTCGGCTGGTGGGCAGTTGGCCGAGCTGGTTAATTCTGACCCCAGGTTTTTTGATGCGCTGGAAATAGACAACCCCATTAAAGGAATTATTTTGAACGATGCCTTTGGATTGAATATTTACGATTACCTTTTTAACAAAGTGCAGGGCGGCCAAACCGAAAGTTTTCTGGTAACATTTGGTGATGAGGCGGAAAGTTGGAAAATGGGTTCTCCAATAAGTTATGTAGAGAATATTAGCAACCCTCACCTCATTTTAACCGGCCAGCGTACCTATCCAACAATACAAACCCAATCGCGAAAGCTTTTTGAGGTTTTACATCAGCAAAACACTCCGGCGAGATTTGAAGTGATAAAAGGGAAAAAGCATATCGGGATGATCAGTCAGATGCTTTGGCGAGGTAACCGCATGTACGACGTTATACTTGATTTTATGGCGGCCGTAAAATAAAAAAACCGGCCAGAATCTATATTCGGGCCGGCTTCGTTAAAATAATACCTGATCAGGACTGCTGATCACGCATCATCTTAATTTTATCATGCGATACTTTTAAAGTTTGCTGTTGCTTCCTTACCAGTTCGCGGCACTCCATAGGCAAGTCATCATCATCTAAGGCAGTGCGGTAGGCTTTCTGAGCGGCATCTTCGCCAAACTCGCAATTTTCTAAAATTGATTTTCTGCTGTTTCCGCTAAAAGTTGCTTTCACGTCCATCCAGGCACGGTAAATCTTTCCGCTTGCGGTTGTTCCTTCTTCAACCTCGCCACCTAATGATGATACCTGTGCGGTTAATTCCTGCTTACATTGTTGGCTTTCCTGCATCATCTGAGAAAATACACTTTTCAAGTCGGCATCTTCAGTTTCGGTTTCTTTAATGGCACGCTCATAACCCACAATACGGTCATTATTAATTTCTATCAGGTCGTTTAACACTTCCACTGCGTTTTCTCTGGTTTCCATAGTTTTTAAGTTTTCGTTTTCTATTAAACCGGGCAAAAGGAAGTTAGTTTTAATTTTTGCTAAACTAATCTTACAAAACCTTTCAGAATTATCTTCTTGAATCAACCGGGGTAATGCTGATCGCCACACCGCCACCGGCACCCATTTTTTGCTTAAGCTGCGTATTGCTGGTCACAATTCTCTTGCGTATAATATAGCCCTGCGGATTTTTGTTCCAGCTTGCTCTGGGGCTGTCGGCATAAATTTTGGCCACGTATTTTTTCCCCTGAGGCAAGAAATCAAACTTAATCATCGCTGTACGCGGATTTTCATCTGTAATGCCGCCAATATACCACTCATCTTTTCCCTTCGCCTTTCGGGCGATGGTTACGTAATCTCCCGGCTCTGCTTCCAAAATGTAAGTGTTGTCCCAATCAAGAGCCACATCTTTGATAAACTGAAAAGCATCCGGAAAACGCATGTAATTTTCAGGCAAATCTGCGGCCATTTGCAGCGGACTATACATGGTTACGTAATAGGCCAATTGCTTCGCCAGCGTAGTATTTACCCTTTGGTTGCCGGTGCCATAATAGGAAAGATCTGTTTGAAAAATACCGGGCGTGTAATCCATCGGGCCGCCCATCATCCGTGTAAACGGAAGAATAGTAGCGTGTTCGGGCGGCAGTCCGCCCATGGCTTCAAACTCGGTTCCGCGGGCAGATTCCTGCGCAATCCAATTGGGATAGGTGCGATGTACGCCGGTGGGGCGCACCGCTTCGTGGCTGTTGACCATAATTTTGTATTCGGCTGCGGTTTTGGCTACATAGATATAATGGTTAACCATCCACTGACTGTCGTGATGCTCGCCCCGAGGAATGATCTTGCCCACGTATCCGGTTTTAACGGAATTATAACCATTCGCCTTCATGAACCTGAATGCGGAATCAAGGCGCCGCTCATAGTTGGTAGCCGAGCCTGACGTTTCATGGTGCATCATTATTTTTACGCCTTTGCTGGCCGCGTATTGTTCCAATTCCTTCACGTTAAAATCCGGATAGGGCGTAACAAAATCGAAAACGTTTTCTTTCCAGTTGCCAAACCAGTCTTCCCAGCCCACATTCCAGCCTTCAACCAACACCGCGTCAAAGCCGTGTTCGGCGGCAAAATCAATGTGTTTCTTCACATTTTCGTTGGTAGCGCCATGCCGACCATTGGGACTTAATTTGCTAAAATCCTGGCCCATTTTTACGTTGTTTTCATTGCTGTAAGCCCAGGAACTTTTTCCGGCCACAAAATACTCCCACCATACACCTATATATTTTACCGGCTTTATCCAGGATACGTCTTTATATTCGGCAGGTTCGTTCAGGTTTAGTATCAGGCGTGAAGCCAGAATATCTGTTGCCTTGTCGCTAACCACGATGGTACGCCATGGGGTGTGTGCTTCGGTTTGCAGGTAGGCCTTGTTGCCAACGGCATCGGGTGTTAAATGTGCACGAAGTTTAAAGTTTGTTGCATCTACATTTAAAGCCATGGCCGGATAATTTATCAACGCCGCTTCGTGGATGTTGATATATATACCGTCACTGGTTTTCATCATTGAGGGGGTTTGAATGGCCAGTTGCTTTATAGGTTGCTGCGCATGAATATCAATGGTTGCCTTTTTCATCAGACCCGGAATTTCTGAAATTTTAGACGTGGTGTAGGGATATTCGTTGGTATCGTAATCGCCGGGTATCCAGAAAGTTTTATGATCTCCGGCAAGGTTAAACTCGGTAAGCTCTTCTTTAATGGTGAAATATTTCAGGTTTTCCTGCTTGGGGAATTCATATCTAAATCCTAAACCATCATTAAACACCCTGAACCTGATCTGGATATACCGGTTTTTTTGTGCCTGTTGCGAGAGCGTTAGCAGCAATTCATTGTAATGATTGCGGATAGTTTTCTGCTCGCCCAAAATGGGGTTCCAGGAAGTATCAACGGTTGTTTTTTCCGACTTTGTTATCGTAAAACCTCCGTTAAAAGAAGGTGTATCAACGGTTTCAAAACCTAAAGAGCTGGATTTAATTACCGGCTTTTGTTTGTAAGTTAACTGGTAAGATGGGGATCCGTTGGCAGTTAATTCTACCGTTAATGACAAGTTACCATCGGGAGAGGAGATTACCTGCGCCTGCAAAAATGATATGCAGACCGAAAAAATTAGGGTTAAAATGAGCTTTGACATATCCTATAGTATTTTAATCAAAAAACATTTAGCTGTTTATAACCTGCATCCAGGCCTCGGCCATTAGTTGAGAGCCAGCCATACTTGGATGGACACCGTCTGCCGACCAATAAGCACCGGGCGCTCGTTTTAATGCGGCGTTAAATACTTTCTGATAGGGGACAAACGCCGCATCAAACTCCGCCGCAAGTTCTGCAGCCGCCTGCTGATAAGCTTCCAAAGCCGGAAACCAGGATGAGTTAACGGCAGTGCCCAAAATAGCAAACGGTTCGCCGATGATCAGCTTTACTTCCGGAAGTGCCTCTTTGGTGCGACGCAGTAAAGCCCGGTAATCATTTCGGTAAATATCAACCGTTCCCTTGTATCCATGCGAAAGCACATGCCAGTAATCATTTATACCCACTAAAATGCTGAGCACATCGGGTTTAATTTCTATTGCGTCGGTGTCCCAAAGCTCTGCTAACTGAAAAACCTTATTACCGCTGATGCCGCGGTTAACTATCTTCAGATTCTTTTCAGGATGATTTAGTAATAATTCTGCTGCTGCCAGGAAAGCGTAACCGCCACCCAAAGCATTTTGAGAATTATATTGCTTATCACCTCGGTTGCGGCCCGCGTCGGTAATGGAATCGCCCTGAAAGAGGATCGTATCGTTTTTGGTCAGGTTCAGTTTGGGGGCATGGTTCCCGGGCATTGCCGCCATGATAATTTCGGGAATGCTCACTGCCGCCAGACTTGTAAGGGCGGCTCTGGTGATAAAGGATCTGCGGGTTTCCTGATTGGTTTTCATGCTGCAAGATAAATGAAAAATAAGAGGATGAAAAAATAGTTGTTTTTGATTTAATTGGAGTCTGAATGTTCGTTTGAGTTTTCAGCTGCTTAAAATGATGCTCCGAGTTACCGTTATGATCAAAACCTTTGCAAAAACCTCCAGGAAAACAATAGCCCCACAGCTAACCCGTCAAACATGTGTAAATAGAAACATCGAACCTGCCTAAACTAAACGGGACGGGAGCGGTAGCCCTCCCGATTCTTCATCGGGAGACTAAAGCGGACGGCCCGGCAGGTGCAAGCGACAGCGGGAGGGTTTTGCTTTCCAAATAGTTCCATTCGATAAATTGAAATGGTTACACCTATTTCAAAAAAGCGAGCCGCAGACTCTTGGCTATTGACTAAATCAGCAGAGCCCGTCGGAACTATACGGACAGCCATGTTTAAGTAATTGAGCAAGATGGAAATCTATTCTTATCGGCGACCGAATTGCAAATCCGGACGAGCAGAATCTTGATTATTGATTAATCCGTAGAGCCCGTCGGAAGTATACGGACAGCCAGTAACGTCCGAAAGGGCAATATTGTCTTGCGTTTAAATCCAATCTATTTCTATTTTTTCGCAATTCTATACAACCTGCCTTCATCGGTTACGGCATACAAAGCCCCGTCATTACCCTGGGTTATTGCCCTAAATCTTTGACCTTCGCCGGCCAGCAGCCGTTCTTCGCCCGTTACTTTTTTATTTTCTAATACCAGGCGGGCTATATGATTGCTGTTAAGCCCCGGGATAAACAGATTGTTCTTCCACTCAGGCATTTCGGCGCCGCTGTAAAACGTCATTCCGCTTGGCGATAAAACCGGGTCCCAATAATATACCGGCTGCTCCATACCTTCTTTTTGAGTGATCGCATCGCCAATTTTTCCTCCGGCGTATTCAATGCCGTAGGTTATAGTGGGCCAGCCGTAGTTTTTCTCGGGTTGAATCAGGTTCAACTCGTCGCCACCGCGGGGGCCAAACTCGGCCTCACATAAATCGCCGGTTTCCGGGTGCAAAGCCAGGCTCTGAACGTTGCGGTGGCCGTACGAATAAAGTTCAGGTCGGGCGTTTGCGTTATTTAGAAATGGATTCCCTGCTGCCGGTTTGCCATCGGTGGTAATCCGAATGATTTTTCCGAGGCCCGAATTCAAATCCTGGGCTTGCGGCCGGGTAACTTTATCAGACCGCTCGCCGGTGCTGAAA
>JBGTBV010000007.1:0-79853 GCA_041749185.1 Daejeonella sp. | reverse complement strand
AAAGCCAGAGCGAGTTACGGCTTAACCGGTAACTCAGAGATTGGCAACTTTGCTTCCCGCGGTTTATTTAGCGGAAACGGTGCTTACGGAGGTCTGGCGGGTCAATTACCTTCTCAGATCAGTAATCCTGCTTTAAGCTGGGAAGAAACAAAGCAACTGGATATCGGACTCGATTACGGAATTTTAAACAACCGGATATCCGGCTCTTTTGATTACTACGAAAAGAAAACCGACGGATTGCTTCTCAACGTTCCGGTTCCAGAAACCACAGGTTTTACCACCTTCACCAAAAACGTAGGTAAGCTAACCAACAAAGGGTTTGAAGCGGCTATAAACTCAGAGAATTTGGTTGGCAAGTTTAGTTGGTCAAGCAGCATTAGCTTTGCCAATAACAATAATGAGATTACCGATCTTGATGGTCAGATACTTGGTACCAACAGCATCAATTACGGCATCGAAGGTCAGCCGATTGGCGTGTTCTATCTCCCGGAATATGCCGGCGTAGATCCAAACAACGGCGATGCCATTTATTATCTGAATACCAAAAATGCAGATGGCTCCATTGACCGGTCCGTAACCAACGACATTAACTTCGCAGAACGGATATTTGCTGGTAATCCGAATCCTAAATACATCTTCGGATTTAACAACAATTTCTCTTTCAAAGGATTTGACCTCACCGCGTTTCTTCAGGGAGTTTCCGGTAATGACATTTTCAACGCTGGCGGCCAGTATATGACCGCAAGTGCCAGTAATGGATTTGATAATCAGACCACTGATGAATTGGACTATTGGGACAAACCGGGCGATATCACCGATACTCCCGAGCCCCGCTTGTTCTTCGGTAATGGTGTAAACAATTCAACCCGTTATTTAAGTGATGGTTCCTACATTCGGTTTAAAACCTTAACCTTAGGCTATACCTTGCCTGCAAGTGTTTTAACCAGATTGAAATTGAGCAAGGTGCGCATCTATGCTACCGGTCAGAACATCGCTACTTTTACAAAATACAAAGGATGGGATCCGGAGGTGAATGCGGATTATCAATCTTCAAACATCAATCAGGGTGTAGATTTTTATTCGGCTCCGCAAGCTAAAGTGTTTTCATTTGGTGTAAATATCGGTTTATAACCAAAATCTAAATTTAAAAGTATGAAAAGAATATATATATACGGGGCGATGCTAACTACGGTGCTAACCGTCGGTTTATCGTCATGCGAAAAGCAACTGGATATCCAACCCACCCAAACTATTGACCAGGATAAGGCACTTTTAACTTCAAAAGATGTGGAGGTGGCCTTGGTTGGCGCTTACGCTGAATTGGGAGATGTCAACGTCTACGGCGGCAGAATTTACCTTACTGCAGATTTTTTGGCAAACGTCAATGCAATTGAGTGGTCAGGTACTTTTCAGGGTCTAACCCAAATTATTACTAAGACAGTACCCAAAGACAATCTATTTGTGAATAACATTTGGAGAGATGGTTACGATGTAATTAATGATGTGAATAACGTGTTAGCGGCAATAGATAAAGTAGACGCTGCCAAAAAGGATAAAGTAGAAGGTGAAGCCAAATTTATAAGAGGAGCCGTTTATTTTGAGTTGGTTCGCTTATTTGGGAAAGCATATAACGACGGCGATCCGGCCTCAAATCTGGGCGTTCCTTTAGTCTTGATGCCAACCATTGCAGTTGATGAATCTAATCAGGTGAGTCGTGCAACGGTAGCCGAAGTATACGCCCAGGCTATTGCCGATTTAACCGAAGCCGAAGCAAAACTGCCGAACAACAATGGTTTTTTCGCTAACAAATTCGCCGCGGCGGGTATGCTTTCGAGAGTTTATCTTCAAAAGGGAGATTATGCCAACGCAGCGCAGGCAGCAACGAGGGTAATTTCATCATCGGGCAGAACGCTAACCCCCAATTATGCAGACGCGTTCCCGGTTCCCGGAGGTGGTGCGGGTTCAAACACATCCGAAGATGTTTTCGCTATTCAGGTAACCTCCCAGTCTGGCGCAAACGGCTTTAATGAGTTTTACGCCCCGTCAGATTTCGGCGGTCGTGGTGACGCTGCGATTACCGATAACTGGCTTAGCCAGTATGAGGCTGCCGACGAGCGTCTGGAAATTTTTTATGAGTCGGGCGGTTCTATTTTTAACGCAAAATCCAGTAACCAGTTTGGAAACGTAACAGTAATCAGGTTAGCAGAAATGTACCTCACCAGGGCAGAAGCGAACCAAAGGTTATTGCCGGCTGCCCCTATCGGCGGAAGAACGCCTACGCAGGATCTCACCGTTATCCGGAGCCGAGTAGGCCTTGCGCCGGTGCCCGCCACTTTAGCTAACATTTTAAACGAGCGCCGTTTGGAACTTGCTTTTGAAGGATTCTTCTTACACGATATAAAGCGTACCCAGCAAAATATTGCTTCGCTTCCGTGGAATGATAATAAGTTGGTTTTCCCTATCCCGCAAAGGGAAACAGATGCCAATCCGAATTTAGTGCAGAATCCGGGGTATTAAGATTAGTTCTAAAAACCAAATGCCTTGAGGAAAACCCTTAAGGCATTTTTTTTTAACCCGGATAGGTTAAAAATAAGGCTTGAAAATCAAAACGGCTTGAGTAGATTTATTTTTGCCTCAAAGAATAATTAAAGCGGGTACTTACCGCAATTTGCTCGGCAATTTTGTTGAACACCAGTTTAGGGATTTTTATTTTATGGTCGGCCAACAACACTGTGAAATCGGTTTCTAATAATATACCCTGATCGCCGACAGATAATTTACCGCTTAGCGTACGCTTTTGATTTACCCCGTGCAGGTTAAATATACCGGTAGCGGTTAAGTTGTAAATTCCGGGTTTTGTAAAAACAAACGGCTCATTAATGATTCCTTTAAACGTAGCGTAAGGGTGCTTTTCGCTTTCCATGTAATTTTCATTAAAATGCTGCTGCATCAGCTTGTTTGAAAACTGAAACTCCCGTATGGGTATTCTTACTACAATTTCACGGTTTTTTAAATTGATTAGCGAGACGGCCTTTTGATTCAGCGCTTCAATATCTTCAAGAGGAGCCGCAGAAAAAAAAGAGACGCTGGTTTTACCGCTTGTGTAAATCTCGCTCTGAGCTAAAGCCGATAACGTGCTGGAAACACCGATTAAGACAAATATCCAAAGTTTTTTCATTGCGGTTTGCTGCGTTTGGCAAAGCTAAAAGTTCTGGAAATATTAAAGCCGAAATGGATATCGCCATCAGACCAGCTTCCGTCTGTTTCGGTAATAAACTGGCGTTCTACCATTCCGAAAGAGTTGGTGAACAGAAGCTGAAAAACGTGCCCGCCCGTTTCTATGTCGTAGCTGAAAGAAAGATTGTTTTTATAGCGATCGTCTATCTGGTTTGGAAACACATAATTATATTCTCCGTTTACAGATGTGCGTTTGGTAATTTTTAACCTGCCGCCAAGCCCGGTGGCAAAAACCGACTTTAAATCAGTAAACACGTCAGGCCGTTCGCGGTAAATGTAGGTGGGAGAGATTTGAAGCGATAGGGCTTCGCCGAATTTTCTGGCAATGAGCAACTGGCCTGTATAGCTGCTACGCTCCCGGCCGGTACGCCTCGGATCTGACTTGAAAGTACGCAACGAGTATCCTGTAAAAGCCGTTAGAGAGATCGGTATTGCATTTCTTCCGGTACTTTGGCGCAGCAGACGAAACTTCCCGAAAAAATCATAATTCTTTTCAAAAGAGCTTCGGCCAATTCCGACCATTACATCATTTGTTAGCCCATATTCAAGTGCAAGTCGGTTTGTTGCAGCGTCTAAGCCAAAGAAATCATCAAAGCCTCGGTTCAGCCGGTCAAAACGATGCGAGATAATAAAGTCCATATTGTATTTTCCAACCGTTTCTACAGAATGGCCGTTAATAATCCGGGTGGCTTTAAAGGTTGCGTTTGCAAGTTGGGTTTCATTGCTATCTGTGGCCAGCGCCATCAAATCGTCTTGTGCAACTACAAACGTTGGGGAGCTCAGCAGCAGGAAAATAATCAGTCTGATCATGCAGATTAGGATTCAAAAACCCGCAAAGAACTTCCTGTTAAGGTTGTATTAAACTTGGTGAGGTTTCGAGGTGCGGGGCCTCTCAGGCGCACGCCGTTGGCATCAAAAGCCGAGCCGTGCGTTGCGCCCTGCAAAGAGCAGGGAAACGTATTGGATCCGGCTTCGTACGTCATCGGGTTTTGTTCATGTGTGCAGGCTCCGCTTAACGCGATGTATGCCGCCCCGTTTTTTGCGATGATCACGCCGTCCTGAATGGTCCATCCTTTTGAATTAATGTTGGCGTTGTTGGATACGTCAATTGTAAAATCCACCTTGCCATTTGGGCCCGGTGTCGGGCCGGGAGACGGCGAGGGAAAACCGCTATCACTTTTGCCGCAGGCGCCCAAACAGGAGGAAACCACAATTGCACCTGCACCGAGCCCCATCAGGGATAAAAAATCTTTACGTTCCATAGCTTTAATATTATGAGCAAATACGGAATTGAGTTGTAAAAGGTTTATCGAAATCGGTATTTCGTTTTTCCAGTAGAACGAACCTATCATTCAGGAGCCTAAGACACAGGTTGGCGCCACAATCGCCAGAAAATGAAATGGAGGCTATATCAACGTTTTTTACTATCTATCAGCAGAATAGTATTTGCTACTTTTCTTTCGCCGTCGTGATCCCATTTTTTGTTATCCGAGGGGTGATTCACCACCGCACCACCCGAATCGTTGTTCAGCCAAAGGGTTGTTGAGCCGCCGCCGTCTAAATTTATCCCATCGCGACCGCCAATCCAGCGCATTAATTTGCTAAATTCGAAAAGGCTCATTCCCGCGGCATTTTCATTCCGGCCGTCAACGGTTATCAGCAATACCCGGTTTTTGCCGGTTATTACTATGCCACTACGCGGATGGCGGGTTTTATTAAACAGGTTTGCTGTATCTAATGGTTGAAATTCGTGGCTCAATAACAAAAGCGGCCCGGTCACCATCACGTCATCGCCGGGTAAGGTATGTTCCCATCGGACATCACCGTTAAATTTACTTATACCGAGCTTACCGTTCAAGATGAATACCGCCGATTGCTGGTGTACCGCACGCTGCCCGTCTTTACCCACGCGACTTTCGTTTATTATCTGTCCGTTGGCCTTTATAAAATCTACAGAGCCTCCGTTCTTTACATCGAAAAAAGTTCCGTTAAGCGCCGCGATAGCCTTTGCTGATTTGCCAAAATCGCTGGTTTTAATTAGTTGTTTTTCGCTGTAACCAAGGTCAAACTGGTTTTTTCGTCGGGGCTTAACTTCCACCAAACTGATGCTCTGATTGGAATTGAAGAGAGAAGCAGAACGGTAATGTTTGAATTTTACTCCGGCAGAAATCCGGGCAACCGACCATTTGTTTTTAATAAGGTCTAATGAATCTGTCTGGCTGAAACCAACAGTACATATAAAGCAGACCAAGGGTAAAAAAAGAAGTACTTTTTTCATAGCATGCTATTGGTGATTAGCGCCGAAAATTATAAAAATTTAAACTAAGGTTGTAGTAAATGGTTCATAAAGTATATCTATACTCAATTATTATGGACACATCAAGTATCAATAGCGACCTGGGCCGATATAATTCCGTTTCCCGGGGAAAAGACATCTTAGTAAACGTGGGCTGGCCAGAGCGGATAGCTTCTATTGGTGCAGGTGCCCGCCTGTTAGCGGGAGGCTTAAAAAATATTCTCAATCATCCGGTAAGGAATACTATAATGACGGCAACGGGTGGATACCTCATTTATCGGGGAGTAACGGGGAACTGCCCGCTCTATACATTTATGAATCAAAATGCACGGCATTACAAAAGTTCAAACATCAATATCCGAACTTCGGTGTATGTAGATGAGCCCCGGCAGGAGGTTTATAATTTCTGGCGGAACTTAGAAAATCTGCCTTTATTTATGAGCCATTTAAAAAGCGTAAAAACCACGGGTGAAAAGCGATCAAGCTGGGAGGCCAAATTGCCGGGCAACATCGCCACCATTAGCTGGGATGCCGAAATTGTGAATGACGAACCCGGAAAAGTGATCGGGTGGAAATCTGTGGGAGGTTCTGGCATTGACAATGCGGGCAAGGTAGAGTTTATGGACACCGCAGATGGCCAAGGCACTGTAATTCAAGTTGTGATTAGCTATTTGCCGCCACCGGGCGGTTTTATTAAATCAAAAATGGCAGGCTGGCTTAGCCCCGCATTTGAAAAGGTTCTGCGCAACGATATCAATAGTTTCAAAAATCACATCGAACACTCGGAAATAACTAAGAAACAGTCTTTTACTGCCGGTTCAGATATCGGAGGAAACTTTGATTTGTAATGGTCTCGTTTTAAAGCAAAAAAACCCGCCCGAAAATTCGGGCGGGTTTTCTAAGAAAGCTTTTGGATCAGCTTTTAGGATTTAAAATGTTATTGATCCGCACCAGGCTATCTTCGAGGTGCGCTTTAACAACGGCGTTGCTGAATTTGGGCATAGAGGATCTAATTTCTGCTGCAAGCAACTTCAATTCCCGGCGGGCCATAGGCCTGATGTCCGATTGAGATGCATCTATCTGCGTTCCGAAAAACCTGGCTGCAAGCTGGGGTGATACTCCGGCGGGCAACTCCTGATCTTTTGTCATCAGATATTCCATACGCTCAATGTAAGCCCGCTGAAGGTTGCGACGGTACGTGTCCATATTATTCCCGTTTTTCAGTTCGGTCCAAATACCCGAATGAACGTCGGCGAACAACTCTTCCATGCTGTAAGCGTTGTTTCCGTTTTTAACAGAGTTATCAATCACCCTGGCTAACCGGCCAAAATCAAGAATTCCGTTTAGTACGCCAGCCTGACTGCGGCGAACCTGATCAACGATACCAGCCTGGTCAAATTTATTTAAAATGGCCTGATCAAGCATCCAGGTAGGAGTGGTAAAAGCCTCCTTGTTTATAAACTTCATGGCTTCGCGTTGTTTAGCCTCTGATACGTGAGAATAAACCGGGCCCTTCTGCTCATAAGTTTTGTTGTTCTCATAAATCCCGCCAATATTGGAACGCACATGGCCCATGTAACGGTTCCATTGGCCTAATATCTGTCCGTGCAGCTCATCCAAATTCTCATAGGCTTCACCTTCTTCATAAGTCCATTTCTCCAGATTTGGAACTATTCTTTTCAAGTTGGCAATTCCGTAGGTTGATGCTTTAACGGCGTCATCACCCAAATCTTCTGATTGGGAACGCGGATCAATTGGATTTCCGGTTTGCCTTCCATAGAAATACAATGGATTGCCGGCCTTTTCTAAAGTCCATTTGTTAAGCGTCTTCGCTTCTTCTTCGGGAGTTTGATTATCAAACCAAGAATAACCCCATTTGATAGCCCATTTATCATATTCGCCAACGCCAGGGTATAACATCACCCCTTCATCGCCCGGCTGGGCAATGTAGTTGAAACGGGCATAATCCATAATAGATGGAGCTGTGCCGCCCATGCGTTTGGTAAAAGCGGGCGACCGCAATGAATCAACCGGGTAAGCCACGCTTGAGCCGAAGTTGTGGGGAAGGCCTAAGGTATGACCAACTTCATGAGAAGATACAAACCGAACCAACTGGCCCATTACTTCATCTTTAAATTTTGGGGTGCGGGCTTCAGGGTTGATGGCGGCTGTTTGAACGAAAAACCAGTTGCGCACCAGGTTCATTACGTTATGATACCAGCCAATGTCTGATTCCATAATTTCGCCAGAGCGAGGATCGGAAATATGCGGACCGTAAGCGTTTGCTATATTGGAAGCAAAATAACGAATCACAGAATAACGGGCATCTTCCGGCGACCAATCCGGGTCATTGGTTGGAGCTTCTAAACAGGTGATAGCATTTTTAAAACCTGCGGCTTCAAATGCTACGTTCCAGTCTTTAACACCTGCAATTAGGTAAGGCCTCCATTTTAGCGGTGTGGCCGGATCCAGATAATAAACAATTTGTTTTTTAGGCTCCACCAGCTCTCCGCGTTTATATGCCGCAGGATCTTTAGGCTCCAGTTTCCAGCGATGAATATAACGTGTAACTTCTGCCCGCTGGGCATCTACACCGTAATCTGTCTGGCTTTGACCGAAATAGCCAACCCGGTCATCGCCGAAACGAGCTTTGTAAGGCACTTTTGGAAGCAATAACATGGAATTATGGATCTCCACAGTCATGGATCCCAGAGTTTTATCGCCGGGCGCATCATTTGCTTTGTAGGTTTTAAGCGAGCGAACCTCGATATTAATGGGGAATGATTTGATGGTATCCACGTAAGTACGGGATTCATCCATCGTGGTGATTTTGTATTGTGTACGGCGTTGGGGCGGTAATCCAAGGGACTGCACATCTTTCTGATAAAGATCTGTTACCTCAATAACCACCGAATTAGAATCGCGGTTGTACGCTTTTATATCAAACGAAGCAAGCACTGCCGCCAGGTTTGAGTTACGTACCGATTCATACATCGGGGTGCCTTCTGCGGCAATGTTATCATATGAGGGCACGCGTATAAAAACCTGCTTGTCGCGTTTCTCCCACTGCCATACCTGCTCGTTCAGCTCCTCACCTCCGTAACTTCCGTCTACGGTTGGTGTTTTAGCATACCGGGTTACTACCAGCATCTCCCGGCCGAAAAGCGAATCGGGGATCTCATAGAAATATTTATTATCCAGACGGTGCACTTTAAATAAACCATTGTCGGTTTTTGCCTTATCGGTGATAACCTCCTTGTAAGGTTTAATGGCTGCTTTTGAAGCTTGGGCATTTGCGCCGGGCGCAGGAACGGGAGCCGTTGCCGGAGCCGCCGGCTGATCTTTCTTTTTACGCCTTTGTGCGAAAGCGCTGTCAATTCCGCCCGTTATCAGCAGGGCAGATAATGTTACGATGGATACGCAACGTAGGTTTCTAATCATATTCTTTATCGTTTGGTTTAAAAGCAATTAGCAAATTTATAATACCCCCCGGCTTTACCTTCGGGTTAACGGGAAAGTTACACGGCGGCTGTAACCGGCTCCCATCCATAAATGCAATTGCCATAAAAACGGCCTGTTCCAGAATGAAGTCAGGCCATCGGTGAAAATTATTTTCGTTCAGGCTCTTCAGGCTCCGTTTCGGCAGCCGGCTCCAGGCTCAACTGACCGCGGCCTGCGCTGGTAACGGTTAGAATCGTATTTGTTTTTTGTCCGGCTGCGTTTTCTAGATCAACAGTATATTTGCCCGGCTGCAGGTATACCTTTTTGCTGTCGGCGGCGGTTAACGTTGTCTTTTTACTTTTACTAAGTTCGTCCTGGTATTCTTTAACTTTAGAGTCATCAATGCTCAGATCATATAATTTGAAATTCAGGCCCGCCTCTGCACTGTCTGTAAGTTGTTTAAGTAGCAGGCCGCCTTCTGTTTTTATGTTGATGCTTACTTTCCCAGCGGTCCTGGAATAGTAGGGAATGGCATATTCCGGTTCAAATATATCATCATAACGGCGGCCCCAGGCGTTGCTGAAATTAACGCTGCTTAATTCAAAAGCGTAAATATCCTTCGCCAATACATCAGGAGTTAGCTGTTGTACTTCCTTCACGCTGGCTACATACAAAGAGCGTCCATGTGTTGCTACTACCAGATCGTGCTCGCGGGGATGCACAGCCAGATCATGAACGGCAACCGCGGGCATACCGCCGTTAAACAAGGAGAAAGTTTCGCCTGCGTTTAGCGAGATGTATAAGCCGTGATCTGTGCCAACGTACAAAATATTTTTGTTCTCCAAATCTTCTTTAACCACGTTAACCGGCTCGGCGGGCAGGCTACTGCCTATGCGGATCCATGTTTTGCCGAAATCTGTTGAGCGATAGAGGTATGAATTAAAATCGTCCCAGCGATACCCGTTTAAGGAAACATAGACAGTTCCTTCTGCGAAAGCCGATGCGGTAACCTGCGAAACCCATAGATTCTGTGGCAGATCATCGGAGATTTTATTCCAGGTGTAGCCGCCGTCTTTTGAAACATGGATCAGCCCATCATCGCTTCCGGCGTATAGAAGCCCAAATTTTAACGGCGATTCATCAATTGTTGTTAAAGTGCCGTAGGTTACATCGCCCGGCTTTCCACCCTTAGTCAAATCGCCCGAGAGGGCAACAAAATCGGTTCCTTTATTTAAAGAGCGGTGGAAACGGTTTGAACCGAAGTAAACCACATCCTGATTATGTTTGGACACCTGCACCGGCGATTCCCAATTCCAACGCAGCGGACGCTCGCCAAGTTCGTGCTTGGGCTGGAATGGCAACCGTTCTTTGGTGGTTTTGTTAAAGCGGCCGTAGGCACCGTACTGCGAACCGGTGTAAACCAAATTATTTTCGCGGGTATCAATTGCCACCTGCATGCCATCTCCGCCCCAAATGCGTTTGTAATCATAGTCGCCATCATCATACCAATTGTAGCTGGCTTTATAGTCAGAAGGGCCGAACCAGACTCCGTTATCCTGCAAGCCGCCATATACGTTATAGGGTTTTGCCATGTCAAGCGCTACCGAATAGAACTGACCAACTGCCGGTGTATTGGCTTTAAACCAGGTTTTTCCATCATCATACGAGATATTTATTCCGCCGTCGTTTCCGTTAATCAGATGGCCGTCTTTATTCGGGTCAACCCAAAGAGCGTGATGATCTGCATGCACGTTATCGCCGTTTATGTTTTTATAAGTCTTGCCGCCATCGTCTGACCGGTAAATGGGAACGCCCATAATGTAAATCTTATCCGCATTTGTTGGCGATACCCGTATCTGACCGAAATAATAACCGTAGGTGTTGTAAACTCCACGCAAATCCTGCGTATTTACTTTATTCCAGGTTTTCCCGGCATTATCACTGCGATATACTTCGGCCTCCATAATGTCGGTTCCAAACATTTGCGTATTGGCGTCTTCCAAATATTCTACCAGTGCTATGGGCTTAATTTTATCGGCGAGGATGTCTTTTTTGATAGACTGCGCCGTGTATTTCGCCGGAAAGCGATTCTCCCGTAGAAATTCCAATATGCGTGGGTCTTCCAACTTTGAAAAATCTGTTTTAGACATTTTCCGGAAATCATCCCGCGTAAGTTTACCTTCTTCTGCTTTAACGGTCTCCGCTTTACGCGGAAACTGATTATCTAAAATGGCATAAACAATATCCGGATTTTGAGGAAAGACCGCCATACCAATCCGGCCCAACCCTTCCCCGGTAGGGAAGCCGCTGCCCTGGCCACTGATTAACCCCCAGGTGTTGCCGCCATCGGTACTTTTATAAATGCCAGATGTTTCACCGCTTTCTACAAAATTCCAGGCCCGGCGTTCCCTTTTCCACATTGCCGAATACAGCGTGTTTGGATCTTTCGGGTTTATTTCCAGGTCAATAGCGCCGGTGTTTTCATCAATAGCAAGGGTTTGTTTCCAGGTTTTGCCGCCATCGGTAGTTTTGTAAACACCCCGCTCTTTGTTTGGCGAGTAGAGATGGCCCAATGCGGCCACCCAAGCCGTATTCATATCTTCAGGATGAAAAATAATGCGGCCGATATGGTGCGATTCCGGCAGGCCCATCCATTGCCAGGTTTTGCCTTTATCGGTGCTTTTATACACTCCGGTTCCTGCGTAAGATGACCTGCTGGAATTGTTTTCGCCCGTGCCTATCCAGATAACATTATTGGCCCAGTCTACCGCTATGTCACCGATAGTCATGCTGGCCTGCTGGTCAAAAACCGGGCTGAATGATATCCCGTTGGTGTTGGTATACCATAAGCCGCCCGAAGCGTAGGCCGCATAAAATTCGGTTGGATCGTTTGGATTAACATCCACGTCGGTAATACGACCGCTCATTACGGTTGGACCGATTGACCGAAACCGAACATTTGAAACCAGAGAAGTTTGGCCCGCCGCTACCCGTTCATCAAAGGCGTTTAGGCGCTGGGTACTGGTCGTGGCCGAGGGCAATTTGTCATTATTCTTTCTTTTTTGCGCCCGCGAAGACAGGGCGGTTAATGTTATAGCTAATACTACGATCAGTGCTTTTTTCATCAATTGCTGGTTTAAAAATGCTGCGAAGGGCTAATATAAAATTTTGTGATTGAGTAAGGGGAAATCCAGCGGAAAAATTTGCTCGCTCGTAATTTAGTTTCCTAAGTGAAAACTATTAGTTTCAGATTAACAACCAGCTGATTTTATCCTTTTAAATCCGCCTTTCCAGCGTCAGAATATAGCGGTCGCGGTCTTTGCCCTTATTTCTGGCAATATCCAGAATAAAACTGCGGTCGTTTTTTGAGCGGAAGAGATTATCTATTTCTTGAATGGTCATTTGAGCTACCGGTTTAAAATTGATACTGACTATTTCATCATCTTTTTTCAGGCCAATGTTTTCTGCCGGCGAATAGGGTTCAATTCTGGCGATAACGATCCGGCTGTAATCTTCTCCGGCAGAGGTTAATTCCATTCCGCTCATGTCATGTTCAAAAGGCTCTTTCAGCATGGTTGAAGGCCGCAGATACATGGTTTCCCTGCTGTAATCAAAAATAACATCGAAGCGCTTTAAGATACTGTTGCCCAGATTGCCGTTGCGGGGCACGGCGGTTACTTTTGATCCAACGTCGCCATAATCAGGGAAAGAAGCAATTACGTTATCGAGCTTATATTTGCCGAGTTTTACGTGCGGTACCCGCCCGATATAGCCGTTAATTGCACCGGTTAAGCCCACGCCAAGGTTAGCGGCAATATTCACCGCCGGCACTTCAAAGGGTTCGCCTTTATAACTTTCAAGGGAGATGGGATGGCCTGCTCCGGTATCAATAATTAGTTTCGCCTCAATCTTTCGGCCATCGCCTAACATAATCTCCGTTATCAGATACGGTTTTCTGTCTTCTATGCTAATCGGAATTTTTGAGCCTTTCCGGAAACGGAAAAATTTATCGGGCCTGTATACCGTGATGACGCCCAGTACGTAACTTATTTTTACTGTGAAACTGTTAAAAAATTCATAGCCGATTAAGCCGTGAACGGGCATTCCGGCATAGCTGGACAGTTCAAAAATGTCCTTCTTTAAAATGGCTGCGGGGATGGCACCGGATATAGCCGAACCTATTTGGATTTTCAGCGAAGGTGTTACAAAGGCGCTCAGGTCATTGCCCTCGCCGAAACCCAATATTTTAATGCTGCGCAGGTTTTTAATTTGCAGCGTATCTACTAATTTGGGGTCTGTAATTAAAAGCAGACCAACACCCGTATCCAAAACAAAATTATAAGGCCCGTTGCCATTGATGGTCAAGGGCACAATCATCAGATTTTTAACCAGTTTGAACGTAATGGTTTCGCGTTTGCGATAATCAGAAAATTCAAAATGCTGGCCGCTCACTTCCTGGAAAGCGCAAAAGAACAGCGTAATAATTAGCAGCGTTCTTATTGTTTTCGGCTTTCGCGAAATAAATTCCATATTCTGCATAAGATACATGTTAGAACGGAAACAACATGAAACTGACTACTTTTATCGGCGACTTAAAAACCGCCCGGATTATTTAAATTTATGAAAATCTATAATCTTCTTTTGGCAGGCTTGCTATTTGCCACAACCACCAACTTGCATGCGCAGCGGCTTCGCTCTACTAAAATTGAGAACCTTATTAGCCATTCTGAGATTTTAAATAGCCATTTTACCGGGTTTTACCTGTTTGACCTCGGCACCCGAAAGCTGGTTGCCCAGCAACTGGGTCACCAATATTTTACACCGGCGTCTAATACCAAACTTTTCACTCTTTACGCAGGCTTAAAACTTCTCAGAGATTCCCTTCCGGGATTGCATTACGTTGAAAAAGGAGATTCGCTCATTTTCTGGGCTACCGCCGATCCGGTTTTTATGCATCCTGACTTTAAGGAACAGCGGGTGCTGGAGTTCTTAAGAGCCAGCAACAAGAAATTGTATTGGGCAGCGGGCCGATATACCGGAGATTTTTACGGTACCGGATGGTCTTACGATGATTATACAGAATATTACCAACCAGAAATTTCCGAATTTCCGGTCTATGGAAACATTATCCGGGCCAGGGCTGAAGGTGATGATATAATTTTTTCGCCGGTTTTAGCGGACAACCCAATTTTTAAATTCATTACAGACAGCCTGCAGGCAGAGGGAGCCTTCAATATCCGGCGTGAATTTCTTCAGAACAGATTTCACCAGCCTGATAAAGCCACCGGAAAAAATTATGAACAGGAAATTCCGTTTAAAACTGGTAAAACAGTAACAGATTCGCTCTTAAATTACCTGTTGCCCAATTACGCGGGGACGGTCAACCTGAAAAAACCGCTGCAATTTAAAACCATTTATAGTACCCCGGCCGATTCGGTATTTAAGCGTATGCTGTTGCCCAGCGATAATTTTATTGCCGAACAGCTTCTGCTCAACTTTGGCTCGGAAAATAGCCAGGTTCTAAATACGCAGTCGGTAATTGATTCGGTTGAGGAGAAATTCCTCACCGATTTACCCGACAAGCCCCAATGGGTTGATGGTTCCGGATTATCCCGTCAAAATCTTTTTACGCCGGCAGACATGGTGAAGCTTTGCGAAAAAATTTACAATGAGGTAAACAACGAGGATCGCTTGTTCAGTTTGCTGCCCCAGGGCGGTAAAACAGGATCGCTGCGAAACTATTTCAAGGCAGAAAAGCCATTTGTTTTCGCCAAAACCGGAAGCCTGTCTAACAATCACACGCTTAGCGGATACCTTAAAACACGTTCTGGAAAGACGCTGATATTCTCCTTTATGAACAACAATTACGTGAGGCCGATTGCCGAAATTAGAAAGGAAATGGAGCGGATACTAACCATGATCCATGAGCGGTATTGAAAGGCCTTTATTTCCACTGCCCGAGGGTTTGGCATAAACAGGTCAACTTCGTTTGGAGATGGGTTGGCTGTCAGCCTCGTCGTCATCATCATCCACTTCAATCTCGTGGTCTTGTTTAGGCAAAACTTTTACTTCGCGTTCTTCTTCAGAAAGTACAATGTGTACGGCATACTCTGCCGGCCTTATAGCGCCACCATAACATTGAGCGTAAACCTGCGTAAACTCTGCGCCGAAGTAGAGAATTGCCGACGTATAATACACCCAAACCAAAATCACAATTAGCGAACCGGCAGCTCCATATGCAGACCCGGGGCCAATCTTTTCAATATATAATCCGATGAGAAACCTTCCCAGAGTAAAAAGCAGTGCCGTAAATATGGCCCCCACCCGCACATCTGTCCAGCCGATTTCCACATCGGGTAAATATTTGAAAATAATTGCGAAGAGCACCGAGATCACAATAAACGTGATGCCGGCGTTAATAATCTGTACAATAAAAATGGTGATTTCGGGAAAAAACTCTGTTAATTTTGCACTCAGGGCGAGAATTAAAGCGTTTATCACCAACGAAACAATGAGTAAAAAGCCTAGGCTGATGATCATTGAGAAAGACAATACCCGGTTTATAAGCATTTTTTTCCAGCCTTTTTTAGGCTTGGCTTTTACACGCCATATTTGGTTTATCGAATCCTGAATTTCTATGAAAACTCCCGTGGCCCCGATGAACAATGTCAGAATTCCAATTACTATCGCAAAGGTAGAATCCTGCGAAAGCGTGATCTGCTTAATGATTTCCTGTATTTGCAGGGCGGCTTCATTGCCCACAAATCCGTTTATCTCATTAAACACACGGTTTTGAATGGCCTCCCGACCATAAAAAATGCTGGTTAATGAAATGATGATCATTAGCAGCGGAGCCATGGAAAAAATGGTATAATAAGCCAGAGATGCGCTCATCTTTAGCGCCTTGTCTTCCATGAACGCAGTAAATGACGCTTTGAAAAGGCCGAAAGCCTTTTTGAACCATTTACCTATTTTTTTAAAATTCATGCTGTTATTCTTTAAGTTTACAAAGGCATTTATGCGCCAAGTGTTTTGATTAATTGCAAATCCTAAAACTGCTGAGATGATAAAATTTAAAAAAGCTGCGGCCTGCTTATTTTGCTTCATCGCGATTTTCGCATCTATCAACGCGAAGCTGGCATCTAAAGAAACCGTAATTTATATTGTAAGGCACGCAGAAAAGCAAACTGCCGATCCGGGAAATGCTAACCCGGAGCTGAACCCGGAAGGGCTAAAACGAGCTCATGATCTGAATTTATTATTAAAAAAGAAACCCATAGCCGCAGTATTTGCTACTAACTTTAAACGGACCATGCAAACCGGGGCGCCTGTTGCGCAGCGCAACGGTATACCCATTAGTTCTTACAAAGCCGACGACTTTGAGGGCATTTCTAAACTTATCCTCTCAGATTATCGCTTTAAAAACACAGTGGTGGTAGGCCACTCTAATACGGTATCAGAGTTAATTAAAGCTTTTGGTCTGGAACCTCCGGTAAGCAAATTAGACGACGCCGACTACGATCTGATCTTTACCGTAAGAATTGATAAAGACGGCCAGAAGAAATTAATTACCCAACGATTCGGCCAGGCTCATCATCTTACGGAAGTTAAACTTACCGGCTCAGCCAATTGAAAAGGCTGATTCCCGATAGTAATTATGGAGTAAACAAACATGAGTCGGTAAACGTTCTGCAAACAACATTCACTCTAAACAAAATAATATGCGCTGGTTAGGAAGACGCGGAAGCGGGAATATTGAAGATCGCCGCGGCATGAGCGGTGGCGGCATGGCCCTTGGCGGCGGTGGCATTCTGGTTGTTATTCTGGGTTTAATTTTTGGCCCCGATGCCGCAAATTTGGTAAGCCAGCTTCCCATTGGCGAGGGCAGCCAGACAGAAGTTGCCAAAGGATCGCCAACAGATGAAGCGGGCCAGTTTGCCGATGTGGTTTTGGGTGATACCGATGAAGTATGGAATAAAGTTTTCCAGGAAATGGGTTCACAATATAAGGAGCCGACCATGGTTTTGTTTGATGATCGGGTCGCTTCTGCATGCGGTTCGGCCAGCTCGGCAACAGGGCCGTTTTACTGTCCGGCGGATGGAAAGATTTATATTGATCTGAGTTTCCAGAATGAACTAAAAAATCGGTTTGGAGCCGGAGGCGATTTTCCAATGGCTTATGTAATTGCACATGAAGTTGGCCATCATGTTCAAAATCTGATGGGCACATCAGAAAAAGTACAGCAGATGAGAGGTCGCGTAAGCGAAGCCGAATACAACAAACTCTCTGTGATGCTGGAGCTCCAGGCAGATTTTTATGCCGGCTTGTACGCCAACAGAGCAGATAAATTGAACAATATTTTGGAGGAAGGTGATATTGAGGAGGCTCTGACCGCCGCAAGTGCCATCGGTGATGACCGTATACAAAAGCAAACTCAGGGACAAGTTGTACCGGAGTCTTTTACCCATGGAACTTCAGCCCAGCGTATGCGCTGGTTTAAAAAAGGCTTCCAGACGGGAGATATCCGCCAGGGAGATACTTTTAGTACCGAGGCCTTGTAACCAATCTATCTACCTGTAAAATTACTCGTCCCTTGAAAGGTAATTTATCCCTCGTTTCTTAATACTTCTAACGGGGGGCGGTTGAGTATGCCACGGCTGTTAAACAGGCCGATTGCAACCGTGAGCATGGTAATAAATAAAAACAGCAATATTACAGGCAGCGCTTCGGGCCTGAACTCAGATTCAAAACTGAAGCGGGCCAGCGCCCAGCTTGATCCCAAAGACAGGATAATCCCGGTTGCGGCGGCTAAACTTCCGAGGAAAAAATATTCCATTGCGGTAATCACCAATATCTGTTTCCGACTGGCACCGAGCGTTCTCAGCAGTACGCTTTCGCGGATGCGCTGAAATTTGCTGATGAGCACCGAGGCTACCAATACTACCAGGCCGGTTATGATGCTGAACGCGGCCATAAACTGGATCACAAAACCAATCTTACTTAGGATCTCATCAAGCACACTCAAAACCAAACCCAGGTCAATGATAGAAATGTTCGGGAAGCGTTTAACCACCGCCTGCTGGAATTTGGCAGATTCTGCATTGCCAGGCACGCGGGTAATGAGTACGTGGAACTGAGGAGCATCTTCTAACACACCGGTTGGAAAAATCAGCAGGAAGTTCGTTTGAATCCGATTCCAGTCTACCTGCCTAAAACTGCCAACTTCGGTATTAACAATTGCTCCCTGTACATTGAATACAAGCTTATCACCAATTTCTACATTGATCCGCTCGGCGAAACCCTCTTCAAGCGATACATAAATCGGCCCGTTTGGTTTTACCTCTCCCCGCCAGATTCCCTCGGTAATTTTTTCCGATGTGGTTAAACTATCCCGGTAGGTAACCCGGTATTCCCTTTCAAACGCACGTTTAGATATCTCATCCGGATTTCTGCGGCGATCGTCAAGCATACTGGCCCGCCTGCCATTCACTGCTTCTAAGCGCATGGTTACTATCGGCACCTGCTGGATTAGCGGAAGCCCCATTTTTTTAGTGAGTTCTCCCACAGAATCTTTCTGGGCAGATTGTATGTCAAATAACACCATGTTCGGCTGGTTGCCGCTGGATGAAAGCGTTACCCGGTTTATTAAAATATCCTGGACAAAAAATAACGTGCAGATAAAGGCCGTGCCAAGGCCGATAGATACAACCAGGATCAATGTTTGGTTATTCGGCCGGAACAGATTGGCAAACCCCTGACGCCATAAATAGCTCCACGACGAGGGCAAAAACCTGCGTGCCATACTAATCAAGGCAGCGGCCATGCCGGCAAGTACCAGAAAGCTGAACAAAACGCCCAGGGTAAAATAGATGCTCTGCTGCCAGCCGCCTATTTGTAAGAATGTAAAAACAAACACGAAAAGCACAATGAGGAGATAGACCAGCCATTTAAGCGGATCTTTAAACAGATGAGTTTCTTCAAATGACAGCCGCAGGGTATTTAGCGGAGAGATGTTCCTGACGGAGATGAGCGGTAGTAAGGCAAAAAGCATGGAGATAACAACCCCAAGGGCAATTCCCTGAACTATTGCCCACCAGGAAATGTTGACGGTAATTTCAACTGGTAAAAAATCCTGAAGCACTAGGGGTAAAAACTGTTGTATCGCAGCGCCAAGCAGAGCCCCCAACACCGAACCCGCAAAGCCAATTCCTACAATCTGGATGAGGTAAATAATAAAGGCCTGACGCGAACTTACACCCAGACAGCGCAGAATAGCAATGGTATTTATTTTTTCGCGGATGTAAATATGAATGGCGCTGGCAACCCCGAGACAGCCAAGCAGCAAAGCCACAAAACCAACCAATGCCAAAAAGCGTGAAAGGTCTTCGAAAGAACGGCCGGTGTTTTCCTTGCGTGATTCAATGGTTTCGTAATCAAGTTCAGCTTTTTCCAGCTCGGGCTCCATGCGTTTAGCGAGACGGGTTACATTGGTACCATCCTCAAACTGATAGTAATAATTGGTAGTTATCCGACTGCCTTTTTGAGAAAGCCCCGTACTTTCCAGATATTTTAATGGAATATAAACTGCAGGGGCAACTGAGGAAGAAAAACCCGTTTGGCCGGGAGCTTTGTTTAGGATGCCGGCAATTTTGAAAGTGGTTTCGCCAATTTTGATGGGGTCGCCCAATGAAGCGTTAAACTGCAGCATCAGCGTTTGATCAACCAAAGCCTCCTGACTTTTTCTAAATGATTTTCCGGCGGTGGTCGGCGAGGTTTCAATGGCACCGTAGTAGGGATAATCTCCCTGCAAAGCCTTCACATTTACCAGCCGGGTGCCATTATTTTTCGGGAAAAGGATCATGGAAGCAAAACTTCGCTCTTCAGATCGGCGACTGCCCAATGATTCCAGCATAGGAATGGATTCTGGCTTTACCGGCTTATTGGTCTCAATGACCAGATCCGCACCGAGCAGCGTCTTAGCCTGATTGTCAATATCCTGTTTTAAATTATCCTCGAATGAGTAAATAGCTACCAGCGCAGCAATACCCAGTATAATAGATGAGATGAAGAGGAAAAGTCGCGAACGGTTACGCCTGCTATCGCGAAGCGCCATTTTAAACAGCCAGGGTAAATTTAAATTGCCTTTCGGCGAACGGACAGCGGTTGACTCCATGTTAAATATGGTCTATCTTTTCGGCAGCCGTTAATTCGTTAGATACAACCACGCCACCTTTCAAGCTAATAATCCGCTGAGTTTTTGAGGCCAGTTCCATATCATGGGTTACCAAAACAAGGGTAGTGCCTGCTTCTGTATTCAGATCAAAAATAAGTCTGACTACCTTTTCGCTGGTTTCGGCGTCGAGATTACCTGTAGGTTCATCAGCAAAAAGAATCTTGGGCTGGTTAGAAAAAGCCCGGGCCAGGGATACCCGTTGCTGCTCACCACCGGAAAGTTGTGCGGGATAATGATGCACGCGATCGGCAAGACCAACCTTATCCAGCAAATCCATAGCCCGGGGTTTGATATTTTTATCGCCCCGCAACTCCAGCGGAACCATCACATTTTCTAAAGCGGTAAGGGTAGGCAATAGCTGAAAATTTTGAAAAATAAATCCTACATGTTGATTTCGCACCTGCGCCCGCTCATCTTCAGATAAACCATCAAGCCGGATGTTGTTGAGCTCAACCATGCCCGAACTGGAGCGGTCTAAACCGGCACATAAGCCCAATAAAGTGGTTTTTCCGCTTCCCGAAGGGCCAACTATGGATAAGGTAGAACCTGCCGCGACAGAAAAATTAATATTGCTGAGTACCGTGAGAGTATGGCCTGCGTTTTGGTAGGTTTTGCTTAGATTCTGAATATTTAAAATGCTTTCCACAGAAATGTTTAGGGGTTAGAGTAAGAATTTATACTATTGTTGCACTTATCGCAAATTACGATTTCTTAAACTTGCGGTTGCCCCGGATGTTTATTAAAACACCTTTCAATTTGTATTATAACTGTCACATAATTAAATTGAGGCGTTTTCTTAAAAGTATGAATGTCTGATAAATTTGAAAGATCGCCAGGCTAAAACGCCTGCGATAGCGGTTCATCGTTTAACAATACTGTATGTCTAATTTTCAAAAATCTGTAAGTCTCATTTTTGCGTTCCTGCTTTCCGCATGCGGAAATACCCAGAATACCAATTCAACAACTGCCGGCGATACTGCAATGAGCACAACTCCCCCAACAGCCGAATCTGTAAAATCTATTTTATTTTTCGGCAACAGCCTTACCGCCGGTTATGGGCTGGAGCCTGAGCAGGCCTTTCCGGCATTGATTCAGCAAAAAATTGATTCACTTGATTTACCGTATAATGTAGTAAATGCAGGCGTTAGTGGCGAGACATCTGCTGGCGGCAATTCAAGAATCGACTGGCTTTTAAAGCAGAAGATTGATGTGTTTGTATTGGAATTAGGCGCCAATGACGGGCTTCGCGGAATACCGGTAGCAGAAACCACACGCAATCTGCAAAAAATAATTGATCAGGTTAAAGAACGATACCCTGACGCAAAGCTCGTAATGGCAGGGATGCAGGTACCGCCAAATATGGGCGGATCTTACGCCAGAGAATTTGGCCAGATATTTGGCAAATTAGCTGCAAAAAACCAAATGGCCTATGTGCCCTTCCTGCTTGAAAACGTTGCAGGGATTGAAAGGCTAAACCAGTCGGACGGCGTGCATCCGACCGCAGAAGGGCAAAGGATTTTGGCGGAGAATGTTTGGGATATTTTGAAGGATATTCTATAAGCGTTACCGCCCCATCCCGAAGCGGTTACTTCTTCAGCTCAAACACGTTTGTAAGTTTTTGTGCTAGTGAGACGAAATTAATGGCATTACTTAAATTTAGAAATCAAAATAATTGGAAAGAAATGGAAACTAAAGTTTTAATATTTGCAGCCCTTTTAACAGGTATTACCTGGGTAGCTAAAGCACAAACCGCAAAGCCGGAAGATACTGAACTATGGAGCCCAGTTCCGGTGGTGGTAACGCCGGGAATTACAAATGCGCAACCTCCGTCAGACGCGATGATTTTGTTCGATGGAAAGAATCTGAACGAATGGACTTCGGTAAAAAATCCCGGGCAGCCGGCAGGATGGACGGTTGCCAACCAGATGATGACGGTTAATAAAAGCGTTGGGAATATTCAAACCAGAAAGTCATTTGGAGACTATCAATTGCATATTGAATGGATGATACCAGGAAATATGAAAGAAGAGGGACAGTCTAAAGGAAACAGCGGGCTTTTTCTGGCTTCAACCGGTCCCGGAGACGACGGTTATGAATTGCAGATACTCGATTCGTACAACAACACTACCTACGTAAACGGTCAGGCGGCAAGTATTTATAAACAATCACCGCCCCTTGTAAACGCCAACAGAAAACCGGGCGAATGGCAGACCTACGATGTACTATGGAAAGCTCCGGTATTTAATTCAGATGGATCCCTGAAAACTTCGGCGTACGTAACGGTTTTGCACAACGGAATTCTGGTTCAGAATAATACCGAATTAAAGGGGCCCACGCGGTATATTGGTTCGGCTTCGTATCAAAAAGCGCATGGCCCATCGCCAATAAAACTGCAGGCTCACGGCGATCCGAGTGCACCCATTAGTTTTAGAAATATTTGGATCAGGGAGTTGAATTAGCGAGGCCGTACAAGATCTTACATTCGGTGCCAGGGCAGCAACCCAGTTGGGGGTTACTTTTTAATTTCTGTATTTTGCCGACATGAATTTCGACCGGAAAAACCTCAATACAGAAAAACTTCTGAACTTGTATAAGCACCTGCTCAAGCCCCGAATGATTGAGGAAAAGATGCTTATTCTGTTAAGGCAGGGTCGTATCGGTAAGTGGTTTTCGGGGATTGGGCAGGAAGCCATAGCGGTGGGTACAACGCTGGCCATGAATTCGGATGAATACATTTTGCCGATGCACCGTAATTTGGGTGTTTTCACAAGTCGTGGTATTCCGCTTTCGCGATTAATGGCGCAATGGCAGGGCAAAGCCTCCGGTTTTACCAAAGGCCGCGACCGCTCTTTCCACTTTGGAACGCAGGAATATAAAATTGTTGGAATGATCTCACATCTAGGACCGCAACTGGCTTTGGCGGATGGTATTGCGTTAGCGGACGTATTAAAAAAGGAAAAGAAAGCTACGCTTGTTTTTACGGGTGAAGGCGCTACCAGCGAAGGCGATTTTCACGAGGCCCTGAATGTGGCCGCCGTTTGGGATTTGCCGGTCATTTTTGTAATCGAAAATAACGGGTACGGCTTGTCTACGCCAACCAATGAACAATACCGCTGCGAACACTTGGTTGACCGGGCTATTGGTTACGGCATGGAAGGCCGCCGGATTGACGGGAACAACATTCTGGAAGTGTACCATACCATTAATGAAATCGCCGAAGATATCCGGCAAAAACCAAGACCCGTGCTGGTTGAATGCATGACCTTTAGAATGCGGGGCCATGAAGAGGCTTCAGGAACCAAATATATTCCCGCTGAATTATTCACTGAATGGGGCAAAAAAGATCCGGTCAATAATTTTGAGCGATATCTGTTAGAAGAAAATATCCTGGATGAAGATTTAATTCTCCAGATCAGAGCAGAATTTAAGAAAGAAATTGACAGGGATATCGAACTGGCTTTTGCCGAGGAGGAGATCGTACCAAATATCCCCGTGGAAGTTGCGGATATGTTCCATCCGGGATTTTTACCGGTAATTGAACCGTCAAATCCGCGGCATAAAACTGAAAAGCGTTATTTGGATGCCATTAGTGATGGACTGAGACAAGGAATGAAAAAGCATTCTAACCTGGTTATTATGGGTCAGGATGTGGCCGAATATGGTGGTGCATTTAAAATTACCCAGGGTTTTGTAGAAGAATTCGGCAGAGGCCGGGTGCGCAACACGCCCATATGCGAATCAGCGATTGTTGGAGCCGCATTAGGATTGTCTATTAACGGATATAAAGCGATTATGGAGATGCAGTTTGCTGATTTTGCTACCTGCGGTTTCAACCAGATCATTAATAACCTGGCCAAAACCCATTACCGCTGGGGCGAGAAAGCCGATGTAGTGATCCGCATGCCCACCGGAGCCGGAACAGGGGCGGGGCCTTTTCACTCCCAAAGCAATGAAGCCTGGTTTACCAAAACGCCGGGTTTAAAAGTAGTTTACCCTGCCTTTCCATCGGATGCCAAAGGTCTGTTACTGGCTGCTATTGAAGACCCGAACCCGGTAATGTATTTTGAGCATAAATACCTTTACCGCGGCATTTCTGAACCTGTTTGTGATGAGTATTTTACAATTGCGATCGGTAAGGCAAAACTGCTGCAGGAAGGTGATCAGTTTAGTATCATCACCTATGGCCTTGGAGTGCATTGGGCTTTGGAATATCTCAATAAACATCCGGAAATTTCCGCAGATTTAATTGATCTGAGGAGTTTGCAGCCCTGGGATAAACAAGCGGTGGAAGCTTCCGTAAAAAAAACCGGAAGAGTATTAATACTGCATGAAGACACCTTATCCAGCGGTTTTGGCGCCGAACTAAGTGCAC
Organism: Daejeonella sp.; assembly: GCA_041749185.1. GTDB lineage: Bacteria > Bacteroidota > Bacteroidia > Sphingobacteriales > Sphingobacteriaceae > Daejeonella. The sequence continues at coordinate 55,274 of JBGTBV010000007.1, read as the reverse complement.
ACATTGCCGAGCATTGTTTCAGTTTCCTGGATGCACCGGTAATGCGCTGCGCCAGTTTAGATACCGCTATCCCGATGAACAAAGGTTTGGAAGATGCATTTCTGGCGAAAGCCCGCCTGGGAGAAATGGTGCGAAAGTTGGTAGAGTATTAATAGCCACTATTAGTGCCCCGCCGAAAGAAACAGGTAGACAAAGTTCAGATGTTTTACCCGGGATATATTGGAAAAAACTATTAAGCTCCCACCAGCATCACCTCCGCCAGCGGACTAAAAAGATAAACTGCCCCCGTCTTTACTTCGGTGCACAAATATCGCTTCCTTACTTTACTATCCTTCCTGAAAACACGGCCGTTCTTCATGGTGAATAAGCTGCTTACTGGAAGTTTTTCTACACTGATGGTATTTGCAGCGCCTTTCACATCGTAGCTTCTTAACACTCTAAATAAGTGCAGATCAGTACAGCTGGATGCCGCAGGATTTTGAAGATAGCTAATGATTGCCCGCTGAACATCCTCCGGAAAGGCATGCGCTTCAAAAAACGGTCGCATCATTTTCTTAAAATTCGCTTTCCATTCGTTGCCGTGCGGCCTGGCTTTTCGTTTATGTTCGTTCCAGGTTTGCAGATGGGCAAATTCATGAACTGTTGTAACCAGAAAAGCATACGGGTTCAGGTTATAATTTACCGAGATTCGGTGTCCCTGATCTTTAAACGGATGTCGGTAATCGCCGAATTTGGTGCTGCGGTTACGTGAGATTTTAAATTCGCATTTAAAATAATCAATCCAACGGGCAATAATGGGAGCGGTGCCTTCCGGGAGGTACTTTTCGAGGATGGTTATTTTGTCCATAAGGTGAGCTATCAGCAATGAGCGATCAGCTATCAGCTATCAGCAATGAGAAATCACCGGTCATTTATAAAATCTAAACTGTAATTTTTAATTCTCAGTTCCAAATTCATATTGCAAATCTTAAATCGCAATTCTTCCTACTTCAAAACCTGGTAAACGATCAAACTCGCTACATAAGCCAGCCCTGTCATGTAGCCGAACTGGATAGCAGGCCACTTCCAATGTTTTGTTTCCCGGTATACCACCGCCACAGTGCTGATGCACTGCATCGCGAAAGCGTAAAAAACCATGAGCGAAAACGCCACGGCGAACGTGAATACCGGCAAGCCGGTTTCGGGGTTTCGGGCAGAGCGCATTTTATCCGTCACCGATTTCATATTGGTATCATCGCCATCAACACTGTAAATGGTGGCCATGGTACCTACAAAAACTTCGCGGGCTGCGAACGATGTAATCAGGGCGATGCCTATTTTCCAATCGAACCCCAAGGGCTTTATAACCGGCTCAATTGATTTCCCTAAGATGCCCGCAAAAGAATTCTCCAATTTTGCCGACGCCTTAAGCTTCTCCAGTTGTGCGGGCTCATAAGTTTGTACATATTGTGGTGTTTGAAACTGATTCTCTACGGCTGCGAACCGCCCTGGCGGGCCGTATGATGCCAGCACCCATAAAATAATCGATACGGCGATGATCACTTTTCCAGCTTCGGTAACGAAGGTTTTCACTTTCTCGTACATGGTAAGCAATACGTTGTTCCAGCGCGGCATCCGGTAAACGGGCAATTCCATAATGAAATAACCGCGTTCTCTCGCTTTGAGCAGATATTTCATCGCGTAAGCCACTACTATTGCACTAACAATACTCAGAACATACATAGCCATTAAGGCCAGTCCCTGCATGTTGATAAAGCCCCAAACTTTACGATCTGGCACCACCAAAGCGATAAGTAAAATATAAACCGGTAAACGGGCTGAACATGCAATGAGCGGGGTTACCATGATGGTGATCATCCGGTCTTTCCAGTTTTCTATATTGCGGGTGCTCATAATAGACGGAACCGCACACGCGAAACCGCCGATCATTGGGATAACAGATTTTCCGCTTAAACCCACTTTCCGCATAATTCTGTCCATCATAAACGTAACGCGAGACATGTACCCCGTATCTTCTAAAATGGCTATGAACGCAAACAAAAAGGCTATCTGCGGGATAAAAACCAATACGCCGCTCAGGCCGGCCAAAATGCCGTCTATAAAAAGGTCTGTTAGAACACCGGCGGGCAAAAAACGGTGACCGGTTTCGGCCATCCAGATAAAGAGCTGTTCGATTAAGCTCATCGGATATTCTGACCACGCAAAAATGGATTGAAATATTAGAAACAGGATTAGAAAGAAAATCAGAAATCCGAATATGCGGTGGGTTAGAATTTTATCAATTCGGTTACTCACAGTTTCCTGATAGGCGTCGGTTTTTTTGGTAATGGTATCAAAAAGTACTTCGTTAATAAAGTTATAGCGGGCTATGGTTTCTGCTGCCTGCGTTTTTTGAGAATGAAAGGAAAACTCCTTTTCAATTTCTTCAATCCGGTTACTTTGCGCTGGGGTTAAGAAATGAAGTTGCTCATGCTGGTGAGCCATCTGAAGGGCAACGTAAGGCAGCTCGACATTCATTTCATGCCTGATTTTTTGCACAACCTCAGGCGCCAGAGATTCAACTTCTATGCTGTCTTGCTGAAGCGGGATTTTCCCGGCGTGCATAATGGCTGTTTTAAGCAATTCGATTCCGTGGTTACTTCTGGCCGAAATTGGAATTACCTGAACACCCAATTTTTTAGAAAGCACATCCACGGATATGCCAAGTCCGGCCCTTTTTGCCAGATCCATCATATTCAGCGCAATAATTATCGGGATTTTTAAATCAGCAACCTGCGTGTACAGTAATAAATTGCGCTTCAGATTAGAAGCATCGGCAACAAAAACAATCAGATCGGGGTGAACAGAACTTTGCTTGTCGGCCAGGGCCTCCATAACAATCAGTTCATCTTTGCTTTTTGGATACAGGCTATAGGTACCCGGAAGATCTATAATTTGGGAAATGCTCCCATCGGGCAGCTTACTAAAACCCGTTTTTTTATCAACGGTAACACCGGGGAAATTGCCAACCTTTTGGTTGAGACCGGTTAAGACATTAAAGAGGGTGGATTTTCCGGAATTGGGATTTCCGATGAGCGCAATTTTTAAATCGCCATTCACTAACTTATTGTAGTATAATAGTAGAAGCTTCGAGTTTACGAAGGCTCAACTGATACCCCGAAACGGTAATGGCCATCGGGTCGCCGAAAGGGGCATAACGTTCTACCACGATAGATTCACCAGGCAAACAACCCATTTCCATTAATTTAACAGACATTTCTAAATCTGTAAATTCTTTGATAACACCAACTTGCCCGGGCTCCAATTGCGATAGCTTCATATCTATGATTTGTTGAGCCAAAAATATATCTTATTTAAATTAAATCCAAATAAGAACAAGAAAAATAGCTGTCATTTAAAAATGACCTGCGGCAGGTGCCGAAACCTTCCGCGGAAATGATTGGTTGAATTTTGGACAGTTACAGCCTTTTTTAAATATGCCGCATGACGAAAAGCTCAATCCGATCATCAGCAAACAGAAAATTTTAAACCAGTTTTTCATTAAAACGAAATCGATGTAAAAATATATAACTAAAAATTCCCATGCCCACGCCCACCATATCGCTAAAAAAATCCCACCACTCGGCAGAGCGGTAGGTGAAAATAAACAGCTGCAGCATTTCAATACCTCCGCCCAAAATAGTGGTGATCAGAAGTATTTTAATAATGGTTATAAACCGGTAACTGTAGCTGAGCTGTTGCCTTATTTTGCCATAGAAAAGCAACACGGTTAGTACGAAAAAGAAGCCAGTATGTACCAGCTTATCAAAGCCTTCAAAAATTGGAATGTTGCCCGGGCTCAGGCTTGGTATATCGCACAAAATAAGCACCAAAATCGCCCATAATATGGCCAGATACTGATGTTTTAAAGTATCAAGCATCAGGCACCCACTTGTTCGCGGTACTGTTCTGCAGATAGTAACCCGTCCAAATCTCCGGCTTCAGAAAGGTCAACCTTTACCATCCAACCTTCTCCATATGGGTCACTGTTTACCAGTTCTGGATTGGTGTCCAGCTTCTTATTAAATTCGGCAATACGGCCGTTTACGGGCATAAAAAGATCAGAAACCGTTTTTACCGCTTCAACTGTTCCAAACACATCTTCCTTTTTAATTTCTTCGCCAACGGTATTGATATCAACATACACAATATCACCCAGCTCATGCTGTGCAAACTCTGTAATTCCAATAACGGCCTGGCTGCCTTCCACGCGAATCCATTCGTGGTCTTTTGTGTACTTTAATTCTGCTGGGAAGTTCATGCTTTATAATTTTTGGTTGCTCAAAAATAGAATTAAGTATTAAAATTTAAGAATTAAGAATGGTAAAGATGACTATCCATCGGTGACCTAAAACCGGATAAAAGATTTCCCCCGATTTTTAACACCGAATCAAAACTCTCTGTTAATTCTATTTCTGATTATTCTATTGCAAAGTAAACCGTAAGCTCACCCCAAAATTGCTGAACGAGGTGTTGAAAGTCTGCGATGTATAGGGTTTGGTGATGTTTCCATCGTAAAAAAGGCTAATGTTAAAGCGCTGGTTAAGCACATAATCAACCGCAGGGTTAACAGTAATATTCTGAGAACCCGACGATACTTCCGCATCTTCTACGTCTGCCCGGTAAATAACCGTTTTACGATCCCGCAAGGCGAAATCAAGTTTAAAATTCATATCGTTGTTTAACTTCAATCCGCGGAATAAACCAAACGGGAACCGAAATTTGGTGGTGCGGAAACCAAATCCAACTACAATTGCCTCTTCTTTTAGCTGCGCCAACTGGCTGTTGGTGAGGCTAAAACCGAGCGCTCGCGATTTGCGGTACTCGAAGTTAGTGGTCATGTTGTTTTTAAGCCGCATATCCAGCCCCAGCAAAGGCACAAACTGTTCAAAAAGTGTAACCTGCGAAAACTGATACCGCGGTAAAAAATCTCCGTTCGCATCCCGAACATTTACCGAACCGTCTACCTCCTGATAGCGGATTAAGGAGTTAAAACCATTAATGTTGTACGTAGAGCGGTAGGCATGGTTCAGGTCAAACGAAGCGAAAAAGCGGTTAAAAAATTCATATTTTGTTAAGCCGTTATACGTAATCCGCCAGTTGGGTACGGGTATTTTTGGAAAACCGCCAAGGCGCACTCCGGCGGCGTCTTTGCCGGTGTAGGCCGCCAGAAAAGCGGCAATTACCACCTCCTGAGAATTTTTTCCGTAGCCCTCGGCAAATCCCGCAACCGTTCCGGCCGAATTGGGATTTTGGGCACCCAGACGTTGCGAAATAACACTTCGATTTTCTTCAAACAGCCTGAAAAGTCGCGATGAGTTATTCTGCTTGTCTTCTTTGCTGAAGGCTGTGCGCAGCGAGAAAAATGATATTGAATAATCTCCTGTTGTAACCGGACTTAAATTTTCAAAATCATTGCTGGAAGGGAGAAACTTAAAATTGGTTGAATAATTAAAACTCTGACCACGCAAAGCGGTAAGCTCGATCCTGAAATCCCGAAAAGGTTCTAAAATGCCGCGTACATTGATGTCGTCTTTGTAATTGGTGATGTAAAGCTGGCTTTGCAGCGAATCGCGGGTAATCCAGCCGTTGGCCAGGGCACGACCCCGAATATCCCGCTGACTTCCGAAGAGGAAATCATATCCCGGGGCACTCGCATCCACATCCTGACCCAGAAAGTCTGTCTTGGGCAAATAGCCTGGTAAAAAAGTTCCTTCGGTACGGGTGTAGGCGCCGGTTATATTTTTTAAGCCGGTAACCACGTTCAATAAAAAGCTGCCCAAGCCTTTGGCATTTCCTTCGTTTGCTTTACGCAGAAAACCAAATTTATTGTAAAGCGCAGACATGCTTAACGTAGGGTTCAGTTGAATAACGCGTGAATTTTGAATGGCGTTTCCGAAATTGATCTGCGGATCGCGAAGCGTAATTAGCGGTTCGCTTCTCCAGTTAAAACCCGAACCGTACCGTGCAGCCAAACTCACCCAATCTAAGCCGGGAATTTTATTAATGGGCACATTGTAGGTTAAATTCACCGTGTGGCCGTAATCATTTGTGCGTCCGAGTTTTTTCAGGTTGTTCCAGATCGTATCCCTGGCAGATGCATCAATCCGGCCGGCGGGTTCATCAATTATGGAGTAGTTGGTGGCGTTAAAGTCAAGCTGAACGGATTTGGTTAAATTCCAGCTAATGCCGTACAAACGGGTCATCTGGAAATTTTTGTTAAAGTTGGTGGTTACGGGCAAAAAGTTGTTCGGATCATTTTCACGCAAAGTATTCTCAGAGTAGAGGCGGTCTACATCAATTCTGAAATTTAATACAGATGGGAGCAAACTAAAATTAAAATCGCGGATAAGGCCTAAGCTTTTAGATTTGATGAGGTTTTCAAACGGCGTGATCAGTTTGGGCTGATTTGCATAAGTATAGGCCAAGCCAGCCCGGTAGGATTTCTGAAGATTTTTTTCATTTATAAAGTCGCGGTGGCTGTACTCATTAAAGGCGTAGGTGGCACTCCAGTTTTCAATGTCCCAGAGCCTGATACCGTCTTCGGTATCGGTGCGCATTTTCCGCACATTGGTAAAGTTGATACTTTTACGGGAAGTATAATCTTCCGTATTGTTTCTGATAGAATCTCGTGCCGAACTTGGCGAGTTTCGCAATGCTGTTTTTAACTCCAGATCGGGTGTTCGGGGGTCATACTGCGGACTGCCTGCCTGGGAAGAAAAATTGATAAACATGGGCACTTTGATACCGGTGCTCTCCGGAAAAAACTTTCCTAATTCTACACTTGACGAAACATCAAAAAGGAGGTCGTCTACCCGGCTTCGCTCGCTTACCCGCTTATCTATAGAGCCGAAACCGATGGTGTTACGGCTACCCGAAATAGTGATATCGGCAAAATCGGCTAATTTGGCATTCATTCTGGCCGTAGCCGCCCAGCCTCCGCGTTCGTCAAAATCAGTAAGGCGCAACTCATTAAACCATACCTGGGCACTTTTATCCAAACCGTCATCCAATCCCGGATTGGCGATGTTTCTTAACGGATTTCTGATCCCGAGCATGTATACCCGCACCTTGCTCAAATCGGGCTGGCCTAAAACGGTAATGGTATTGAGCCCTTCCCTAAAAATGAACGGCACGTTAACGGGCCATGGAAGGCCATTTAAGGTGGAGTTATTCCGGGCTATTTTCGCTTCCTGAAAAAGGCGAAGCTCCACGTCCATCCGGTTTTGATCGGGCCAGATAGCCGATGGATCGCGGGAGCCCGCGTTGGTAACTTTTAACGGCAATTCGTACTCGTAATAGTTTTCCTGATTATCTGTACCTATACGTATAAAGGCATTCAAATCATTATCCCTAATCAGATCTCCTTCGGCATGGATAAACATTTCCATCCGGCGGTACGACCGAAAATCATTAAACGTGGTGCGGAAAGCGGCCCTGCTGTAACCATCGCGAAGGTTTTGTACATTCACGGCCAGCGACTGCTCGTTTTGTTGGGTTTCGCCTCTAAAATTGCTGAAATCGCGTTCGCGAACTATTCCCGGCGGCACCACGTAGGGAATAGGAGTACGTTTACCGTTCTCTTCAATATTAACGGTGGTAACATCCAGTTGCGAGTTATCCAGGCCGGGGTTCCCTAAGGCGGGATCTGCAATAACCTTGGCGGGATTATTTTCAGAGTTAAAGCGCCGCCATTCGCCGCGTACCAGTTGAAGTTTGGCAAACCGCAGTACCGCTGTATCAGCAAAATCAGTCATAAACATCCGCAAAAAGCGTATAGATTTAAAATCCTGGATGTTGCCTACCTTTTGCTGAAAATCGGAAAGTGGAATTTTGAATTGAATCCATCTTACGTTCTCCTGACTGCCATTGGCAAGCTTAACCGTGGCCGGCACAATGTCTGTAATAAAGTTAGAACCTACTGTAAGCAGATCCTGAGGCCGCATGGATACGCGGTATTGATAATATTCGTCTGCCTGTGTAGAGTTATTGTCGCGGTTTATATCTTCCCCATCCGGCAAAGAGGTTGCTGCAGAATTTTCAATTCCGGTTTGCTCAACAGACTGCTGGGGAGTTTTTGAATTTCCATCGGTGCCGTTGTAGCGCTGGTAGCGCTGTAAAATACCGGCATCCAGGTCATCCAGAATAGTACCCCGATAATACTGATAATCGTCACTTGCCGGGTCGTTTTCTAAAGCCTGCGCCGCCTGGGCCGTAACCTGAGACCGTACCTGGGTAATAAAGGCTGCGAATTGATCCCTTTCGGATGTGTTGCTCAAACCATCTAAACCCACATCCTGAAATTCCCGGGCGTCCGCATTGTTATCAAAAGCTTGAATAACCGGTTGCAACTTAGCTACCCTTCCCCAGGCTGTCTGATCTGTTTTTGCCAGATCGCCATCAACCGGTAGCGCATTTTCCAGACCTTTACGGCCATCTTTCAAAATATCTTCGGAGATGTTGCCAAGGTTAAAATAAAGATCGCCACCCTGGCTGGTCGGCTTGTAAATAAATGGGTCTAATAGCCAAAGCTCAACAAATTCGATATTGAGCGCTTCAAAATCGTTTGTTTCTAACTTCCTGAAAATACCTCCCCAGCGGCCACGTGGATTGCTTAAATTGCCGTTGGTATTTAAACCGGCGGTGCTAAAGTTATACGGCCCCCGCACGTCAGGGTAATAACTCAAATCAAAAGTGGGTAGCGTAAGCGGTTGCCCGGTTATGGATGGTTTAAACGGAAACACTTCCCGCTCAAAAATTTCCCGCACGTAATGGTTAGAAAGCTCTCGTTTGTTGCTTTTAATGTTATCGGGCGTATTTGAGTTCTGAGTTCTGAAAAAAATGGGGTCAATGTTGTAAAAGGCCAGACGTGCACGATTAAAGCCATAAGCCAGATCATTCACCAGTTGCGATTCTGGAAACTGTTGCGGCGTGCCCGATATCTGCCAGGGGGCGGCGCTCTTGATATCAATTACCGACCGGCTTGCTTCAAAATCATCAAGGTAGCTGGTGCCGTTGGGGCTGCCGGCAAAGTTTAAAGCCCGCGGGTGGCCGGGGATCAAGTTGGCATATTCGCCACTAAAGGTGATTGACGAGGTCTCTTTAGTGCTGATAAACGGAATTTTGTCTACCATCCGGGTAAGCCAGCGTGAATTGGAATTATAGTTAAGATCCATCCCCCAAATGGTATTCGAGATTGCCTCCTCGCCGATATTTACTTTTTGTGTTAAGGGTTTTTCGGTCAGGTTCATAATGGTTCCACCCAGGTTAAGCTTATTGTTTACCCGATAATCAAACCTTGAGCCTGTTAATGATCTTTGCTGAATGCCAAAAAGTTCATTGTTTTCTAACTTTATACGGATGGGCTGACCGGAGTTTAATAATGCCTGGTTCAATATCCGTACACGTCCAATATTGTAATCAACCGTGAAGTCTGCGCCTTCCTGTAAAGGCAGCGTTCCCGCGATTACCTGTACCGAGCCTTGCGGGATATTGATGGCGTTGAGCTGAAATTCTGACCCCGATTCTGACTGGTACGTTCCGCGGATATAATAGCGGTTGAGCCGTTGAAAAAGTTGCTGCGCATCTACCTTGGTCGAGTCGTACAGAGGCTGAAACACGTATTTCTGAATGAGATTTTGTTCTGTCGCCTGATCGAATTTCGCGGCAAGATCAGCGCCGAATGGTTCAACCAGCGGGAAAGTTATCCGTCCGTTAAGCGGATCAATGGTAACGCCTTCAATAAAATCGAAAAAACCGTCGGGCTGGCGTTCATTCTGCTGGTTTAGATTATCCAGATTTGTTAATTGAAGCCAAAGCTGGCCGGTGGTATTGGCACCTTCGGTAATTTGCGGTTTTTCAATTCCGGAGTTTTCATCGAGCCTGAAAATGTTCAGACGAAAATCATTCCGGCTCACCTGATAAGCACCCAGGGAATAGATGTTTTTCATCATCAGATCCCAGGTTGGCAAATTGGTTTTAAGCGTTTCGTTTTTCAGCAGCTTCACAAAAAGCACCTTCGGAATTGAGTTATCAACCGGAACATCGGTAGAAAGTTCGCCTACCTGATACTCTACTCCGTTAAGGGTATACCGATAGGCAACACACAACACCTCATCGGCATTTAAAGCCGAATTAAGAGAAATGTACCCAAGCTGCGGATTGAGGGTAAATTCACGGTCGGTGAGTTTGCGGGCGTACGTTAGCTTCGAAAAATTATCTGTACCGCCATTGCCCTGAAAGTAACTATTGGCATCGTTTGAGTTGGTAAGTCGTAGGCCGGGCGGCAAATTTTGAAGCAAGTTATTTGATTGCTGCGGAAAACCGGGGCCGTTAAAGCCCGCAGGCAATACAGAAAAGCCTGCGCCTCCTTGTACCTGGGCGTTATTAAAAGGCTGGTTTTCTCCCAGGTCTATCAAACCTAAAACATCTCTTGAATCTGCGGTGCTGCTGTTGCGGTTGGTTATCCAAACCTCAATTTTGGTTATGTTTATGTTTGAGGTAATGATGGGGATATTGGCCAACGCCCGGTTATAATTATTGCGGAAATATTGGGCAAGAAAGTAATGTTTATTGGTTTCGTAGTTATCCGCAGAAATGCGGAATTCATTTTGCTGCGAACCATTGGTGATGGTAATTTCTTTTTGCTGAGATTTTTGCTGAGAAAATACGCTGGTTACGTTCAGCCTCCCAAACTGCATTTGTGTTTTTAACCCGAATAACGCCTGACTGCCAGTTATAAGGGTAGAGCTTAGCGGAAGGCTTACATTTCCTGCTTCCAATTTTTGGATAATTTCGTCCTCTTTGCCGGTGTAATCTAGTTTTACCTGATTTTCAAAGTCAAACTGTGCCTCGGTATTGTAATTAGTGGATATGCGCAGCTTCTCACCAATCTGTCCAACCACGTTCATTTGTATGCGCTGGTTGAAATCAAAATTTCCCTGGTTGCGCTGCCGCTCGTTAAAAAGCGGGTTTTCATTCCGGTTTAACCGGCCTGCGAAAGTTAGTTCGGCAGTACCCTGCGGTCTGATATCAATGGTATTGCCACCGAAAAGTTTTTCGAACGCCTTGCTGTTTACCTGTACGGGCGGCAAAAAACCGGGCGCACGGGCTTCGGCAAGCGGCAGGTCTGAAAGTTCTCTCCAGTAATCGCGTTTAATGATCTGATTTTCTAAGCGCTGATATTCTTCAATGCTTAAATATTGCGGCGGCCTGTAAAGGCGTTCGCCGATGCGTTCGCGAATGATGTATTGTTTGCTTACCGGATCAAATTCAATGGTGCGCCTTAAGTTAGCGGGGTTTGAAAAATTGATGCCGGTTGGCTGCCGTAGCGGAAGAAATTTATAATCGCGTAAGGGAAAAGCTAATTTTGTGCTATCTGGTTTTGCCGGCAAATTCTGAGCTAAAGCCGAACCAAATGACAGGCCCACCCAAATACAGACTTTCAATAAAGCAAAAGCAGCTGCGTTTTTCAATCTTCGGGAATTGTAATGGTAATTATAAGTTTTTCAGTGCAATTTTGATTAATTGCTCAATGGATAAATTCTCAGCCGGAGGTTGCAGGGCCTGACTAAGAGCTTTTTCTGCTACTGATTTATTGAAGCCAAGCATCGTTAAAGCAGATAACGCCTCTTCTTTTATGGTAGTATGTTGCGGCATTGAAATTAAAGTATCGGGTCCTTCTTTTTTTAATTTGTCTTGCAATTCAAGGATCATCCGCTGCGCCGTTTTTGGACCAATTCCCTTTATTCGCTGAATTAAGGGCACATCGCCTTTGACAATTGCCGTTTGGATTTCCTGAGGGGTTATGGAGGAAAGGATCATTCTGCCAGTGTTTGCACCGATGCCCGAAACCGATATCAGATGTAAAAACAGACGGCGTTCCCCTTCCTCAAAAAAGCCATATAAAGTGTGCGCATCCTCCTTTACGTGCAACCAAACAAATAGTTTGCAACGTTCTGAATTTTGAATAGCCGAATAAGTAGTTAGCGAAATATTAATGTGATAGCCTACCCCGCCGGCATCAATAACCACATAGGTTGGGCATTTAAATACCAGCTTGCCGTCAATATAATCGTACATGGCTTATTGTTCTGTGGTTTTGCGCATTCGGTTAAAAATGCCTTTACGCCGGGGCGCCTCGTCGGCGGGTGTTTCTTGCTGTTGTTTTGATTGGGCATCTACTACCGCTATGGTTACCATGTTTACAATCTCCCTTACCGAACTTCCTAATTGTAACACATGCACGGGTTTTTTTAAGCCTAATAGTATCGGGCCTACTGCCTCGGCGCCGCCTAATTCCTGTAGCAATTTGTAGGCAATGTTTCCCGATTCTAAATTGGGGAACACGAGTACATTGGCAGGAGAGCCATTGAGGGTGCTGAAAGGAAAATTGTCTTTTAACAAAGCACTATTCATCGCAAAATTAGCCTGCATCTCACCGTCAACCACAATTTCAGGATGATTTTTATGAAGGAATTCTACCGCTTCCCTCGTTTTTTCGGGCACTTCACCATCATTAGAACCGAAGTTTGAGTACGAAAGCACTGCGATTCTTGGAGAAATGTTAAATTTTTTAACCGATTTATGCAGCAGCGTAGTAATATCTACCAATTCTTCAACCGTTGGATTCACATTCACCGTGGTATCACCAAAAAATACCGGTCCCTTTTTGGTCAGCATCATGTACATCCCGGCAACACGGTTAACACCATCTTCGGTTCCGATAATTTGCAAGGCTGGCTTTATGGTAGATACATAATTTTTGGTCAGGCCAGAAATTAAGGCATCCGCCTCGCCAAACTGTACCATGCATGATCCGAAATAATTCCGGTCACGCATCATTTTTTTTACTTCAAAATAAGTTAAGCCCCTTCGTTGGCGCTTTTCAAAAAGAAAGTCGGTGTATTTGACAGACTTTTCTGTTTCTTCAAGCGGGTCTAAAATCTCCACCCCATCCAGCTCCAGTTCATTCTCGAGGATAAGTTGCCGGATGCGCTCCCGGTTTCCTAAAAGAATGGGGATAGCTATGCCGTCGTCTTTAACAATCTGGGCGGCTTTTAGAATTTTGTAATTGTCAGACTCTGCGAAAACAATGCGTTTGGGTGCTGATTTTGCTTTGTTCGTCACAGCTCGCAGCAAGGCATCATCCATTCCCAACCGGCGTTTGAGCTCATCGCGATAAGCATCCCAATTGCTGATTGCATTTCGGGCCACGCCAGAATCCATTGCCGCCCGGGCTACAGCAGGAGAAACCGCGGTAATTAACCGAAAATCTATAGGCTTTGGGATTATATAATCTTTACCGAATTTGAGGTTTTTGGTATTGTAAGCCAGGTTAACTGCTTCGGGAACGGTCATTTTGGCGAGGGCCGCAATGGCTTTTACGGCGGCCACCTTCATCTCTTCGTTAATGGCCGTAGCCCGAACGTCTAAAGCTCCTCTAAAAATATAGGGGAAACCCAGCACATTATTTACCTGGTTTGGATAGTCAGAACGGCCCGTAGCCATAATGATATCTTTGCGTGTACGAGTTGCCAGTTCGTAGCTGATCTCCGGGTCGGGATTGGCCATGGCAAACACAATAGGGTTTTTTGCCATCGTTTTCAGCATGGCCGCCGTGAGCACATCCGGTGAGGAAAGGCCTATAAAAACATCGGCCTCTTTCATAGCCTCATCCAACGTAGAAATTTTACGGGCAGTAGCAAATTCGGCTTTCGTGCCTTCCAGATCGGGGCGGTCTTTACGGATCACTCCGGCACGGTCAAGCATGACAATGTTTTCCCGTTTCGCACCCATGCTCAGGTAAAGTCTGGAGCAGGAAATTGCGGCTGCACCGGCACCGTTCACCACAATCTTTACGCGGTCAAGTTTCTTTTTTTGCAGTTCGCAAGCATTTATAAGTGCCGCCGATGAGATGATAGCGGTTCCATGCTGGTCATCATGCATTACCGGTATATTCATTTCTGCTTTAAGCCGGCGTTCGATTTCGAAACACTCGGGTGCTTTGATGTCTTCCAGATTAATGCCGCCAAAAGTAGGCTCCAAAGCTTTTACGATGTTTACAAATTCATCAATATTCTTTGTATCCAGCTCCAGATCAAACACATCAATGTCTGCGAATATCTTAAATAAAATACCTTTGCCTTCCATAACCGGCTTACTGGCTTCGGGGCCTATATCGCCAAGCCCTAAAACGGCGGTGCCGTTACTAATTACCGCTACCAGATTGCCTTTAGCGGTGTATTTATAAACATCTTCTTTATTGTCTGCAATGCGCAAGCACGGCTCGGCCACGCCCGGAGAATAAGCCAGAGCAAGGTCGCGTTGAGAATTTGTAGGTTTGGTGGAAACAACTTGTATTTTACCCGGCCGACCTGAAGAATGATAGTCGAGAGCGTCTTGTTTGCGGTTTGTCTTACTCATTAAAATATTTTTGGTGAGAGCCGCAAAATTACAATTCTTTTCTGGATTGACTTTAAAATACGCAGTTTTGGAGTGCGTAGCCAACTAAAATTTCAGAACATTTAACCTTTGTTTATTTTGAGTTTCATCCCCGGTTTAAGCGAGTTGGACTTCAAACCGTTCAAGGCTTTAATTTTGGAAGTAGTTGTACCGCTAAATTTTTCGGCTATCTCTGACAGGGTATCGCCCGCTTTAACAATGTAAGTGAGATATTTTGATGGAGCCACTTTTGGCTTAACAATCGCTTTTTCTGGAGTTAACCGTATAAGCTGACCGGGGACTATCCGAGTGCTTTGTAAATAGTTATATACCTTCAAATCCTGAACTTCCAGACCGTACTGGTTGGCTACCATCAGTAATGTCTGGCCTTCTTTAGCCCGGTGCGTTGCCGGAATTTCAATCTGTTTAACATCGGTTGAGGCCAGAATAAGCATTTCACTTTCTGCCTCGGCCTGGTTGAGCACTTCGTAAAGTGCTGCAAACGTTTGCTTATTAACTGCCGGTACCACTAACCGCTTGGGTGAACCGGCCGAACCGTTCACAATCTGCTTTTTGTACCATGGATTTAATACCAAAAGTTCAGACAGGTCAAGATTAGCTGCTTTAGCGATGCTAGCCAGAGAAACTGTACGGTTCACATCAATAATATCTGTAAGAGGATTAAATTCTTCGGGAGTTTTCGGAGATATGTTATGCCGCGTATGGTAGTTCATTACATACACTGTGGCAATAAATGCGGGCACATAATTTTGCGTTTCGCGGGGTAAATACGGTCGCACTTTCCAAAAATCAGCTTCGCCGCCAGAGCGTTCTATGGCACGTGTAACGGCTCCGGTTCCGCAGTTGTACGCAGCAATGGTGAGCAGCCAGTCGCCGATTCGGCCGTAGGCATCTTCTAAATAATGGGCCGCGGCAAAACTTGCCTGTACCGGGTCTTTCCGCTCATCAACATAGTTATCCATAACCAATCCGTAACCTTTGGCGGTGGTATACATAAACTGCCAGGGGCCAACGGCACCCGAGCGTGAAACCGCATTTGGATTTAGTGATGATTCTATTACCGATAGAAACTTCAGCTCGTCGGGCACGCCGACTTCCCGTAAGGATTTTTCAAAAATTGGAAAGTAATACTCCGATAAACCCAGCATTTTGCCGATGTGCTGCTTGCGCTTTTCGGCATACAACTCAATATATTGCAGCACGTGCTCATTAAAATTTAAAGGGATTATAGATTGGATTGAGTCGAGGCGTTGCCTGTATATTTTATTCTGAGCTGATAAAAGGGTCGCAGATTGAAGCAACGTATCGGCGGTTTGAAAAAATGAAGCTTCTGTTTTAAATTTTTCAGCGGCATCCTGTTGAAACTGTCCTTGTTTCTGACCTGCAAAAGCAGAGAACGTCAAAAAACACAAGGCGATTGCCAGTGTTGATTTCATCATAACAAAAATTTTATTAACCCGGGTGGGTTCCCCCTTCTAAAGAATATACCATCCTACGAAAAACCGTACAGATAGGTTATTGCAAAATAATTGTAGATTTTTTAACTCCCAGATGAACTGCTTTCGAGAAAAAATCAAACTTCTAATTAACGGGAGATAGGTGTCAATAGTATAAAATGATGGAGAAGTTTAAAAGTTAGGAGCAAAAAAAAGCGATTTGTACGTAAACGTACAAACCGCAAAAAAAAATCGGGAAGATTATTTGAACCTGACTGGTAATTATTAATTCACTTTTGGCTCGTCGGTACGATTGGTGCTGCTTGCCGGCGTTTCTGCATTGTCTTCAGAACCACTTTGCGCACTTTTAAATTCTTTAATTCCTTTGCCCATACCACGCATCAGCTCGGGGATTTTTTTACCGCCGAAAAGAAGTAAGACTACAGCGATGATCAGGATAATTTCGGTGGCTCCGAATCCGATTAATAAGGTTGATTGAAACATAGTGTTATAGTTAGTGTGCGGTTTTTGGAGTTTCCGTTGCGGCTATATTCGCATCCGGAGTTTCGATGTTTTCGAAAGTTTCAGACTTTGCGGCAGACTTGTTCAACTCCATATTGTCAGTTACGTTATTAATGTTGTTGTGGATTTCGCGTTTAACGCCATCAGAAGCGTCTTTAAATTCTCTGATGCCTTTGCCGAGGCCACGGGCGAGTTCCGGAAGTTTTTTACCTCCGAATAAGAGCAGCACCACGAACAGGATCATCAAGATCTCCGGGGTACCCATGTTCATGAATAATAAAATCGAGTTGTGCATTACTTAAAATTTATACTTTACAAATATATACAATTTAAAACGGGCCATTTATCTTAATTCGCCAGCCAGGTTGAAGGGTTCATCGCCGTTGCGCCTTTCCGCACTTCAAAATGAACTTCGGTAGTTCCGTCATTCGGATCAGTAATAACCGTACCAATAGTTTGTTTCAGCGAAACTTTATCGCCCCGGGAAACGCTGACGGTTCGCAGGTTGGAGTACACCGTGAAGTACTCTCCGTGCCTGATCAGAACAGCGTAAGAACCCGCAAAGTTTTGAACCGCCGCAACATCGCCAGAAAACACCGCCCTAACCGCAGACCCCTCGGCAGTTTTTATGTCAACCCCGTTGTTCTCTGTAGTTACGTTGGTTCCGTATTTATGGATTCCGAAACTCTCGGTTATTATCCCGCTGGCCACGGGCCAGGGCAAACGGCCGCGGTTGCCTAAAAAGTCTGATGACAGCTTTGCGGCCTCCGGCGTAGCCGCTAAAATACTTGAGCCTTTAGAAATCGGTTTTGCGTCCGGAGCTTCCTTGTTATCTGCTTTTGCCTTTGCGGCAGCCAGACGGGCCTCTTCTTCAGCACGTTTGCGGGCCTCTTCAATTTCCCGGTTAATGGCGTTGACCAATGCACGGTTAAGTCGGGCAGATTCTTTCTGTTTTTGTGTAAGCTCTTGTTTTAATTGTTTTTCCTGCTTGCTAAGGCCAGAGTAAACTTTTGATTTGCTATTTTTCTCTTTGCCTAACGTTACCTTTTCCTTTTCCTGGTCGTTAAGCAAATTGGTTTTCGCCCGTTTATTCTGATCAAGCTCAACAATTTTTACGTTCAAATCTTTTTGAGTTCCCTCAATATACTGCGCCTGCTTTTTGCGATAAGTGCTGAATTGCTGAAGATATTTTAAGCGCTTATAGGCCTGATTAAAATCGGTGGCCGCAAAAACAAACATTAATTTACTGTACGAGCTCTGGTTTCTGAAAGCAAAAAGAACCATCGCCGCGTATTCTTTCTTCAGATTGGCTAATTGGGATTGAAGAGATCTAACTGCATTAGAATTATCAGAAATTTCATTATCAAGCAACTTCACCTCAGAATTGATGGTATTGATCTTCTCTTCCCGCAAACGTATTTGCGTGTTCAAAGCTTTAATTTGCCGCAGCGATAAACTTTTGCTGCTTGAGGTTTTTTTCAAACTGCGGTTTAGCGATTCAATTTCGCGGGTAAGCGCTTCTTTACGCCGTTTTAGCTCTGCGCTATTTTGAGCAAATGCCTGCTGGGCGAAACCGATTATCAGTAAAAAGAAGAAATATTTTAAAACCCTCATTGCCGTAAATGTATTTATTTTAATTTTTCAGCGTAAATCTTTTAGGCACACTGAAGGGCATCTCAACGGGCTGATTAAGTTCTACACGACTGTAAGCCAAATCTATAAGCACATTTTTTCGTTGCGCCTGCGATTTAATTTTCACCGATTGCGGCATAACCTGGCCCTGCACATCAATAAAATCCCCGTACGCTGCCTGCAGAAATTGGGAGTTGCGGGTATCCTGTAAAGATGTTTGTGTTACTTTAGAACGAGTGTTGAAATTCAATAAATAGTTAATCGCTCCCAGTGTTTGCGTAAGCGTCAACTCATTGTTATTTCCCTGAAGATTTGCCTGATCATTTAATACTTCTTTAAAAGCATTGCCCACCAATAAAGATTCCAGCGTGCCGAAATTTACCTGTCGGCTGGTAAAGTCATGGATGTAGCTGAATGGCTTTGAAATGTACATGCCCTCCAGGCGGTTAATCACCTTCAAACTGTCGGGCGTAATCAGTGCCCGGGCAATTTCCAGGCCGGCAATGGCGGTAACCGAAACCCAGATCGCCTCGTTGTGCTTTATCCGGATGTTCATCGTCACATCGTTTATATCGCCGTTAATGTTAAGGTCTGTTTTAGCCCTTGCTGTTAGCGAGGTAAACTTTGCGCTGCTGCTATTAATTGAACTAATCTTTTCAGCCACGTTTATTTTTGCACGCGAAGCCGCCGTATTGATTGTTTCAGCATTAGTTATTCGTTTTTTAGTTCGGCAGCCGCTTATTCCCACTAAAATGATAATCGCCGCCAGGCTACTCAATATATTTTTTCGCATTTATTTTTTGCTCTAATTTTTCTGATGCTCCCACCAGCAATTTTGCTTTTTGCCATTGCTGCATCGCCTTTTCGGTTTCCCCTAATTTGTAGAGGATATCACCATAATGCTCTAACTGAACTGCGCTGCTGCTCTTGCTGTTTAATACTGCTTTTTCAATCCAGGTTTTCGCTTCGCGGAAGTTCTTTAGCTTGAACAATATCCATGCGTACGTATCTTCGGCGGCAGCATTACCCGGATCAAGCTGAATAGACCGTTTAGACATCTGCTCGGCTTTCGCCAGATTTTCTCCCCTTAACGATAAATAGTATGCATAATTGTTCAGCGTAAAGCTATTATCGGGGTTAATTTCCAGAGCCTTGTCATAGGCTGTATCCGACTCGGCATAACGCTTTAAAGCATGATATGAATCGCCCAGACCAGAATATATTTGTGAAGTAATTTCCTGATCGTCGCTTTGCAGCGAAGCCGCATTGTTCAGGTAAGTAATTGCCCTGGCATGATCAGCGGTTTGGGCATACGCAATTCCGGTGAGCATATAGAGAACCGCCTGATTGGGGAAAACAAGGAGTGCCTCGTTTCCATCGGCAATTGCTTCAGTAAACTGCCCGGCGCTTACTTCAATCTGTAAAAGCTGTTCCCAAATCTGGTAAACACGGTCATTTAATTTTAACGCCTTTCGATACGCTGCTGCCGCATCATCCAGCTTTCGTTCCTGATAGAGCACATCGCCAAACACAGAAAAAGATTTGGGGTCATCGGGGTGTACTTCGGTAAGTATTTTGGCCAGTTCATGTGCGTGGTTTCTGGCATTTGTATCGGCAAATTGCGGAAAAAACGATAGAACAATGCGCACCTTTTCGTCAATGCTGAAAGCAGGATTGGTAAAGGCCTGCTTGAGTTCGGCGAAAGCGTCGTCGTACTTTTTTAATGAGCGGTAGGCATCTGCAAGGCTTAACCGCAACATTACATTGCCGGCATCGGTTTTTAAAGCATTGTTTAGCAGGATAATTGATTTATCGCCGTTGCCTCCCCGTGTGTAAAGTTCGGCGAGATTCAGCACACTTTCTAAATTGTCCGGGTCAGATTGCAACTGCTTTTCCAGTTCGCCGGTAACTTTTTCTGGCTTTCCCTGCTGCAAAAAAACCCGCTGCCGGGCCGAGGACAACTCATCAGAAGTTCCGTAAACTTTTTCCAACTCATCATAAACCGCGTTGGCCCCGGCAAATTTTTTCTGTCTCAGTAAGGCGTTGGCTTTGTCGAAATAATGGTTGTCATTTTTGGGTTCTAATTTTATTAATTCATCAAACACCGGTTCCAGCTTGGCAGCATTATTACTGTGCTTGTAAATATCGGCCAGCAGAAGCCAATACCACTTGTTTGCCGGATTAATGGTTACCGCATTTCTGATTTGCTTTTCGGCATCCTGCTCTTCGTTTTTTACATGGTAGATGGCCGCAAGCTCGTGCATGGCTGCATCATTCGCCGGATCAACCGTTATTACCTGCTTAAAATAATCTGTGGCGAGTTCCAGGTTTTGGATCATCTTTTCGTGCAGACCGTCAAAAAATAATTGCTTTACCAACAAACTATCTTCCACAGACAACACTTTTCCAACTACGATAACAGGCTGCGTTTTTTGCGTTTTATTTTTTTGCGCAACAGCGGGATCGGAGCAAACGAAAAGAAGAAATGGTAGAAAAAATATTTTGGCCATGGTTATTTTATAATCCGGTGTGGCCGTAACCGCCTGCGCCGCGGACGGTTTCAGATAATTCTGCGGTTGTTTGCCATTGAACCTGTTCATGGCTTGCTACAATCATCTGGGCAATGCGGTCGCCGTTATTAATTTCGAAACTGCTCGTTGATAAATTGATGAGGAGGATTTTTATTTCGCCCCGATAATCCGCATCAATAGTGCCGGGGGAATTTAATATGGTAATGCCGTGTTTAAGTGCCATTCCGCTTCGCGGCCGGATTTGCGCCTCATACCCAACCGGAAGTTCGATAAATAAGCCGGTCGGCACCAGGCGTCTCTCCATCGGCCCAATTAAAAAAGGCTGATCCAGATTGGCGCACAGGTCCATGCCCGCAGATGCCAAGGTTTGATAAGACGGCAGGGCGTGGTCTGATTTATTGATGATCTGCACTTTTAACATTACTAATTTCGGGCTTGGTTTTTTCTGTGATGAATACAAGGGTTATAAAAATCCCGATAAGGGCAGCCATGGCCATAAACCAGGCAAGCGATACCGGCGTGAATATAAATAAACGAATAAATTGCCCTACGGCATACAATATCAACGTAAAAATTACGTATCCGGTTATTTTTTTAAGATTATACGGAACAGGATAGTAACGCCGACCAAAAATGTAGCAGACGAATGCCATAGAAAAATAGCATAACAGCGTGGCTATTGCCGAACCAATGTATCCGAAAAACGGAATAAGCGCATAATTTGCAACTATTGTTAAGATTGCACCGAAAATGGTGAAGTAGAGTCCGAACCGGGTTTTATCAGCCAATTTAAACCAAATAGATAGATTTTGATAAATTCCAAAAAACAGGTAGGCCATCAACAAAATCGGCACAACAGCAAGGCCTTCGAAATAAACAGGTTTTAGTATGTGCTTAATAATATCAAGATACAGCGTAACTCCCAAAAAAATTAAACAGCAAACCGCAACAAAATAGTTCATCACCCGGGCATACACAAGCTTTGCGTCAACCTGTTTGTACATAGCAAAGAAAAATGGTTCTGAAGCCATGCGGAAAGCCTGTATTGCCAGCGACATAAAGATGGCCAGCTTAAAATTGTTGCCAAAAATGCCTAATTGAACGGTGTTTTCGGTTTTAGAGTACGGGAGTTCTTCCAGCAGGATAATGCGGCTGAACGATTCGTTTACCGTGCCGGCAAGCCCGCCGAACATCAGCGGAAGCGAATACAAAAGCATATTTTTTAGCAGGGGGGTATTAAGTTGCCAGCTAACCATAAAAATTTCTTTTGCCAGGAACAGGATGGTGACTATGCTGGCTAACAAGTTTGCAATAAAAACGTAACCAACACCTACAGACGGATTGTAATAACTGATTAATATATTGTCTGGGTCGGTTTTGAGGAGGTACGGACAAAGCACCAGAAAGAACAGGTTAAAGATTACATTAACGCCAATACTTAGCAATCTGCCGCTCACAAACTTGAAAGCCCGGTTTTGCTGTCGCAGTTTGACAAACGGAATGGAGGATACCGCGTCAAGGCCAATTATAAGCGCAAAGTAAACTATATATTCGGGGTGCAAAGGGTATCCTATCCCATGAGATATGGGCTTTGCAAATAGAATGAGCAGTAAGGTTAATAAGCCCGAAGACGTTAAGATGGCGGTTAAGGCGGTGCTGTATACCTGCTTTTGA
The DNA here is from genome assembly GCA_041749185.1 of Daejeonella sp. Lineage (GTDB taxonomy): Bacteria > Bacteroidota > Bacteroidia > Sphingobacteriales > Sphingobacteriaceae > Daejeonella. The sequence goes on along the minus strand of JBGTBV010000007.1, from coordinate 32,977 downwards.
TTGGCATCCGGCTTGTTTGCGAACCTGAAAAATCCGGTTTCTAAGCCGTAAGTAAAAATAATGATCAGAAATGTGACATAGGCGTAAACGTTGGTGAGTACGCCGTTATCATACACACTTAATGTGCGTACGTACACAGGAACCAACAAATAATTGATGAGGCGGCCTACGATAGAACTGAGGCCATAGATGGCGGTTTGCGACGCAAGGTTTTTTAGAGACGACAAATTTTATAGCTGAAAAAACTGGTCAGTTAGGCTTTTTACGAATGACTTCAAAATTTTTATAGTTTTTGAGCGGAGCCTCATCAACTGCTACATTTTCAACCTCTGCTCTGTCTGAACCTTTACCACAAAACTCCAGAAACAATTCCAGCGAGAAACTATCACCTTCTGCTTCAATATACACTGATCCGTCGGGCTGGTTGAAGGTAATTCCTTTGATGCCTAACTGGTCTGCAACGGCCTTACTGGTTGCCCGGTAAAAAACCCCCTGTACTTTACCGGTAACCAAAATGTTCAAATGTTTCATTTGATTATTACAGATGATTTTGTGGCAATTTATTACAATTATTAGAATTGTAATTTACTGATGTATTCTTTCTGCTTCAGGAAATCATTCCAGATGGTTTTTAAAATCTCAGCAGCGGGTTTTACCTGAGTAATCGAAGCGGAAACTTGCCCAATTTCCAGTTCACCTTCATCCAACTCGCCCTCAAACATGCCCAGCTTTGCTCTTCCACGGCCAAGCAGCCTGAGCATTTCCTCCCGACTGGCACCTCTTGCCTCGGCCGCTTCCACCTGCCGGAAAAACTCGTTTTTCATCAGCCTAACCGGTATAACTGATTTCATGCTTAGTCGGGTGTCGCCTTCCTGTGCCATTATAATTGCATTTTTAAAATTTTGATGAGCAGATGATTCTGCTGAAGCGGCGAAGGCAGACCCTACCTGTGCGCCTTCTGCCCCTAAACAAAAAGCTGCTAACATGGCTTTTCCATCGGCAATGCCGCCGGCCGCAATCAGCGGTAGGGAAACGATCTCCGAAATAAGTGGTAACAGACAAAGGGTTGTTGTTTCTTCGCGGCCGTTGTGCCCGCCGGCTTCAAATCCTTCGGCTACTATGGCGTCTACCCCGGCTGCTTCCGCTTTTTGGGCAAATTTGCTGTTGGCGATAACATGAACAACGGTTATGCCCTTACTTTTTAGAAAGCCAGTCCAGGTAGTTGGGTTGCCCGCAGATGTGAATACTATCTTGACGCCTTCGGCAACGATGATATCCATTATCTGATCAATATCCGGATATAGCAGCGGAACGTTCACGCCAAAAGGCTTTGAAGTTGCAAGTGCGCATTTTTTTATATGTGATCTCAGGGTTTCCGGATACATGGATCCTGCCCCGATGAGGCCCAGCCCTCCAGCTTTAGACACTGCGGCAGCCAGGCGCCAGCCGCTGCACCAAACCATACCCGCCTGGATAATTGGAAAATCTATCTTAAATAGACTTTTTACAGAGTTCATTTGCGCAAAATAGAAATTTCGCGTGTTAAATAAGCTTTTTAACCTCAGAATGCGGGCTTAGCTTTACACCCTGGGTTTGGGTAATTAGGTTTAAGCCTGGTTTTTTGCCCCGCTCAATTGATCCGTAGCGTTCATCAATTCCCAAAAATTTTGCACCGTTTAATGTTGCCCACTTGATTGTTGTTGTTAAAGGAATTGATGGGAAATGCTTATTCAGTGTGATCAGTTCGCTCAAAATACTTAGCCTCTGGTTTGAGGCCAGGCTGTCGGTTCCAAGGGTGATATCAAAATCATGAGGTAAAAACATCTCAATTTTAGGCAGGCGTTTTTCTATATGCAAATTTGCATTCGGGCAAAAGCACCAGGAAATATCACGGCCAAAGCGGCGCACGAAATAAATATCCTTTAAGCTGGTGTAAATGTTATGAACCATTAAAACCTGCTGTTTTTTGGGGAGAAGGGGGGCGATAGATTGAAGTGCGTTGCGGGCCTGCGGCTTAAAAAAATCTGCAGAAATGCCCATCGCTTTATAAAACTCCAGAAAATCACCGGTTTTATAGCGGTACAGCTTGTTTTCTTCTTCTGACTCCTGATTGTGGATACTGAATCGGTTTTCTTTCTCGTCGCAGTAAGTTCTAAAATTTTTAAACAATTCTTTAGAGACAGAATACGGAGCATGAGGCGTAATAGAAGCGCTAAGAGGATAAAATTCCTCTTTAACCGCCATACCCTTCTCGAACGCTTCGTTTGCTTTCTCCGGATCGAAACCTAAAACCTCTACATAGGTGTGATAGTAGATGGAGCTTTTTTGCTTTACCGCTTTAGAAATCAGGTTGTTGGAAACATCGCCCACGGCTACAATTCCGTTATCTTCCATCTCTTTATCTGCCTTCTGTATGGCCGCATTAATTAAGCCTTCATCGGCGTCACGCTCCTTTAAAACCGCTTTAACAAAGGGGATAAGCCCTTGCCCTGCGGGAATGCGGGATTTAAGGTGAGAAAGTTCCAGATGGCAATGCGAATTTACAAATCCCGGTACAATAACACCTTCGTGATGTTCAATGGTTTCCGTAATATTCTCGGCACCATCCCGATCATAAAGCTTAATAATTTCGCCGGATTCGCTGACCGAAACTGCGCCATCTTTGATGGGCTCGGCAGAAACCGGGAATATGTAATTTGCTGAAAAGTATTTGACCATTTTTTATTTATACGGATAATATTGTAATTTCTCCGGATACCCCGTTCAAAGTTACTATAAAAATGTTTTTAAACTAAAATGACACTGAGTTCATTTAACGTTGGGATAAAGGGAAATAATACAAAAATTGAATTGGTAACTTTGCCCTCAATGGTAATTGATCAAAAAACGGATATCAGAAGTTTATCGCCCGAGGCACTTCAAGAGCAATTCTTGGCCTTAAGCCAACCCGCCTTCCGGGCTAAGCAAGTTTATAACTGGCTGTGGGTCAAAGCATGTACCAGTTTTTCAGAAATGAGCAATCTACCAAAATCGTTACGCGAAGTGTTGGCCGAACGCTATGCCATCAACAACGCCTGCGTAGATCAATCGCAATTCAGCTCAGATCGCACCATCAAAAATACCTTTAGATTATATGACGGTAATATTATCGAAGGGGTATTAATTCCGGCTACCGAGCGGATGACCGCCTGTGTAAGCTCACAGGTGGGATGCAGTTTAAGTTGCAAATTTTGCGCAACCGGTTACATGGATCGGAAAAGAAACCTCAACGCCGATGAAATCTACGATCAGGTGGTGTTGATTGATAAGCAAGCCAAAGAGAATTACCAGATTCCGCTTAGCAACATCGTATATATGGGTATGGGCGAACCGCTGTTAAATTATGCGAACGTGCTTAAATCTATTGAACGCATTACCGCGGCTGATGGGTTGAACATGGCTCCCAGGCGTATTACGGTTTCCACTGCCGGTATTGCCAAGATGATCAAGAAGCTCGGCGATGATGCCGTTCGTTTTAATCTGGCTCTATCGCTGCATGCAGCTAATGACGAAAAGCGTAACACCATTATGCCTATTAATGAGCAAAATTCGTTAAAGGCTTTGGCCGAAGCACTGAAGTATTATTTCGCTAAAACCAAAAATCCGGTTACCTATGAGTACATCGTTTTTGACAATTTTAACGATGGAATAGAAGATGCGATGGAACTGGCCAGGTTTTGCAAACATCTGCCCTGCAAGGTAAATATCATTGAATACAATCCGATATCATTTGCCGATTATCAAAATGCCGGTATTGATAAAATAGACGCTTTCGCGGATTACTTGCGCAAGCAGGGAATTACTACCAACATCAGGCGAAGCCGCGGAAAAGATATTGATGCGGCTTGCGGACAACTGGCTGTTAAATCAAATTAGACCTTAGAATTGGGTTGTTTACAAATCCTGATAAATGTTTCGGAACGTACTTCTTAAACCAAAGGTTATCCAGTTGGTTTGAGAAGTGCCTAGCAAGCTTTTCTCGGTACGGGCAATTGCACCCAATTCAAGGCGTAAGTTTGTTTTAGGATTAATCAGATAGCCCACACGCCCGTTTAAAAATGTCAAATCAGTTTTTAAGCCCTGGCCAATTCGGTTTCCATTATTTGCAACGCGGGTGGAATAAGGCAGAAATATATCTTTTCCATAATTTATGCCATCCTGGTTTATTCCGTACTCGGCATAATTACCTTGTGCCATAAATTGCCAGCGCTTTATAGAAAAATTCCATAAGCTTACAAACTCCCCAAAATTAGCGCCGTATGGATGCGCCAGACCTTCGTTATAATGCCCGTAATTTAAAATCTGAGTTCGGCCTGAATAGGTATAGGGCCGGGCGGAGTTAAATTCGGCCAGATAGTTTAAGTTTTTAATCTTAAAAGCATCGTGGCCACGCAACCCAAGCTGCACTCCGATCTTATTTCGATGAGATCCATTACCCGCAAAAAAATCGCTGGCCCGAAATTCATCCAGCAGGAATTGGCCATACAGGGTGAGATTATTGAAAGCCTCGTACTTTGTTGTAAAGCCCAATAAGGCATTGTCCGGCGATCCGCTGCTCGCTTCAAGCGGCCTCAAAAAAATTATAGGGTTGGCGTAAGACCAGTCAAAACCCCGGCGGTTTCCGTCATCATCAGTCTGCGACCATATTATGGCATCAAAAAAGCCTATCGACAAACGGTTGTTTACATTCCAATCCAGAAAATGAAAAACCCCGCCTTTTTTACGGTGACCAACATTGGTAGCAATTCGTATCGCAGACGGGTCTTGCATGGCCGACCACATGGCTGTATATTGTACATTCCCTAGATTACCGGTTAGCCGGAGAAAGGGGTAGTTGGAAGAAAAATCAGATAGAATCATGGAACGATAACCATCGCCAATAAAATTCTTGTCTTGCCCGGCAGTGATGTTCAAAAACTTCACGGGGGTATAGGAAATAATGGCCGATACATAAGACCAATCTTTAACTTCCCGGCGCCCGAAGGTACGATCATAGGACTGGCCGGGGACCACCCGGTTGCTGTCTATGTAATTTTGGTAATAACGGGCAAATTTACCCTGGTTCTCAAAACCGCTGGTGTAACAAGAAAAGTTTTTGCCAATGGTTCCGCCAGCCTGAAAACCTCTTGTATTTAGCCATGTGCTGGTATTATCATTAACATCCTGCCCTATCTGGAAATCCGGAAGGAAATCAATAAAAGCGGTATAATTTGTTTTGTTTACCTCAACCAGGTGTTCAAAAAGGATTTTACGCTTAAGCCAACTGTTAACGCTTGTGTCTCCTCCGTAATTAAAAATTGAATCGGCACTACGGCTTAATAAGCTATCATCCAGAAACAACGGATTTAACGAGCTGTGAAGCCGACTGTTTTGATTATAGATTTGGCGGCTAAGCTTTTGCTTAATTTCAAAACTGTAGGGATGAGCCAAATTTGGCGTTTGGGCCAAAACGAGCGAAACTGAAAATGCAAGCCATAAGCAGAGCGTAACCTTTCTCATCATTATGTTGGGACAATTAGTTTGAGGTATACAATGATACTACTAAGAAACAGAAAATTATAGTGGTTGAGGTGCTTGAAATATTAGGCTGAAACTCGGTTAGAACCGATAAGTAATGCCAATTTCTCCGTGGAAATTAAGAAAGTCATTTTGTGGGATGTAAAAGGTATCCGGTTGTGTGTTTTCCAACTTCCACAGATAATTGAGTGACTGAATTCCCTGAATTTTAGCATTAAAAAGTAAGTTTTTATAATCCCAGGTTCCTTGAGCCGCCAGGCCAAAATCAACCCAACGCCTACTTTGGCCGCCCAAATCTGCTATAGCAATATAATAAAAATCATTGTTGTGAACGTACCGTTCGAACTGCAGCCCCAGTTTCCTGATGCCCCGAACCCAGTTAACCTCCAATGATTGCAGATTACTGCCGGGCCCGATACCAGCGCCCAAAACTTCGCCATGATGCGTATAGCCATGCAAAACAGCCCCATGCCAGTAATATGCCCCTGCCCCGCGAACAAGCCTGTCAATAGACTGCTCCAATTGGGTTAGCTCTGCGCCAATTTCTACTTGTGCATCGGATTTATTTAGTGGGAACAGTTTCCTGAAACCAAATATATAAGCCCGGGCGTGCTCGGGGCTCATTACAAAATCACGCAGGTTAAAAGCATTATCATTTACGCCGTATTCAAAATATAATTCTGCTTTTGCTTTCGCGAAAACCCATCGACTGTAAACAGAAGTTAGTTGATCGCGGTCAAACGGATCGCCATCATTTGTGTTTGCCTTTTGATAGGGCGTAAACAGCGGAATAAAATCGCCTAGTTTTTTGATATCCGAATGGTATGCCTGGAAACTTCGGGTTAACCCAAAAAATAATCCGGGAATCCATTTTGGCTGGTAGCTTAAATTTACTGCCGAGAGGTAGCGCCATTCGTCACGTTTATCCAGTGTAGGGTCTGTAAATTCTGAACCGTCCAGGCGGCCTCCAATAATCTGTCCCTCAAACGAGCCAACGGGGGTACTTATCGGCCGCACAGTATTTAACGTTACATGCTTAAATCCCCGGGACGAATTTCCCATTAAAATAGAATTCCGTATCCCGGGCCCCCACCATAAATTCTCGTTAGACAGACCGAGCGATATCGGCCCAGCGGTTAAACGGATGCTTGTTTGGCCCCATCCCAGTTGCGAGTATGCACCCATACCGAATATTGCGGGCTGGTCTATTACCTGATCATCAAAAGTTAATTCAAGGCGCTCGAAATCCCGGTTCTCAGCAAAAACGAATTCGGGCTTGAGCTGTATGCTAAGCGGTCCTAACCGGGCAAAAACTCCGGGGCTAATCAGTGTTTGATAGCCCCGTGCGGGAATCATCGCCCCGTCATTCCAGCCGTAAGGTACTCTTGAATTATATTGCTGTTTCCACGTTAAGGGCAGTAAGCCTAAAATACGTTTTTCGTTTGCAGACTGAATTTCGGTTGCAGTAGTCCATTTGCTTAACGCGATGTTTGCAGAATCAGATTTAAATGCTGCTGAGGGCGACAGCGGCCTGATGGCGAAAGAAACCGAAGAATCAAGCTCGCCGTTTAATTGTGCCCGCCGATAAATTTCTTCGAGGGGATGGAATGTTGTGGGAAGACTTTGCGCCGCCACCGGAGTAATGGGCATTAAAGATAAGATCAGGATAACTTTAACCAGTTGATTCATCATCCTTATTTTAAAATCTGTAGGTAAACCCTGTTTCAATGCTCAGGTTAAATCGGTCGCGACCATTTACAAAATAGGGCTCCCCTGGATCCTGAAGCAAATACCACTGGTAATTTAGAGACTGTATTGCAGTAGCCCGGGCCTGGAAAAGAAAGTTTTTGTAGCTCCAGGCGGCGTTCCCAGAGAGGCTAAAATCCACCCAATGGCGGCGCCAATCCTGAGAGTCAACATAGGCATAATAGTAGAAGTCGTTATTGTGTACCAGACGCTCTGCCATAAAACCAAATTTATTGAGTCCGTTAAGCCAGCTCAAACTTACAGACTGTAGATTGGAACCCGGGCCAATGCCTGCACCTAAAGTTTCTCCCCGGTTGGTGTACCCATGCCGTATATTTTTATTTAAGTACCAGGAGCCGGCATTTAATACGGTTTGCACCGACGTTTGCTGTAGTTGCGTTACTTCTACATTCAGCTCAATGCTTTGCCGGGCAGGTTCTGAAAGTGGGAATAATTTTGAGAGGCCACATAAATAAGCCCGGGAGTTTTCTGGTTCCAAAACCGTATTGCGAAGCGTGCGATTATGATTGTTGCGTCCATACTCGAAGTAAATTTCTGCCTGTTCTTCAAACCAAACCCAGCGCATAAAAAGCGAACTGTATTCGTCGCGGGTGGCAAAACTTTGGTCGCTTTCTACTTTCTCAGTAACGGAAAATAGGGGAAGATAACTTCCGATACCTTTGCCTCTATCAGAATTGTAAACCTGAAAACTTCGCGTTAAGCCCAAAAATAATCCCGGGACCCATTTAGGCTGCCAGGTTAACGCCAGGCCAGAAAGGTAACGCCAGTCATTGGGCTTTGCAAGCAGTAGCGGCGAACCGAAATATTCACGATCGGGTGTGAGGGGGGTAAAACCAGAGCCCTCAAGCCTACCGGCTACCAACTGGCCCTCAAAAGAACCTGCCGGTGTATTTACCGGGCGGCTGGTGTTCAGCGTGAAATGATTAAAACCGGGAGCGTTGTTGCTCATTAAAAGCGAATTTCTTTTGCCAGGGCCCCACCAGAGATTTTCTGATGAGAGGCCGACTGAGACCGGATCAAAATTTAACCGGACGCTGCTTTGCCCCCAAAATGCCCTGGAGTATGGCTCGGTGCCGAAACGTTCGGGTAAATCTGTGTAATTATTAAAATCGTAATAGCGGGCCCAAATTACTTCGTAATGGTCTTCAGGGAAACCTTCAAAAACATCATTACTTGCTAATACAACTTCTGGTTTTAGCTGGATGCTCAGGTGACCGTATTTTGCGTAAACCCCGGCCGAGAACATGGTTTGTAAACCCTTGGCGGGGATCATTGCACCATCGTTCCATCCGTAAGGGTGATGCGTATTAATTCGCATTCTCATCCCGGCAGGCAGCAATTGAAAGATCCCTTCTCCCTTATCCAAATCTGATAGTGCCGGTACTTTCAAGAAATTCGGTTGCCGGTTCAGCGAATCGGGGTAAGTAATCTGGTTAAAGCTTAAATTACCGAGGGTATTGAGCGGGCGGATGGTGAAAGAAATAGTGGAATCAAGACCGGAGGTGAGTTGTGAGCGACGGAAATAGTCTTCGAGCAGCAGCGAGCCCACCGGCAACGACTGGGCGAATAAACCCGTTGCGTAAATCACTGCAAAAACCATTACCGGCAATTTCTTTCTGATCATTTTTTTCGCTCCGGTTTAGTCAAGCAGTATTGTTTTTATAACCAGATTGTCTACAGACCAGCTTTCATCGCATAGCTGATCTGCGGTATTCGGTTGTACAAGCTCATCCACACAGCGCATCGAAAAGGCGGGCGATTTGTGACTCATCCGTCTGGTAATACTGTATGATGATGTTCCGTTAGGGTCAGTTTCCCAAAGACAAACACCCGGAAGATCTGTACGGAGAGCGCCATTTTTTGGCTGCTGATTACTGTTTAGATAATTAAACGGATACGATTGGGGGAAGCAGGTGAAAGGGCATACTTTGTTTGAAAAAGTGGTGTTGATAAATGTATTTCCTTCCATGCTGAACCGCCAAATATCTGGTCCATCAGGCAATATCCCGTTACCGTCCCAGGAATCGTGAATGTATAAGTCGAAAGTAACCTCAATAACATCATGCCGCGGCAGGTCTTTTAATTTCAATTCAAAGCCACCTTTATTATAGCGGCCCAAAACGGTAGACTGATTGTAAAAGGAAGTTATTGCGCCTGATATGTTGCTAAGGTCGGCATTTTCAAAATTATTGGTATAAACTGTTTGTTGTTGCTGAGGGCCTTTTCTGCAGCTAAGAAATAAAGTAGAACCGAGAAGTAAAAGAAGAATACAAAACCTGCAGAAGCGGTTAGTCGGGAGGGGAACTATCCTTAAAGTAATTTCAATAAATTTTAAACGACGGGCAGCGTACATGAATAATTCTAAACTGGAATTTTAGCATCTAACTCCTCGTAAATAGAATTATTGCTTTTAAATTCTGGTACAATTTCTTTCATCTTGATAACCACCTGCAAATCTTTGTATTCACAACTTAGTGAAATAAGCTCTTCAATATGCCTGTTTATGTTTTCGAAATTGTACTCTCTAACCCGTGCGACCATAATTTTTTTATGATGCGTTGGAATCGTATTTTCCAGATCATTCAGCAATTCTTCGTACAGCTTTTCACCGGGGCGAAGGCCGGTAAATTCAATGGCTACGTCCTGGTTAGGGATGAGGCCAGACAGGCGGATCATCCTTTTAGCAAGCTCTACAATTTTTACAGACTTGCCCATGTCAAATATAAAAATCTCACCACCTTCGCCCATTGAGCCGGCTTCAAGCACTAAACGGCAGGCCTCGGGGATGGTCATAAAATACCGGGTAATATCCGGGTGAGTAACGGTAATGGGGCCACCTTTTTGAATTTGGGCCTTAAACCGGGGTATAACAGATCCGTTTGATCCTAAAACGTTTCCAAAACGGGTGGTTATAAATTTAGTCGCAACCGGCGCTTCGCTACTTCCGTTGAGGCGGGGTTTGCCGTTTTCAGCAGTTGCGTTGTCTTTATTTTTGTAAGAATGGTATAAAGACTGAACGTATATTTCGGCAATCCGCTTGGAGGCTCCCATCACATTGGTTGGGTTTACGGCCTTATCAGTAGAGATCATTACAAACTTTTTAACGCCGTATTTCACTGCCAGGTCGGCAATTATACGGGTGCCCATTACATTGGTGCGTACGGCTTCTGCGGGATTGTGCTCCATCATGGGAACATGTTTATAGGCCGCCGCATGGTATACGTAATGGGGTTTAAATGTTTTGAACAAAAGATCCATGCGACATTGATCACGCACATCGCCAATAAAAGAATGAAAATTATTGGTCATGTTGTTTTCCTGTAATTCCAATTGCATGTCGTGCAAGGGAGTCTCAGACTGGTCGTTCAGTATAATCATTTGCGGCTGAAACCTGGAGACCTGCCGGACAATTTCGCTTCCGATTGATCCTGCCGCACCGGTTACCAGAATCCGCTTGCCGCTTAGCTGCCCGTTGATCACTTCGTTTTGAATGACAATGCTTTCGCGATCAAGCAAATCTTCTATCCGGATATTTTGAATTTGCCGGGTGTTGATCTGGCCGTTAACCCAACTTTCTACCGGCGGAAGTATCAATATTTTAATGTTGTGTTCCAGGCAAAGGTCTACAATCAGGTTTTTTTGTTCGGAAACCAGGGTTGGATCGGCGATGATCAGATCATCAATTTTCTCCTCATCAAGCAGATTATTCAGGTCGCTGGTGTGGTAAATGCGAATGCTGTCAATTACTTTGCCGGCTTTTCGTTCATCGTCATCAATAAAGGCCACTACGTTCATGCTCACTTTCTGGTCATGATCTAACGTTCGTTTGGCCGCCAGCCCCACGTCACCCGCACCATATACAATTACCCTGCGCTTGTCAATTTTGATGTTTTTTACATAAATAAAGAAGTACTTAACCAGCACGCGATAGGTGATCAGTAGCAAAAAACTGGTCAGGCCGTTTATGATCAAAACCGTGTACGGGATGATTTGAGGTTTGCCGGTAGAAACCAGAATGACGTTTGCGAAAGCAAAGATGGCGTTACTGATAATTATGGCAAACAGTATCCGAAAAGAATCCTGGGCGCTGGTATAGCGAATGATGCCTGCATACGTTTTAATGCTGAAAAACACGATCGAGCTAATCACGGCCATAATGAGCATATTACGGCTCAGCTCGGTCATATCAATCAGACTGATGTCTAAATTAAACCGGAGCAGGTAGGCGAAACAGAGGGAAAACACTGTGCATGTCAAATCCAGAGAAAAGATAATCCAGCGGGGAACGATGTTAATGCGGCTAAACAAAATCAGAGTATTTTATTCCACAAAAGTACATTTATCTACCAAAGCTAATTGATATTATTTACTGAGCTTGCTAACCGAGAGATTGTTACCGGAAGTTCTGCCTAAGGCATATAACAAAGAAAGAGCCAAGAGAATTACGAGGGCCAGTCCGAGGTCCAGCAGAAATCCAAATTGTAACCTGATCATTTTTATCACCAGTACATTTACGCAAAGTTGCAGCAAAGCGTAAACAACAGCCACCACGCGATGCGAAATATGAAATTCATTGCTCAGTATTTGGTAGGTATGGCATCGATGAGCCTCAAAAATATTTTCTCCCTTTAACAGCCTGATCAGTATAGTGAGAACGGTATCTACTCCATAAACTGCCAATAATAAAATGTAAAGAAACTCATTGGTGTAGGCTATGAGTGTAATGATAGAAAAGATAATGATAAATGCCATTGATACGCTCCCTACATCTCCGGCAAAACAGCGTGCCTTTTGCCGGAAATTAAAATACAGAAAAACCACTAAAGACAACGCAGTTACGATAAGCAAATTTGGATTGATAAAGCCCAGAACGGAGTTTATCCAGATCAGCGTAACTATTGTTCCTAAACTATATAGCCCGGTGATACCGTTAATTCCGTCCATAAAGTTATATGCGTTTATAGTTCCAATTACCAGGATATAGGCGATGATGATAAACCAGACTGGCATATCAAACATGGCCGACTGGGAAAATAAAAAAGTTACCCCCATTAAATGGAAAACGATGCGCAACTTACTGGAAGCGGTGTTAATATCGTCCCAAAAACTGATGAAACTAATGCACAGCAGACCGAGCAGAAAGTTTGGGTATTCGAAACCCGAATACAGAGAATAACAAAGGATCGCCACGGGAAAAACAATTCCGCCGCCCCGTAGGGTTACTTCCGAGTGCGAGCTTCGCTCATTCGGGTGATCAATAATGTTGTACCTGTCGGCAATGCGGAAGTAGATGAACTCCAGGCAGAAAAATAAAGCTATAAAACCTATATAAATCAAATACTCAGGCATTTTTGAAAGCGCTGGCTGTTTTTAGAATTCCTTCACGGGCAGACAAAGGTAAATTCTTTTTTGATGCCAGTTTAATTTTTTGGTTACTTACCACATAGTTTTCGGTAAGCTTGCCCAGGCGCTCTGTATTTAAGGGCAATTTTAGAAGATCGCCAAGCCGGGCCGCCATTTCAATAATTTTCGGTGGGAGGTGCAGCAACCTGGGTTTTTTATTTAAGGCTTCAAACAGCAGAGAAACCACCTGGGTTGTTGACAGCGGTTCATCATCTGCAAGGTTATAAATGCGTGTGGGAATATCTGTTCGATCTAAAAACTCTTTAATGAGGAAACATAAATTTTCTACGCTTAAGAATGAGCGCCTGTTTTGGAACGAAGCCAACGGATATGGAATTCCACTTTTAACCAGGTTGAAAAGCAAATTGAGGTTTCCTTTATTAATCGACGAATACCGGTAATCGGTAAAAAAGGCACCTGTTTTCGTCATTGGGTCAGTCTGAAAGGATTTCAAAACAAGAATCTCTTTCCTGAGATTGATTGACTCGGCCTGAATAACGTTTCTTAGTCCCGGCAATTTAGCCCTATTTCTTGTGCTTCCAATTCCGAGATACAACTAACCAGGCTATCTCTCCAGTAGGGAATTGTTATCTCAAATGTGTTTTTGATTCTTGCTTTGTCCAGTACAGAAAACTCAGGTCGTTTTGCTTTTGTTGGATAAGCAGCTCCCGGAATGGGATTCAGCGTTATACCAATACCACTAATATCAAAAATAGCTTTGGCAAAATCATACCATGATGCTACCCCTTCATTGCTGTAATGATAAATTCCGTAAGCATCCTTACCTTCTTCTATAATTTCCAGAATGGCCTTCGCCAGATCGATCGCATAAGTTGGTGTTCCAACCTGATCCACTATAACATTTAACTCTTCTCTTTCAGCACCCAACTTACGCATGGTTTTCACAAAGTTGCCGCCAAATTCTGAGTAAAGCCAGCTGGTGCGCAGTATATAATGCGCTTTCAAAATTTTCGCAATCTCCAGTTCACCTTCCAGCTTGGTTTGCCCATATACATTGACGGGATTGGTCATATCTGTTTCGTTAAGCAATACCGGACGGTTGCCTTCAAAAACGAAATCTGTTGACACATGAATCAATGTTGCCTCAAACTCCGCACAAAACCTGGCTAAGTTTGCAGCTCCAACTCTATTGATTTTGCTACATTGTTCTACTTCATCTTCAGCCTTATCCACAGCGGTGTAAGCCGCACAATTGATTACAAATGCTGGTTTCTCCCGCTCAAATAATACACGCAGAGAATCCCGCTTCAATATATCTCCTTCAAATTCATCTAAAAATAAAAAGCAACCTATCTGTTTCTCCTCTATAACTTTCTTAAGGCACTGTCCCAGTTGGCCCGCAGCACCAAATACGATTACTTTATTGCTATTATTCATTTTTCTTGGTCTATAAGTTTTAGAAGAATTGCAGAACCATTTTGATACCAGCAAAAATACGCCATCAAATGGTTACTGAATTGGAGATTTGCCTTTTAGGAGTAGATGCTTTCTTCCGAAAAGAAAGGAAGTAGACTATCTTTTTCTGCTATAATTCTTTTAGATTCTTCAATTAACCAATTAATATTTAATACAGGAGAGGCTAAGTGAACGCCTTGCTCTGAATCTTTATTATAGTAGTTATCACACTTATAAAAAAACTCGGCCGTTTCACTCAATACCGCAAAACCATGCAGGAAACCTCTTGGAACATATAACTGTAGCTTATTCTCAGCACTCAGGCGAACCGCTACATGATGACCGTAGGTAGGGGAACCAAGTCTTACATCAACCGCTACATCCAATACTTCGCCGTGTAAAACCCTAACCAATTTTGCCTGCGCACGCTCACCTCTCTGTGTATGCAAGCCGCGGATTACACCATGAGTTGACCAAGATTGGTTATCCTGTACAAAATCCCCGGACATCCCGGTCAAGTGCTCAAAACCCGCTGCACTAAAACTTTCAAAAAAGAATCCTCTGCTATCTTCAATTATTCGCGGTTTAATGATTAGGCAATCTTTCAAGCCTGTTTCTTCTATTTCCATTATTTATTGTTATATTGATAATTCAAACATTCTCATAACCCAGTAATATAAATTATGGTTAAGTATTGTGTAAATCAGGAACTAAGCTAATCTATTGTAACCAATCATTCTGTTATATCCCATGGGCTAAATCTCTTAGGGCTCAATGTCAAATAATTCCCGAATCCATCCTTTAATACTGTATTTTTCTAATAAGTGCAAACTGGAAGGATTAAATGAAGAAGTTAAGAAGACTTCAGGTATAACGGGGTTTTTTCTATCTATCACTAAGATATTTGTTGGGTTGTAAAAATCGTAATTGATTATATCACGATTAGTTGTAATTAGCTTTTTTTGAGCACCTAATGTTTCCAGAGTGCGCATTGTTAATCCAATTTGCTCCGGGTGATTGATATCTAGGATTATTTTAGAACTATGTACTAAATCAGCATTCTTCTGATGTGATAAAGAAGCAAAACAAACATCCTTAAACTTTACTGTTCTAAAATCAGGATCAAATACCTTCTTAGTCCAAAATAATTTTTTACTGCCTAGAAAAAAAAACAGTTTCAATTTAAAATAGTCCGGTATGTGTTGAACTACTTTTTTAATAAAGTTATATCTATCACTGTGGGCTGTTCCTACAAAGAGTAAATCATATAGCTCCTCTTTTTTCTTATTCTTATAGGCTTCTATATAAAAAAGTGGCCTATGCTTTAAGTTATACTTCTTTGCATCTTCCGAATCAAATGTTAACGCTGTATCAACTAATGGCAAAATTTCCAAGGCACCTTTATTCTTGAAAGAGTCCCACATGTATAGTATAATTTTGGCATGAGAAAATTTTTCTTTAAATTTTTCGATCTGTGTTTTTGAAATACTTTCTGGACTTATTATCAAGATATAATCAAAATCACCTCCTCTCTCAACGAGTAGCCTTAATACATCTTCGTAATAACGTTCAATTTTCCGTCTTAGAAATTTTTTGTCTAAACGTAGTAAAACCTTTGTTATAAAAGTATTGGAAGGTCTCTCGTCAAACCATGTTACTTGTGCTCCAAATGCTTTTAAGGCATCCTGGATTTCAACTTCATAATTAAAAAACTTAGGAGAAATGAATAGCACAGTTTTATCTGAAAGGTCTTTCATATTATTTATACAAACCCCTTTCTTTCATTTCCTTAATGGACTGGCCATACTGATCCCTTTCGACAGTTTGAGTATTCACCCAGTCAGTAAATTTCTTTACTCCCTGAATGAATCCGTTACGGGGTTCAAATCCTATTTTGGCTTTAATTTTAGTAATATCAGCATAATTGTGCCTGATATCACCCAATCTATAATTACCACTTATAGTCACGGGAACTTCAATCCCATAATTTTGAATTAACGAGTTAGCTATCGTTATCACATCCGTTGGCTCTCCCGTGCCTACATTAAATATTTCACCGTCGGCCTCTTCCATTTCAATGCCCAGGATGGTTGCGTCCACTACATCATCAATGAAAACGAAATCACGGGTTTCCTTGCCGTCTTCAAATATGTTGATTCCATTACCGTTCTTAATCTGGGTGGAAAAGATAGATAAAATACCGGTATAGGGATTTTTTAAGGATTGACCCGGGCCGTAAACGTTTTGATATCTAAAAGCAACCGGGGCTATACCCAAAGTAGGACACACCGTCATAATCATTTGTTCCTGATTTTGCTTAGTAATGCCATATACAGAAGAAGGGTGGATTTTTGATTCCTCGTCTGTAGCCAGTAACTGCAGATCTCCGCTTCCGGAATATTTAACTTCAAAATCGCCTTTATCCATGTAATCTGAAGTACGATGTTTTGGATAAACGATTCCTAGTTCTGCGCTTTGATATTTTCCTTCCCCATAAATTGACCGTGAGGAAGCAATAACTATCTTTTTTATCTGATGTTTATTATTGGCAAGTATATCAAGCATAAGGGCTGTTCCATTGACGTTCACATCCACATATTTATGGATTTCATACATAGATTGTCCGGTTCCGGTTTCTGCAGCTAAGTGAACCAATACATCCTGGCCTTTGAGAGCCAGCTCCCAATCTGCCCGGGAAGTGACTGTTCCTTTAATAAACCTAACCTTGTCTTTGATACTGTTATATAAAGGAGAACTATGTTTCGCATCCTTTCCGTGGATCTGTGGCGACAAGTTATCCATGACAGTGATCTTATGACCCTTGTCAATTAATTTTAAACTTAAATTACTACCTATGAATCCGGCTCCACCGGTTATCAATATATTCATCATATTTTATATAAATGTTATCTGCCAGATGGCATATCCGCAAAAGTGTTTTTAAACTATTTCTACTTGAATTTCACAAACCTTACAATAAGAAACAAAAATAAGAATCCATTACTTAGCATGGTGCCGATTAAACCAGCATTGTACAAGTAGAATATAAAAAGCGGCATAATAGACAGCATGGCGATGTCCTTAGACTTAATGGCAAAACGTATTAATTTACCCAGTATAAAAGAGAAAAGGATTACGCCTGGTAAGCCGAAATTTATATAGGCCTCAATCATATAAGTTGAGTTGGCATTTCCGGTTTCTGTAAGGTTCTGCCCAAACTGAACTTCAAAAAGGCTTCGCTCAAAGTTGATGCGCTCCTGGCCGGTAATCAAAGCGAGAAAAGTACTGGTCGAGCCATAAAAATAGCTCCCTTTAAAGTCATCAATAAATACTCTCAAAGCATCCAAAGAGGTGATTATGGGTACAACTATGGAACGAAAAAACAATTGTTCCATTGGGCTTACCGGCGTAAAGGCCATAGACCAAAAAGGATCATCAGAGACATTCTCAATTGCAGATCCGCTAAGTAAAAACATGAGAAAAGTAAGAATGAATATTATTATGCTCCCTTTAACAATAAATATTTTTTTATTCTGAACCTGACTTAGGTATACAAAGAATACAGGTATGGCTAACTTTATAAAATAAGCCTTCTCAATAAAAGAGATACAATACAAAAAAAACAGGGCCGCAAAAATAAACTTGTGCCTGTGATTTCTTTCAAAGGCAATCGCAATGAGGTAGGGTAGTATCGCTCCTGTGATGATAGCGTTGAAATAGACCAGCGAAGATTGCCAACCCGTGCGGCTTTTTAGGAAAAGTTCCCGGTAGTAAGACAAATCAGCAGCATCAGCTCCCTTGATGCTTTCAATGATCGGTATTTTCTCTGCGGTGGAAAAAACCACCAGGATGAGCAACAGAAAGATGCAAAAGAAAACATAAATAGTTGAATTGAATTCTAGCCTTAATTGAATCAACTTCAGCCTGTAACCCAGAGGCAGATTTAATGCGATTAGGAAAGATATTACAGAGGCAACAGTTATTTTGGTGAGTAATTCAACATATTCCGGAAGGGAGGAGTGCAGGAATATATAAGGCACTATCGCAAAGAACACTAAAAAAATTAACGCATAAAATATCGAAAATATCCAATAAAGACTTTTTCCCATTATGAAAAATTTCAAATGCTCAATTTACACTTTGCCTTCAAGAAAAAACCTTTCAATACTGACGTTCAGCCCTTTAATAAACTCTTCATTTTTCAATGCAGGCAGACCATTTAGTCCGTTTGAAAATAACTCAGTGAGATCAGCCGGAGAAAAAATCGAAGGGCATTGACCACAGGCGGAAGATATTATATGATGGATATCTGAATTCTGATGAATAAATAAAGGCAATACAGGCTTGTTGGTTTGCAAATACTCAAATATTTTTGCGGAAACAATCCCTCCGTTATCGGGGAAATCGGCGCCCATAAACAATAATGCACTTGATTCCTGCTGCTTAACCCGTACTTCCTGTAAAGGCATGTGTTCAATGTATTCAATGCGCCCAACAATAGGAGGCATAATATCCTGCAATACGGCGCAGGCGCCAATAAATCTGAACATCATACTGGGGAAGGCTTTAATCGCACCTTCTACAATCGCCTTTGCTCCTTCCACATTCACACTACCGGGAGGAATGGAACCTGTGTAGGTTATAACAATCTTATCAGAAGAAAGGGGTTCAACTGATTCCAAAGACCTGAAATTGATGTCCGGGCCGTTATAAACGGTATAAACCTTACCGCCTGTCCTCCTCTCCATATTATTGGAGATATACCGCGAAACAGAACAGGTTTGAGAGGGCTTCATCAGCCATTTTTCAATACGGGTTTTTAACTTGTTATGGCTTGGAGGTAGCCATGGATGATAAGCCCATTCATCCCTGAAGTCAAGCAAAATATTTTTGGCATTAAATGATTTTCCCAGTAGCCGGGCCCATACAAGGGTAGTAACAGACGGCGAACTCCCCACAACATACAAAACGGGAACCCGCATATACTTTTGCAGTTTTATCCGGGTGATGAAAAACGAGACCCATTGGAACGGATGAGTGATATCCAGGAGTAGTTTATGTTTCATTAGCCGCATGAAATCAACAACAATTCCTTCCCTAATGGATGGGGGCGATTGCTTAATTGCCCGGATACCATTTCTAAAACGATCAAAGCTTTCGGTATCTGCAAATTCATAAATTTTTGCCGGGATGAATGAATTGTCAACAACGATGACATCCAGTTTATTCTTTAAATATACTCTGACAATTTTCTCCTGCCTGAAACAGGACGCCCTGGTTCCCGAAATCTCACTTAAGATAAGGAGCGCATATTTTTTCTGCTGTTGGTTTTTCATTCTTTTCTACTAATCCGTTATTCTAACTTCGTTAGCTTTCACGATACTGCCCGCAGTCACCTCTCCGCCGCCTATAACCACTGCCCCGGTAGCGATTACCACATGATCATTGATCCTCGGTCTGCAAGCAGGGTTGAATTGGTAATCGATTCTTTTAGCCCCCAAGGTTGTGTTGTGATAAATAACCACGTTTTCACCAATGTATCGGGCACCGTTGATGATCGCTTTAGGATGCGGGAAATACGGTATTCCCTTCAGGATACAATGCCTTGTTGATTCGATATTGAAAATTAGCCGTAAAAGAATCAAAGCCACTTTCTTGAAAAACATTGGCTTCTTACTGCCAGCTCCGCCAATAAAAATTAAATATCCTGCTATGAACCGATAGTCGGTATACAACGATCTTTTTTTTCTTTCAAAGCCGTATAAGGCTGAGGTAAATTGCAAATATTGATCAATATGTCCCATCAATTAAGCCTTACTTAAAAAATATCTCGTTGTTAACCGACAGATTTAAATACCGGATGGCTTTTATCTTATTTAAACTGCTGATATCGTCAGGAATTTTCTGTTCGGCTACTTTATAACCGTCTCTAACACGTTCCAAATACCAATCTTTCAATGTACCGTTAAACCATTTATCTTCCGGTATAGGCCATCCCATTTTATCTTTTCGCCAGGTAATAGTATCAGGCAGCTTTTTATCAAATGCCAACCGTGCTATATATTTAGTCCAGCCGTTGTGAATTTTATAGCATACAGGTACGGATGACAAGAATTCAATTAACCGATAATCCATAAAAGGCATCCTCGACTCTATAGAATGGGCCATAGAAGTGTGGTCAGCAAAATGAATGAGGGTAATCAAACTTGTAAAAGTGTCTGCATGTAATCTCTCATTTAAATGAAGGAAATAATCCTGTTTCACGTTGAAAAACTTCCTTGCTATCTGATTAGTAAGCCCCTTGCCTATTACCTTGCCTGAAAGGTTAAACAGTATGCCTGCGGTAAAAAACTTCTGGGTATTAGTGCTCTTGAAATATTTATATTCTTTAAAAAGGCTCCTTAAATTCTTATTGGTGCAGTAATGCACGATATAATCTAAATAACCTGCCATTTGTTCATCCGCACCCTGTCCATCAAGCGTAACGGTTACATCTGTTGAAGCGACTAGTTTGAAGGTATGCCATGAGGACATAAGCGTTCTTTCAGGCGGATTTTCCAATGCATATATTACCCCTGAATGTTCCTTTATCACTTCATCTTCCTTCGGTTCGATCTGATTGGAAACAACATTCAGTTCACTTGTGATCTGGTTTATAAATTCACTTTCATCGCAGTGTTCTGTGCCCGGGGTTTTATAAACGGTTGAGAAAGTTTCCTGCTTTTCTTCTTTTCCATCCGCACGAAGCTGCTGGTTTATCAGGTAAACAATTGAAGAGCTATCCAAGCCGCCGGAAGAAGCAGATCCTACCTTTACATCTGCTCTTAGCCGTAACTTAACGGCATCAGATAAAAGATCATAATATTGCTGAGCTAGTTTATCTGCTTTATTCTGGTTGAATTCTTCATTCGAAAGATTAGGTATTACCTTCCAAAACTTTTGTTCTTTGATAGGCTTAAATATATCTTCAAGCTTACATTGATAATAGCTTGTGAAATCAAAGCGGTATATATTCTGAAAAGCAGTATCTCGGGTATACTCTACACAGCCATCTTTTAGATAAGCATCGCAAAAAGCCTGATTACGAATGGCCGTAACTGCCGGATGTGCGAGAATGGCCTTCATTTCTGAACTGAAAATAAAATGATCCTGATCCTGGTAATAATAAAGTGGCTTTTTACCAAACCGATCTCTTGATATGAACAATTCGTTATTTTCTATATCGAAGAGGACAAAAGCCCACATGCCGTTAAACTTGTTGAGACAATCTTTTCCCCAAAAGTCATAGGCAGCCATAATCACTTCTGTGTCGGTATGAGATACAAACTGGTAACCGTTTTCTTCAAGCTCTGCTCTTAATTCTATATGATTATAAACCTCACCGTTATAAACGATCCAGTATTTATCAAGGTAGCTCATTGGCTGATGTCCTAATGGACTTAAGTCAACAATTGAGAGTCTTCTGTGTCCGAATGCTAATGGAAGCGCACTATCAATAACGTTCTCTTTGTAAAGTGATGTTTCCCGTGTGATATCACCGCCTAATAAAAATCCTTCTTCGTCAGGCCCCCGATGACTAATCTTATCATTCATCGCCTTAATTATCGATGAAGAAAAACTCTTAGTGGATATTATACCTGTTATTCCGCACATATTAAATTTTTGTCAAAATCCCTGCTTACTAAAAGCATCAAAATAAAATAAATCGTATACAAGACGATCTCATGTATAACATACAACCATAACAAATCCTGGAAGTGTAAATTCCGGCCGACAAAGAAAATGGTTAGGGTGGTGCAAAAATAGAATGTTTGCCAGGCTGCACCAACCCGGATTCGATTTGTTGAAATAAAAATGGTGCTAAGGGGCGAAACGATAAACCTGATAAACATTGCCACTGAGATAATCTCGACGTACTTGCCCGCCTCTCCCCATTGGGCACCAAAAATAACCCTGAACAGATCTTCGCCCCAGAAGAAAAACGGGGTAAAAAGGATAATTGAAATCAGGACAAGCGTTCTTGCAGTTTTTAGAACCACCGGTAGAACTGTGCCCGAATGGTGACTAACAATGGTTGCGACTTTTTGAAAATAAACCTGCCCGATGGCACCGCTTATTACTCCGATGGGAGCAGTAACTACCCTCGAAGCCAAAGAATAGCTTCCAACAATTACAGATGAAAAGAATTTATTGATGAAAAAGACCGGAGCCTGCATGGCAGTAGTGTCCATTAACGCAGTAGGCATCATAAACCGCGGGTAGTCAATATAGGTCTTACCAATGGCCTTTATCTGATACTTTGATATCAATGATCTTCTGGTGATGAGTACATAAATTAGCGGAACCACGGGGATGATACATCCTATCAGAAAACCGATAATTAATCCGTTAGAATTGAATCCAATATATCCTAAAAAGATACTGATGAGTGCTGTTGCCAGACTTTGCAATATCCTGACAGTACTAATCACCTTGTATTTTTTCTTTCTGTTGAGCCAATAATTCAACCCCTGGAATGTGCCGGTAAGGAAGATCCCCGCCGGTAACAGTAACAAATATTGGAAACTTACAGGGCTATTTAAGATTTCTAAAATATAAGGGCTGAATAAAACGATAATGGATAAAATAGCCAAACTGATAGCAAAGGAGGCGATAACGATTAGAACCATAATGTTAAACGCTTCGACGTCCTTTTTAGGCAGCATCACCGACAACTCATAACGGCCGGTTGAAATGATACTGAGAATGGCGCAGAGGGACATAAAAAAAGCCAGCTTGCCAAATTCAGCAGGTGAAAAAATTCGGGTAAGCAAAGGACTAAAAAGAACAGGAATAGCTTGGGCTAATCCTGTTCCTGTCATTAACGTCATGATATTTCTACTGAAATCCCCTTTTGGAATAAATTTACTGATCATCGCTTATTTTAAAGCATATATTCTTTCTATAATGTCAACGATCTTTAAACCTTCTAAAGCATTGGTGGTAATGGTATTTCTGCCTTTCAGTACATCGATCACATTTTCAATAATGTAATGATGGTTTGCTGCAGAACCTTTATAAGCGCCGTAATCATTTCCGGGATTTGTAGGCGCAAGCTCAGGCATGGTATAATCTTTCACGTTACATACTTCCACTTTGTCCATGTATTGGCCGCCGATTTTAACTGCACCGTTCTCGGCAATAATCGTCATCGAGCTTTCTAAGTTCTGGTTCCAAATTGAAGTTGAATAGTTGATGGCACCCATACCGCCGTTAACGAAATCAAAATTAACAAAGGCTGAATCTTCAAAATCTGTAAGGGTTTGGTGATTAAAATCGTTAAAACGGCCGGTGATGTTTTCAATATCGCCAAACAGCCAATACATAATATCTATAAAGTGAGAAAATTGAGTGAACAGCGTTCCACCATCCAGGTCTTTTTTCCCATGCCAGCTCTCAGGTAAATAGTACCGGTCGTCTCTGTTCCAATAACAGTTCAACTGAACCATGAAAACCCTGCCTAATTTACCGCTCTCAATGAGTTCTTTGATCCAAACTGAAGGAGGTGAATATCGATTTTGCATAACGGCAAAAACGTGCTTATGAACATGCAATGCTTTATATATTACTTTTTCGGCATCCTGTTTAGACAAGGCCATTGGCTTTTCAACCACAATATGTTTTTTGGCATCCAGGCATTTTAAAGACTGTTCCGCATGAAAACCGTTGGGAGTGGCAATGCTAACAACATCAATATCATGAATAATCTCTGCAGATAACAGATCGTCAATAGTATTAAAAAGAGGAACCGGGTACTCATCAACGCCAAGCCCTGCCTTTTCTTTAACATCTACCAAAGCCACCAGCTGCGATTCAGGGTTACGCTCAATCATTTCAATATGACGTTTGCCGATATGGCCGCAACCTATAACAGCAAATTTTACTTTTTTATCAGTTACCATTTATTTAATTCGAATTATTTTATTTTGCTCCAATTGATACTCTTGATTACTTTCGGGACAAACAGCAAGTCCTGCTTCGTTAAAATCAAGGCGATGGCCATATTCACTCATCCATCCAATTTGACGGGCAGGATTTCCAACCACCAGGGCAAACGGCAAAACCGTTTTAACTACTACTGAGCCGGCCCCTATAAAAGCGAACTCGCCGATATCATGGCCGCATACAATGGTTGCATTTGCACCAATAGATGCTCCCTTGCCTACATGGGTTTTTGAATATATTCCCCTGCGATTAACCGCACTCCTTGGGTTGGTTACATTGGTAAACACCATTGAGGGGCCCAGAAAAACATCGTCATCGCAAGTTACACCTTCGTAAATGGACACATTGTTTTGCACTTTAACATTCTTGCCGAGTATAACCCCCGGCGAAATAACTACATTCTGTCCTATATTACAGTTTTCTCCAAGGTTACAGCCCGACATTATATGGCTAAAATGCCAAACTTTAGTACCCTTGCCAATTACACATCCCTCGTCTGCTACAGCAGTGTCATGAACAAAGTAGTTTGGCTCATTCATGGTTGAAAGATTTAATAGTATCAGTAATATAGATCAGTTCATCCTCAGTCATTTCGGTATGAATAGGAAAAGAAATTACCCGTTTGCAGAGTTCTTCGCTGACCGGAAAATCCCCTTCCTTATTAGCTTCGGTCTTAAAAGCATTTTGCAGATGTAAAGGAAGAGGGTAATAAATCATTGAAGGCACTCCCCGTTCATTCAAGTAATTTTTGAATTCATCCCGGTTGATGTTAGGCGTCAACCTAACGGTATACTGATGAAACACATGAGTGGAGTTTTTTTGCCGGGTCGGGATTTGGAGCCATTTTAAAGTGCCCAGTTCAGAATCATAAAATGCAGCAGCTTGGTTGCGTGCCATTGCGTATGAATCAAGGTACGGAAGCTTAACCGATAGGATAGCAGCCTGTAAAGTATCTAAACGCGAATTGACTCCTATTACATCATGGTAGTATTTTTTGGCCTGCCCATGATTGGCAATCTTACGGATATTAGCTGCAAGAGCGGCATCATTGGTTATCAATGCACCTCCGTCACCAAAACAACCTAGATTTTTGGAAGGGAAGAACGATGTGCACCCGATATCTCCCATTGTACCGGCTTTTTTTACTGTTCCATCAGCAAATGTATAGTCTGAACCCAGGGCCTGCGCAGTGTCTTCAACCACATAAAGGTTATACTTCTTTGCAATTTCAAGAATTGCTTCCATATCAGCACATTGTCCGTATAAATGAACGGGTACAATTGCTTTTGTTTTAGACGTTATTGCGTTTTCAATTAAAGTTGCGGTGCTGTTAAAAGTTGAAGGATCAACCTCAATCAAAACCGGTTTTAAACGTAATAGAGCAATTACTTCGGCAGTTGCAACATATGTAAAGCATGGCACAATTACTTCATCACCTGGTTCCAGTCCGAGCGCCATCAAGGCTATCTGCAAAGCATCAGTGCCGTTTGCACAGCCAATTACAAACCCGCTTTTTAAGTAAGCCTGCAGGCTTGTTTCAAATCTTTTAACCTGAGGGCCATTTATAAATGCAGTTGTATCAATTACTTCCTGTATGCCTGCATCAATTTCTGTTTGTATTTTTTCATATTGACCTTTGAGGTCAACCATTTGTATTTTATGCATTATTTTAAAACGTCAAAAAATTTGGTGTTAGATCACTAATTATTACTTTCCGGAATGATTGGCATCCCTTGTCGTAAAATTTTATGTGATGGTTAAGATATCGAGTTTTTAAGGGATCGGATGGTTAGAACTATGACTACCAGAATTATGCTTAGCAAAGCCCCCACCGGCACCGACGTTTCCCATTTAGGTTTTACAAAATCCAAAGGAAATATTGGCTTATCAATAACTTGTATTAAGGGTGTTTCCTTTCTTAATGAAATCTTAGACAATTCTAAATTCTTAACCAATTCTGTCAAAATTGCTTTATTAGCCTCGGCATTAAATTGTGATCTCTGTATAGGTGCCCTCAAAACCTGCCGGGTAGGATTCAAATTAGGAGTAGCATCAATTGTAGAAGCCGAAACAAAAATGGCACCATTCATAACGGCTTTGACAGAATCAGCCTGTCGCTGTAGAATTTGCACGTTTTCTATCGCCTTTTTAGTTTTTGTTTGAACAAAAAAGTCGTTCACTGTCAATACAACCTGATCTGTGAAAGCTTTGGCAAACTGTTCGTCTTTTGAGGTAAAGGCAACTTTAATAATGCTTAACTTTTTATCTGGCTTTGCTACCGATAAACTTTCTTTGTTAATTTTTTTGACAACTTCTCCCAGCACGCTATCCTGCAAAACAGTAAAATTTGCAGTATCGGCAAAACGTAAATTTTCAATTTTTGGTTCGTCCCACTTATCCCACAGCTTGTTGAATTGAATGTAACGTTCAATTAACAATTGCTGTTTGCCTGTAAATTCTGCGTGATGCAGCAATGCTTTTTGCAGCATGGAGCGTGATTTGTATAACTCTAAAATATTGTCGCTGCTAAAAATGCCGCTACCGCCACCGCCGCCAATATCTACTCCCACCATGGAGGCTAATCCGGCATACTGCCCCAGCCCTCCTCCACCATCGCCACTTTCTAACACAAATGTTGTTGTAGCTGTATAAATAGGTTTTTTATAAAAGGAATACCCAAGCCCAATTAATCCCCCAATAATTCCTGCTACTAAAAGAACCACCCACTTTGATAACAAATACCTCGACCATTCCCGTATTTTAAGAATGAGTTCTTTAAGAGAGATTTCGTCATCTTCGACGGTTGTCGTATGCGGATCTGTCCGGTGGTCTGAAGGAGACGAATAAGAATAATTTTCTGTTGGGCGTTTTTCTTCCATCACCTTATCAACGTTAAAATTACAGCCGCAACCGAAGCTAAACCTGTAGAAATTCCAATGAGCTCGCCGATAGACAGTCCGGCTTTCTTTTCCTTTTGCGGAACAAAAATCTCGGCGCCGGGTTGCACACGCGGATAGTCGTTAAAAAATAGCAAAACCTTCCGAGTGCTTTTTACAGACCCGTTGGCATATACAATGTAAGATCTTTTCTTCAGCGATCTCTCTGAAAATCCACCCGCCCCCGATATATATCGCTTAAAGCCTTTTCCGGAATCGTAGATTATAGAATTTGGCGAAAGTACTTCTCCGCTGACTTTTATGGTCTGCAGCTGCCGCGGAACACGGATGGTATCGCCTTCAATCAATGTAAGATCAAAATCGGAGCCTGGACTTGCCAGTATCTTATCCAAATTTATTCCCACATAGATATTTCTGATAATTTCTTCCTCTTTTAACATGGAGATTGAATCAGTTGCTTTGCCCTGCAAACGCTGTAGGATTTTAAGGCGTTCAAGATCTTCGGTTTTCTGGTCGGTGCTGCCATTTTTAGGCGTTGAATCAGTCTTGCTTATTCCCGGGCCGGGACGTTTTAAAGACGCACCTTTGGGATAAGCAAACGCCGTTAATCCTCCCGCACGTTTTACCAGATCAGAAATCCGTTCGTTTTTACGGATTACGGTGTAGGTGCCCGGATACAAAACTTCGCCTTCTATCCGAACCTGCCGCTGTATTTCATAGCCAGATTCGCTCCGTACCGAAACGATGTCAAAAGGTTGAAGGATAAATTTATTGCCAACAAGACTCAGATTTTCATCAACATCAACTTGAAAAACACGTGCGGTAAGGGCTGCCGCCGATAAAACATTGCTGTTGTTCACCCGCCTGGAAATTTCAATGCGATTGGGGCTTGCTCCTTCTTTAAAACCACCCGAAATAATAATCAGGTCTTCCAGGCTCATCCCCTCGGCGAAATCAAACGTTCCTGGATTTCGTACTTCGCCTTCTACCGAAACTTTGTACTCGTCGCGAAGATCAAATATGGATGAAATGGTTATGATGTCTTCCCGCTGCAGGGCAATATCGCCAGCCGAGCCATCCAAAATCTTATCCAAATCAAATGAAATGAGTTGAGAAGTATTATCGGCTTTTAACCGCGTAATGTAACCACGAGACATAAAAGCATCTTCGGTTACACCTTCGGCTTTTTGGATGAGCTGCCCAAGGGTGAGACCTTTTTCGAGTTCAAACTGCCCCGGCCTGAAAACCGATCCTTCAATGGTTACGCGGTTTTCAAAACGGTCTAATATGGGTTCGGCAAAATACTTATCGCCGTTTTTTGGCTGATAGGTATCAAATTCATCTGCAAACACATCGGTAATTCTGCGCTCCCGGTCTGTGTTTTGCAAAACTTTGATGCGGGCGGTATAAGCCTGGGTTGAAAAGCCTCCTGCAAAGTTGATCACATCCTGCAAGGTTTCGCCCTCTAACGCTTCAAAAATAGCCGGCCGCTTCACTTCTCCCGCAAATTCAACTCGTATTTTATAGGTTGGGATGCGGATGATGTCCTGATCTTGCAGCCGGATGTTATTGGTTTGAAATCCCTGTAACAAAAAATTATAAATGTCCAGCTTGCCAATTACGCGGTTGTTTCGGATGATTTCAATAGCCCTGAACGAACCGTTCTCTGAAGGGCCGCCCGAAGCGTACAAAGCGTTAAAAGCGGTTGCCAATGACGGCAACGTGTATGAACCCGGTTTAATTACTTCGCCTAATAAGGTTACTTTTATGCTGCGGATGTTCCCAATACCGATCGTTACCTGCGTTCGGCCACTTCGAATGCCCGGATAGGTAGAGGCCAGTCGGGAACGAATTTTTTGCGTGGCCTGCTCAACCGTTAGGCCGCTAACTGAAATAATACCCGCGTATTCAATACGTATGGTTCCTTCAGGGCTTACGCGAAGCTTATAACTTGCTTCATTATCGCCGGTGATGTCAATCACAATTTCATCATCGGGGCCAATGTTGTAATTGCCGGGGGTGGCAAGCCTTAAGTTAGGTTCAAAAGTGAGGTTAGAATTTTGGAAAAGGCTGGCACCAAATATTTTTGCTTTTAATTCTAAAAGTGCCTTTTCAGCCTCTGTCTTCGGGTCAGGCAGTTGTTTGTTCAGCGTGTCCTGTTCAAAGTTAAGTTGTCTTCCGGGCGAGTCGCGTTTGCTTGTGCTGCTTGTAGGCTCATTTGCGGTTTTAGACTGATCCTGTTTCCTGATCCGGTCAACACGTTCACGCAGTTTTCTGATCTCTTCAGGCCGCATTCCCCTGGCCTGGGCAACCTGTTCTAATTGTGCTTCTGAAAGGCCGGTAGATTCAACCTGACGTAAAAATGCCCGCACCTGATCATCTGTCAGATCGTCAACACGAACGCTACTCAAGTTTTGAGGATTGATGGTTTGAGCCTGACTTAAACCGCTAAAAAAAATTCCTGTGATAAGACAGAGGAATAAAATGATTTTTTGAATACTCATTAAATATGAACCTATATACTTTTGTGGTCTAGTTGATTATCTGATATTTATGATTCTGAATCTGTCGAGAAAACTTCCATCAACAGAGAAAAGGCATTTAAATGTGATGTTAAATTGTTATAAACCAAATCGTACATCTCTTCTTTATATATATGACTTAATTTATTTCGGTCTTCAATGGTTTGGAACAGGGCAGTATAGGCGGTTTCATCAATCAGTTTAGAAATAAACATTGTTTTATAAACCTGTTTAGGAGAAATCTCAATCTCGCCCGTTTTTAACTGCAAATATATCTTACTAACCTTCCATGCCAATTCAATGCGATATTCAAACTTTTGTATTTTACCATTTTTAATAAGGTCTTTGGTTATATCATCAAAAAAAAGCTGAACCTTTAGGTCTATGGCTTTACGATAAGTTCCGACTGCCTGATTTAAATTTGAAAGTCCAGTTTCAAATTTTTGGGAGAGTTCCATACAATTATTTTCGTTAAAGCCTCTTCTTTAAAACGGGTATCCGCCTGGTTAAATTCTATCAAATCTACTCGAAAAGGAACGATGCTTTCTGAGATAGTCTCTTCAATGTCTGCTTTTATCAGCAACGGCAGCGGCATTTCACCGAGAATCCCAACGTCAATATCAGACATTTGGTGTGCGTTGCCCACGGCCCGGCTTCCAAATAAAAAGACTGCATATTTATCTAAAGGAACTCTTTTCAGGATAATCTCTTTAATCATATCTACGTAGTCTTCCTTCATCGGTTTATTCAAAATAGTTTAAGACTGTAAATCCTCCTTTTCTCAGATATTCATCTTTTTTCATCAGTTGCAAATCAGAATGAACCATGTCTTTTACAAGCGCAGGCAGGTCATATTTTGGATGCCAGCCTAACTTGGTATTTGATTTTGTCGGGTCGCCAATCAACAAATCCACTTCCGTGGGCCTGAAATACTTCGGGTCAACTTTCACAATAGTTTGGCCTGGCTTAAGCGCCGATGAAGAAATACCCAACTCGCGGCCGCGTTCTTCATCCACATCAATTATCACCCCCTTTTCCTGCTCATCTTTTCCGCTAAATTCAACTTCAATGCCTAATTCCCCAAAACTCATCCGTATAAAATCACGAACGGTGGTTGTGACCCCGGTTGCAATCACAAAATCTTCAGGCTTTTCCTGCTGTAGAATAAGCCACATGGCTTCTACATAATCTTTGGCGTGGCCCCAATCACGCCGGGCAGAAAGATTACCCAGAAAAAGGCAGCCTTGTAGCCCGAGTGCTATTTTTGCGGCCGCACGGGTTATTTTGCGGGTAACAAAAGTTTCGCCGCGAATGGGGCTTTCATGGTTAAACAAAATACCGTTGCAGGCATACATATTGTATGCTTCGCGGTAATTTACAGTGATCCAGTAAGCGTACATTTTGGCCACTGCATATGGCGACCGCGGGTAAAACGGAGTGGTTTCGCTTTGCGGAACAGCCTGTACCAGTCCATAAAGCTCTGATGTTGAAGCCTGATAAATTCGGGTTTTTTGGGTCATTCCGAGCAAGCGCACGGCCTCTAAAATCCGCAAAGTGCCTATACCATCAGCGTTGGCAGTGTACTCCGGGGTTTCAAAGCTAACCTGTACATGGCTCATTGCCGCTAGATTGTATATTTCGTCTGGCTGTGTTTCCTGGATAATCCTGATAAGGTTTGTTGAATCTGTCAGGTCGCCGTAATGAAGCCGGATGTTCAGGTTGTCTTCATGCGGATCCTGGTAGAGATGGTCAATTCGGTCGGTATTAAACAAAGAACTTCTTCGTTTCAATCCGTGCACAAAATATCCTTTTTTTAACAGGAATTCTGCTAGGTAAGCTCCATCCTGACCGGTAATGCCGGTAATTAAAGCAACTTTCATTAATGGTTTCTCAATGTTCGGGATCAGATATATTTTTTGCATAACAGCATAAAGTAACTCGTACCATTATGCGCAGTTTTTCAATTAAGCGTTGCAAAAGTATTAATTTTCTCGGGTTTAAGCCGCTTTCATCTGGTCAGGCTTTCCAGATACTGGCCGTAGCCGCTTTTCAACAGCGGTCTGGCAATGGTTTTCAGGTCGTCTTTGCTGATAAACCCCATGCGGTACGCCACTTCTTCAATACAGCCGATTTTTAAACCCTGGCGTTCTTCTATTACCTGTACAAATTGCCCGGCCTGCATCAGCGAGGCGAATGTTCCTGTATCCAGCCATGCTGTACCGCGGCTCAAAACGCCCACTTTTAGTTTCCCCTGCCGGAGGTATTCTTTGTTCACATCCGTAATCTCATATTCGCCACGCAGCGACGGCTGAATATTCCGGGCAATTTCCACTACCGAGTTGTCATAAAAATACAATCCGGGAACGGCATAATGCGATTTGGGATCTTCAGGCTTTTCTTCAATTGAAATCACATTGTAATCTCCGTCAAACTCAACAACCCCATACCGTTCGGGATCAGAAACCTGGTATGCAAATACAACCCCGCCTTCCGGGTTGTTCATGGTTTGAAGCAGCCGTGACAGGCCATCGCCATGAAATATATTGTCGCCCAAAACCAGGGCAACCTTATCCTTGCCAATAAAACTTTCCCCAATAACAAAGGCTTGGGCCAGTCCGTTGGGGGTTTCCTGCACGGCGTAGTCTATTTTGCAACCTATGCGACTTCCATTGCCCAGCAACTTTTCAAAATCAGGAAGATCATGTGGGGTAGAAATGATGAGTATTTCCCGGATTCCGGCAAGCATTAAAATAGACAGAGGATAGTAAATCATCGGCTTATCATAAACCGGCATCATTTGTTTGCTTATGGCCAGGGTAAGCGGGTGCAACCTGGTGCCCGATCCGCCTGCTAAAATAATTCCTTTCAAAGGTTTTTTTTGCCGCTAAGGTAAACAAATATGAGAATGTTGCGGGGCCGTCACAGTCCGCCGTTTGATTTTAAATGCTCCACCTGGTGTTCCAGTTCGGCATACCAATCGGCTCCGTATTTCCGAACAAGCGGTTCTTTTAAAAATTGATATACAGAAACGTTTAGTTCATTTCCAAACGCACAAGCCGGACTGCAAATGTTCCAGCGGTCGTAATGTAAAACCTCAAACTCGGGGTAGGCGGTAATGCGGATGGGGTAGAGGTGGCAGGAGATTGGCTTTTTCCATGCTATTTTTCCGTCTTCGTACGCTTTCTCTATGGCGCACTTAGTCACGCCGTTTTCCCAGGTAACATAGGCGCACTCTTTTCGGGTATCCACACAGGGTGTTGTAAAATCACCTTCAAAGTCTTTAACGTACGTTCCAACTTCTTCAATGGTTTGGATACCTTTTTCGGTCATGTAAGGTTTTACATGAGGATAAATTTCGTTCAAAACATTAAGTTCCGACAGTTCCAGCGGTGCACCCGAGTCGCCTTCTATACAACAGGCGCCTTTGCAGCG
>JBGTBV010000006.1:0-1844 GCA_041749185.1 Daejeonella sp. | reverse complement strand
TTGCGAAATCAGAAAGGGTGGACATCTGAAAGGATTAGCAAAGCAATGAATGATTCTATTCCAACGACTGTGCTTTTGAAAAAACCATATGAAGTGCACCTTGAATACCGGACGGCGTGGGTCGATGAAAACGGACTGGTGAATTTCCGCGAGGATATTTACGGTCACGACAGGCTGCAGCTTTCACAGCTTTTACCTGTGGAGAAGACCGCAACTACGTATTTAGGGATGTGATGAATTATTCTGCAACAGCAGGGGCCATTGCTAACTGATCAGGTGACTGTTTCAACTCCAGATACCTGGATTCACTCAAATATGTTTGGTCGTTGAAGTATGCAAAAATTGTTGTACGGTCTTTAATGGTGTTAATAATGTCTTTTGAGATACTCTTTGGTAAAGCCGGACACCCCTGACTTCGCCCTAATCTACCATATTGCTTGATCCAATATTCACTTACATACTCTGCATCGTGAATTACCACCGCCCTCTCTCTGATTTTGTCGTTATACCCGTGCTCTGCTCCATCAAGTTTTAAGCTATATCCTTTGCTGCCTATGTAAGTCTCACCTGTAACATAAAAACCTAGGCTGCTTTGATTCGAATGCACCGTATTTGAAAAACTTTTGGCCAGGTCCTCACCAGTATTTTTGCCATGACTCACATATGTGTAATAGGTCACCTGGAGTTCATCCAAATCAATGGTGTAAAATCGCTTTTTAGTGCTTGGTTTTGAGAAATCAATGATGGAGAGCAAATTTTTGTTGTTGAGCTTTCCTTCTTGCTGAAGATTAGCGTAACCAATCATACCGTACTTGAACACCTCAAATGACAGATCGTAGTTGTCAAGGCCGATTTCATTAAACAAATATCGAATAGAGTCCTCGAATGTTAACGGATTAACCGGGCTGTTCAATGGAGCCTTAGCTGGACTCCCGGAAGGAAATATGTTTGTCTGAGGGCCATCCAGAGCTGAAATCCGTATCGTGGATGAAACCAAAAACAAGAAGAGGAAGGTAAACTGCTCCATTTTTGAGGGTATTTTTTCGTGACAAAGGTTGAATTACCTCATTCATCGTGAAAAAAAGAACCGAGAGCTTAGGGAAATGGTACACAGGACTGCTAATCACCCAAATTTGTAGCCAAACCAACATATCGCCAGACGAATGATATTCTCCATTTGTTGAAGCGCGTAACCCGGGTGGCAGGGAATAAAATTGGTTTACTTAAGAAATGCTTCGGTTATTTGAACTACCTTGCTGTACTTATGAATATCATTAGAAGTTGGAGAGAACAAAAAGTCATGCTAAAAAGGATGTTTCCGATCCTTTCAGATGAAGACTTTGTAATGGCAGAAGACAACCGTGAGACTATGCTTCAGCAATTGCAGGCTAAACTTGGCAAGACGAAAGACGAACTTGAACGCATCTTCGCAGAACTGCAGCTGAATTAAGTTATTCCTGTAATCCGTCTATGTGTTAGTGGGCTTTATTCCCCTTAAGCCCGGAAAGGGCTGTTGTTGATCAAAAATCAGTATCAAGTTCCTTCAGGTCGATCTCCTGAATCCAGACATTACGATAAAACACATCATGACCTTCGGCTTGTAGCTTTAAGCCGCCCGGGGTATCTGTGATTCCTTTTCCTCCGTCATTTCCTCCATCTATTCCGGAGTTCGGCCCACCCCAAACCTGGCTGATCTTTTGATTTACGTGGACTTTCCTGCCATTGAAATACAATGTCACCATTGGCTGCTCAACGAGTTTTCCATCCTTGAAACGCGCAGCTCTGAACGTAATGTCATAAGAATTCCACTTACCTACTCCGTTGTAAGCATGATAAGGAGAGGG
>JBGTBV010000005.1:0-32331 GCA_041749185.1 Daejeonella sp. | reverse complement strand
GGCGCTTTACGCTCTAAAGGCATTTCGTAGGTTTGACCGGTTATGTGGCCTTTACCATCCATCGGCTGCCCAAGCGTATTCACTACACGGCCCAGCATGCCTTCGCCAACTTTTATGGAGGCAATAGTGTTGGTGCGTTTTACCGTATCCCCTTCTTTAATCTCATCAAATGCCCCAAGCAATACCACACCCACGTTGTCTTCTTCCAGGTTAAGAACAATGCCTTGTAAGCCGCTGTCAAATTCAACCAGCTCGCCCGACTGAACTTTCGTCAATCCATAAACACGGGCAATACCATCGCCCACCTGCAGCACAGTCCCTACTTCTTCTAACTCTGCTTCAGATTTAAAGCCAGATAACTGCTGTCTTAATATAGCCGAAACTTCATCGGGCCTTACTTCTACCATAGTAGTATATTTATGTATTTTGTATCGTTAATAGTTAATGCCTGGATAATATCAAACAAGAATAATAAAAATGCTGCTATCAGACCGCAGCCTTTTGATCAAACTCTTTTTTCAATTTTTTTAGCTGGCTTGAAATACTCGCATCAAATTGTTTATCGCCTACTTTCAAAATAAAGCCACCTATCAGGTCGGGGTTTGTTCTTGCCGTAAGCAATACCCTGCCTTTAGTTGCCTGAGCAATCAGCGTTTCCATCCGCTTTTTATTTTCATCACTTAGTTGGGCGGCTGATGTAACTGTAGCATTAACTATATTGTTACGCCTGTTGTACTCATTTATAAATTCATGGGCGGTTGCATACAATATTTGAGACCGGCCTTTACGAACAACTATCCTGAAAAATTCTGATATTATTTTGTGAACTTTATCTCCAAAGATTGCTTTCAGTATAGCCGCCTTTTTATCAAGGCTGATAATAGGATTTTTTAATACGGCTTGCAACTTAGGGTTTTTACGAAGCGTTACGGTAAAAAAATCAATGTCCGCTTTAACCTTTTCCAAAGCATTTTGTTCTTTGGCCAGATCGATCAGGGATTTTGCGTAACGCGATGCTACTTGTGTTTCTGACATATTTAGTTAATTCAGTTTCACATCTTTCAACAGGTCGCTCACCAAAGCTTCCTGCTTGTTCTTATCTTCAAACTGCCGGCGTAAAACCTTTTCGGCAATCTCTATTGATAAAGTTGAAACCTGGTTTTTTACTTCGGCTAAAGCAGCATTTTTTTGATTTGTGATCTCCAGTTTTGCTTTTTCGATCATTTTGGCGCCTTCTTCCTGTGCAGCACCCCTTGCATCGCTTACAATTTGATCTTTAAGCTCTTTTGCCTGTTTTAATATTTCATCTCTTTCTGCCCGTGCCTGCTTTAACAATTCCTCGTTTTCATTGGTAAGCTTGGCCATTTCTACTTTAGCCATCTCGGCCCTGGCCAATGCATCTTCAATGGATCGTTCACGCTCATCCAATGCTTTAACAATAGGTTTCCAGGCAAATTTACTCAGTAATAAGAATAAGATACCGAAAGCTATGGTTGACCAGATCAACAATCCCGGATCAGGGCTTACCAAAGGGTTTAATGCCAATAACATAATAATTTAATTTGTCTTTAAAATCAGATCATACAAAATTGGCTGCTGCCAATCGCAACAGCCAATTTATTACTGTACGTTACCAGTTCCTAAGAACGCAACAACCACCCCAAACAACGCTACCGCTTCAACAAATGCTGCGGCAATTAACATAGCGGTTTGAATTTTAGATGCCGCTTCTGGCTGGCGGGCCATACCTTCCATGGCTTTTCCACCAATTTGTCCGATACCGATACCAGCTCCTATTGCAGCTAATCCGGCACCAATTCCTGCGATACTTCCAACGATCATAATTTGATTTTTAAATATATGTTAAACTAAATTGATTTCTATTAATGCTCGGCATGCTCCTCTACAGCCATACCTATAAACAGGGCCGAAAGAATTGTAAATATAAATGCCTGTATAAATCCCACCACCAGTTCAATCACACTGATAAAAATGACGAATGGAACCGCGATACCGGCAACCAGCACCGACTTTAAAATGAATATGAGCGATATTAAGCTCAGGATAAGAATGTGCCCTGCGGTGATGTTGGCAAACAATCGGATCATTAAGGCAATTGGCTTGGTAAAAAGGCCGATAATCTCTACAGGGATCATTAATGGATACAACCACCACGGAACGTGCGGAGTAAAAACGTGCCCCCAATAATTTTTATTACCGTTAATCGTGGTTAGCACAAAAGTACAGAGCGCTAGCATCATGGTTACAGCAATATTACCGGTAAGATTTGCCCCACCCGGGAAAAACGGGATTAAACCCATTAGATTATTTAACCACACAAAGAAAAATACGGTTAGCAGATATGGCATAAATGCCGCGTAACGATAGCCCAACTGAGGTTTTGCAATATCATCGCGAACGAATAAAATAATAGGCTCGAGTAATGACTGCAATCCTTTGGGAGCCTTGCCAACCCTGGTTTTATAGGCCTTGGCCACGCTGATAAACACGATCAGCAATATAATAATTGAAATAAACAGCGAGACAACATTCTTTGTAATCGAGATGTCAAGCGGCTTGGCGTTCACCACTGTGTTGCTCTGATCGAATTCTATAAATTCGCCATGTTCATTAGCGGTCTGGGATGCATAGAAAAATTTGCCATGAAAATTAACCAGATTCTGTCCCTTTTCGGTGAAAACAGTTTTGGCGTGCTCATCATCATCATGCTTGTTATATAAAAAAGAAACCAGGCCGTTATCAGTCCATAAAATTACCGGCAAAGGCACCGAGACTTTGTGCTCGCCATGACCCCAAAAATGCCATTCGTGCGAGTCTGCAATGTGGTGTAAAATAGTTTGCGAAATACTTTCCTCCGGCTCGCCTTCGGGCCCAACTTCTACATGGGCAGCCGAGATAGAATCGCCTTCAGCATGCTGCTGAGAGTAACCACTCACAGCAAAAAAGGTAAGGAAAACGGCAGAAATTAAGACAACCGCTGTTTTTTTTAATTTGAAAATATGCCTTAAATCCATTTATTACGAGGATATTACGTTGTATTTTGGTTGCGCAAGTTACGCAACAAACAATATATTTCAAACACCGTATTGAAGAAATATAAGTAAAAAAAATTGACCATAAAACTGACCGGTTCAACCTTAAAATTGCTGATATAAACCAGGGCGATAACCATGCAAAATAGCAGGCGAAGGGTGATGCCTCCCAGTAGCGCCTGACCGGACGCTTTGATACTGATTCGGCCCATATAAAATCCGGTCAGAAAAATAATGAGCGTTAACCCCGAGAAAAAACAAAATAAAACCCAGAACCGCGGTATAAGCAATGCGCTTTGAGGCGAGAAAAAATTTACAAGCAGTGGGCCTGCCGCCAAACCCAGGTTGAAGAGAAAAAACAGGATGAAAAAACGTTTTAAAGTCAAGACTTTAGTTGTCTGATAGTGTTGTAAATAGAAAAGCACACGCCCACAACGCTGCTTAACGCGGTAATCCATTGTGTTTGGTGTTGAAAATATTTATCAGCCTGATAACCAATAAAGGCAAAGAACCCAATGATGGCCATCATCTGAAAGGCAACCCCAGTGTATTTTGCGTAACTGTTGAGCGCATTCTTTTCGTCTTTAAAACTTTGGTGGTTCCCGCCGGGCTTTTCGTTTTCCATAGCTGTAAATCATTGGGCACAAAAGTATCAATTTTTAATCACCCGCTATTTCGCCGTGTTCACCTCCGCCGCAAGGCTACTGGAACTGAAATACTATATTTGCCCGTAGTATATTGTTGTAAATAAAATAATTTTGCACTTATATTGTTATTGTAATTTATCCCGAACAAT
Source organism: Daejeonella sp. (assembly GCA_041749185.1). GTDB lineage: Bacteria > Bacteroidota > Bacteroidia > Sphingobacteriales > Sphingobacteriaceae > Daejeonella. Next base: position 28,482 of record JBGTBV010000005.1, on the reverse strand, counting down.
TGAGATCTGCCAAAAACCTGCTATTTTACCTGGCTTGCTATATATTGCTCATTTCCCAAATTTCTGCCTGTAGCAGTCAAAAAGAAACGGCTACGAGCCGCGGGATGCAAAACCTGACCGCCCGTTACAATATATTATACAACGCCCGCGAAATTCTTAACGAAAGCGAATTCAACATAAAAGCAGCCTATCAGGATGATTTTGATGTGCTGATCTCGGCCTATCAGGAACCGAGCGAGCTTTTATCGCAGCCTGAATTAAAAAAACTGGATGGCGTGATCCTGAAAGCGAACGCTATTGTAAACGATAAATCGCAGAGTAAATATGTTGACGATGCTTATTTTCTAATCGCGAAAGCCAACTTTTTGAAATCTAACTTTTACAATGCGGTTGAGTTTTTCGATTACGTTTTTAAATCCTACCCAAAACAGCCGGAGCTTAGGCAGGCCGCCTTATATTATAAGGCACGCTCTTTAATAAACGCAGAGCGATTTACAGAAGCCGAAGCCACTTTAGACAGCGCCTTTAAATATATTGATACAGAAAAAAAATCGGTGGCAGATATTTACGCCACCGCGGCGCAACTGGCAATCTACGGTCGGCAGGATGCGCAGGCCGCAGATTTGCTCGGGAAGGCTCTGCAGCATGCCAAAAAAGATCAAAACCAAATTCGCTGGACTTACCTGTTAGCCCAATTACAGCAAATTACCGGTAAAACAGAGGCTGCCCTGTCAAATTACACCCGGATTATCAAAAGCAATGCGCCGTTTGAGATGGCTTTCAACGCCACACTTAACCGCCTCAGCATACGCGATGAACAATCTGGCCGAACAGTTGATCGTGCTGAGCAAATACGATCATTGCTGGATGATGAGAATAATCTGGATTTTACCGATCAGGTATATTATAAGATCGCCAAAATTTATGCTGAAAATGAAGATTGGAACCAGGCAATTGCCAATTACAATACCTCAATAAGCAAAAGTACCCGTAATGAAAATCAGAAAGGTTTGTCATACCTGGCTCTTGCCGATATTTATTTTAAACAGGCCGACTATGCTAAATCTAAACTCTATTACGATAGTACGCTAATTTCGCTTTCTACGCAATATCGCGATTATGAGCTGATCCGTAAAAAAGCGAACAGCTTAGAAATTCTGGCAAACCGTTTATCCCTAATCGCCCGGGAAGATACACTGCAAATGCTGGCGGCACTTCCCGAAGCCGATCGAGAGCAACGCATCGGTATCTTAGTTAGAAAACAAGCTCAGCAGGCTATTAATCCGGCAGGCACCCAGAATTTACCGGCCGCCAACAACTCGGCGCTTCAACCGGCATCGAATAATTCGGTTTCCGCTGATTTTTATTTTAACAATCCCATCGCCTTAAGCCAGGGCTTAACTGACTTTAAACGGGTTTGGGGAAACAGGAAATTAGAGGATAACTGGCGGCGCAGCCAGCGCTCGGCGGCAGATCTGGCGAACGCAGGTGCTGACCCGGACGAATTTGGTATTCCCGACAATCCGGATGAGGTGGCTTCAAGCCCCATAGACCAGGCCGCGGTTTTGCCAAATTTAATCCCCGTAACTCCCGAAATGCTTGCCGCATCTAATGAGCGCATATTAAATGCTTATTATGATATCGGCAACTTTTACCGCGAAGTTTTAAACGATGAGGCCGAAGCCATTAAAACGTATGAACTGATGCTTTCGCGATTTCCGGACAGCGATTTGAAACTGCCGCTCTATTACAATTTATACAGGCTTTATGAAAAAAGCGATCCGCAAAGGTCTCTTAATTTTAAAAACATCATCCTAAATCAGTTTCCCGAATCTGCTTTTGCCAAAGTGATTGTAAAACCGGGTTACAACTTGCAAAATAATGAACAGGAAACTGAGGTTTTAAATCTTTATAACAAGATTTACGATCAGTTTTCCGAAAATAATCATACTGCGGTTTTAGATATGACCGAACAAGCCCGACATCTTTATCCGGACAACAAGCTGGCCCCGCAAATTTCTTATTTGAATGCCCTTGCGCTGGGATACACCCAAAAACTTCCGGTTTTAGACAGTGCCTTTCGGCAGATTATTAATTCGTTTCCTGATGATCAATTGATTGTTCCGCTGGTGCGAAGCCACCTGCAATTTATTGACTCCAACCGGGTAAGCATGGGCAACAGGAGTTTTGCGCTAATGGAACAAAACCCAAATGAGCCGCGGTTTGTAATTGAGGAACCTGTTAAACGCCAGGTCAAAGCATCTACATCCACCATGACGGTAACACCTCAAACTGTTAAAAATATACCGGTACTGCCGGCCGGTACAGAAAATGCCCCGCCTCAAACAGCAGAGGCTGCAACCGTTGGAAACAGTTTGTTTACACTGACAGATTCTGCCGAATACTATTTCGTGGTTAACGTAACCGACCCGGCGCTCAACTTAAGTTCTTCGCGGTTCGGCATCGGCCAGTTTAACCGGGCGAATTTCGCGGGCGAGGGCATTAGACATCAGCTGAAACAGGTAAATAACCAAAATCAATTGATATTTACTGGTGCCTTTCTCAGTCGGGGCAGAGCGGCAGCCTACGTAGCGGATATAAATCCGCTTATTGCACAGATCATGAAAATACCTGTCGGTAAGTATAATACGTTTTACATCAGCAAAGAAAACTTAGATAAGCTAACAGACCGCGGCCTCATTGATCAGTATATTCAGTTTTACCAGCAAAATTTAGAAGGAACCAGTAATTAACATGAAGAATAAGCTATCAAAACAAGATCTGAACCGATACACAACTACGTTTTGGAAATGGATTATCGGCCTGATCGCCTTTGGTGCCATCATCATTTTCAGTATAGGCCTGGGATTATTTGGAACCTTGCCATCTTTCCGCGACCTCGAAAATCCCAAGAGCAACCAGGCATCTGAAGTAATATCTGATGATAATGTGATTTTGGGCACTTATTACATTCAAAACCGAACCAACGTACGGTATGATGAGTTGTCGCCGAATGTAATTAATGCGCTTATTGCTACCGAAGACAAACGTTTTTACAACCATTCGGGCATTGATTTTAAGCGAAGCTTCGCCATTCTCTTCAAAAACCTGATCGGGAAGAAAGAAGGCGCAAGTACTATTACGCAGCAGCTGGCGCTAAACCTGTTTTCTAAAGAAGGCCGGGCGAAAAACACGGTTAAACGGGTAATCCAAAAATTGCAGGAACTTATTCTGGCAGTAAAACTGGAACGGCAGTATACCAAAGAAGAGATTATAACGATGTATTTGAACACGGTTGATTACGGTTCGTACAATACGTATGGCATTAAATCGGCCGCCCGCACCTATTTTAATGTAACTCCCGATAAACTAAAACCCCACCAGGCGGCTATCCTTATCGGGATGTTGAAAGGGCCCTCATTTTACAATCCGATAAGAAACCCTGAACGTGCTTTAGCCCGCCGGAACACCGTTTTGGAAAACATGCACAATGCCAATTATTTGAGTGATGAAGAGACTGAGCGCAATAAAGAACTTCCGCTCCAGCTTTCGTTTAACGCCCTGGATCATAACGATGGATCCGCAGCTTACTTTCGGGCAGTTTTAAAGCGTGATATTCAAAAAACATTTGCCGAAAATTCGATCAATAAAGCCGACGGCACGCCTTATGATCTGGATCGCGACGGCTTAAAAATATATACCACCATCAACTCGCGGATGCAAAACTATGCCGAGAAAGCGCAGCGTGAATACCTTAAAGATTTACAGAGACAGTTTAACCAGTTCTTTCGCGGTCGAAACCCGTTCAAAACTTCAGAGACCAAAGAGCTGCTTCAACAAGGCATGAAACGCTCAGACCGTTACCAGCAATTAAAATCAGAAGGAAAATCTGAGGACGAAATACAGGAAGATTTTCAGCGCCCCGTTAAAATGACCATTTTTAGCTGGAAAGGCGATATTGATACGCTGATGCGGCCAATTGACTCTATACGGTATTACAAACTCATGTTACGCAACGCGGTGATGTCTATGGAGCCGAAAACCGGCTATGTGCGGGCCTGGGTGGGCGGAACTAATTTCGAATATTTTAAATACGATCAGGTAAAAACGGGTACAAGACAGGTAGGATCAACCGCCAAACCTTTTACCTATGCCGCGGCAATCAACGCCGGATTTTCGCCGTGTTATACCGTGCCGAACGAACCTATAACTATTGACGGCTGGACACCCCGTGCCTATAAACCGTTACAAGGCTATTTAACACTTAAGCGTGCGCTGGCAAACTCGCAAAACTATGTGACCGCCCGCATGATGAACGAAGTTGGCCCAACGGCGGTAGCAACACTTACAAAAAATATGGGCATCACCAGCGACGTTCCCTCATATCCCTCTATTTCGTTGGGCACGTTTGATGCTTCGGTTTATGATATGGTTGGCGCCTATTCTACTTTTGTAAATCACGGCGTATGGACCGAGCCGCTTTATTTACTCAGGATAGAAGATAAAAACGGGAACGTAATTTACGAACGCCGGCCCAAGGTAAAAGTGGCGTTAAATCCGCAAACGGCTTACGTAATGACCAATATGCTTAAAGCCGTTGTTACTGAAGGAACAGGGCGTCGTTTACGCGGAAGATATAATATGGTTAACCCGATAGGTGGAAAAACGGGCACCACGCAGAACAACTCCGACGGCTGGTTTATTGGCATTACGCCCGAACTGGTAACCGGCGTGTGGACCGGTGCCGAAGACCGTGCCATCCACTTCGCTTCTACCGACCAAGGCGAAGGCGCAAATTCGGCGCTCCCGATATTTGCGTTGTACATGAAAAGCGTTTACGCCGATAAAACGTTGAAGTACAGCAAAGGAGATTTTGAGTTGCCGGAGGGAGGCGTTAATGTAACGTTAGATTGCGACGCTTATGTAAAGCAACAATCCGGGCAAACCGAAGTGGAAGAAAAACTGGGATTTTAGGGAGAGGATAGAGGTGAGATTTGAGAACAGTTATAGCTGGCATCTCATATCGCCAATCTCAAGTCTATAAATGGAAAAATTCGATCATCGTTCTGCTTTACAAAAGATACCGGGCAAACCCGGCGTTTATCAGTTCTATGATCAAACCGGCGAACTGATCTACATCGGCAAAGCCAAAAATTTAAAAAACCGGGTTGCATCTTATTTCAATAAAGACACCTACAAAATCAACGCGAAAACACGGGTGCTGGTCGGCAAGATCCGCAACGTTACCTTTACGCTGGTTGATACCGAGATAGATGCCTGGCTGCTGGAAAACAGTTTGATAAAAAAGCATCAGCCCCGCTACAATGTGTTGCTCAAAGATGATAAAACCTATCCCTGGATCATCATCAAAAACGAACGCTTTCCGCGGATTTTCTGGACACGCACACTTATAAAAGACGGCTCTACGTACTTCGGGCCCTATGCATCAATAAGTATGATGCATACCATTTTGGGTATGATCAAAGAAATCTATCCCTTGCGCACCTGCAATCTCCCGCTTAGCGAGGAAAATATTGAGGCCGGCAAATTCAGAGTGTGTTTAGAGTACCAGATAGGGAATTGCAAAGGGCCTTGTCAGGCCTATCAATTTGAGGCTGATTATCAGCAAAATATTCAGGAAATAAAAGATATACTAAACGGGAAAACAAACGGCATTATCCGCAAACTAAAAAATGAACTGGATGCTGCTATTGCCGAACTCAATTTTGAATCGGCGCACAGCCTGAAAAGGAAATATGATTTGCTTGAAAAATATCAAAGCAAATCAACCATCGTTAATTCTTCTATTTCTGATGTAGACGTGTTTCATATCGCCACAGACGAAAAACACGCCTTTGTGAATTATCTGAAAGTGATGAACGGGACCGTAACGGCCACCCAGACGCTGGAGCTGAAAAAACGGGTGGAAGAAACCGATGCCGATCTACTTACCATCGCCATTTCTGAATTCCGGGAGCGCTTTGAAAGTAAATCGAAGGAAATTATAGTTCCGTTTGAAATTGAGTGGGAACAAACCGGGATTAAATTTACAGTCCCTAAACTCGGCGAAAAGAAAAAATTGCTGGATCTGTCGCATAAGAACGTAACCTTTTTTAAACGCGAAAAGCTGGAGCAGTATGAAAAGCTGAATCCCGAAGTGCGCACCGAGCGTTTGCTTACGCAGATGATGAAAGATTTGCGTTTAAACCAACTGCCGCGACATATTGAGTGTTTTGATAACTCCAACTTTCAGGGTAAATTTCCGGTTTCGGCGGTAGTGGTTTTTAAAGATACCCGGCCTTCTAAAAAAGATTACCGGCATTTTAACGTAAAAACGGTTGAAGGACCCGATGATTTTGCCACCATGGAAGAAGCGGTACACCGGCGTTACCGGCGCATGCTTGATGAAGGCGAAACCCTGCCGCAACTTATCGTCATTGACGGCGGAAAAGGCCAGCTCTCTTCGGCGGTAAAAAGTCTGACACTTTTAGGCATTGAAAACCAGGTAACCATTATCGGCATCGCGAAAAGGCTGGAAGAAATCTACTACCCCAACGATCCCTACCCGATGTATCTGGATAAAAAATCAGAAACGTTAAAAATCATTCAGCAACTGCGTGATGAAGCCCACCGGTTCGGCATTACTTTCCATCGCTTAAAGCGAAATAAAGCCACCCTGGCTACCGAGTTGGAAAACATTCCGGGTGTGGGCCGCACCTCGGCGGATAAATTATTGCGGCACTTTAAATCGGTGAAAAATATTAAAATCGCCGCTCAGGCAGAGTTGCTGGAGGTTCTTAATCTTAAACAAGCGCTGGCTGTCCTTGACTACTTCAGCAAAAACGAGGGTTGATTCTGGATGCTTTCACGGTCTTTTTTTTAGCACCAGATCTGTGCTGAGGGGTAACTTTTTGGCGGAAATCTTCGTATAAATCCGAACGCTCAATGTAAAGGCTTGCGCCTTTTCTTTTACCAAAGGATTTATAGCGCCTGCATGGGGATTTTTACCAGTTCGTGTATAAGTAAAATTTTGGCCGGTGTTGCCGCAATCAAAAGCGTACCCTTCAAAAAAATACGTCCTTCGGCTAGATTTTTTTTCATCCTTTCATCTCTATTTTTCGGATTTCAAAACAACATCGTCGCACAGTGTAACAATGCAGTCACTTCAGGCGGGTTCACTAACATCCCTACCGGGATTTACACATCTGTAGGCGGTTTCCTACCGGGAAATTCCGGCGATTTAATAAGCATCGTAGAAAACCTGGGCAGCCGGGGAGCTCATATAAAAAGAACTTTAAACTATTCTTTACGGCATTCTCTGGGCAATCTTACTCCCTCAACTACTTATACGTTAACTTTTGATTACAGCCTGTTGGATGGCTGCCAGGCTTCTGCCCAAACTTCATTCAGGGTAGAGATATTTTCTGGCACTGCCCTGCTTCAGGTTGTTGATGTAAATGCAACAAATGGGGGCGACACACAGACTATTCCGATATCTTTCACTACACCTCCGGGTGTTACTTCGATAACACTGGTATTCACCGATCCCAATTCAAACAGGCCCTCCTGCGGAGCAGTTATTGATAACCTTTTTATCCTCTCCACATTCACGATCAACACCACTCAAACCAATGTTACCTGTTTTAACCAAACAAATGGCAGTTTCACCATTACGGGAACCGGAGGGGCGGGAGCATACGCAGGCCAATATTCTCTCAACGGAGGCTCCGCTGTTGGTTTTCCGGTAAACAACAATACAGCAACGGTTAATAACTTAGCAGCAGGAAGTTATTTGATTACCCTCACCGATGCCAATGGCTGCCCCGTATCCAAAACAATTGCCATTACTCAACCTTCCCTGCTCACGGTAACGGGATCAAAAACAGAGGCAAGCTGTGCCGGCTCATCTGACGGAAGCGCAAGCCTCACTGTTGGAGGCGGAACGGCACCTTATACGTATTTATGGAGCAACGGGTCAACATCTCAGAATGTGACCAATCTGCCGGCCGGGGCCTACAGCGTAACAGTTACGGATACGAACGGATGTGCTGCGTTGTATTCTTTAAATATTTTTCAACCCGCAGCCATTCTCATTTCTACCGCCCCTGTGAACCCCACCTGTTCAGACAGCAACAACGGGTCAATCAGTTTATCCGTTTCGGGAGGAACGGCACCTTATACTTATAGCTGGTCTAATGGTTCCAATGTTAAAAATCAGACAGGCATTGGAGCGGGTGATTTTACAGTAACCATAACCGACGCGAAAGGTTGCACCAGCTCACAAAACGTAACATTATCTGCACCGCCGGCAATCATACTTTCAAGCGTGGTGACCGGGGTGGTTTGTAGTGGAAGTAATACGGGCACCGTTGATCTGAGTATTTCTGGAGGGACAGCACCTTACAGTTATATTTGGTCTAACGGCTCAACAATCCAGGACCTTTACAACCTCGGGGCGGGTAGTTATTCTGTTGCGGTAACTGACAGTAAAAACTGTTCAGCCTCATTATCAATTACAATTACAGAACCCGCAGCAATTGTAATAAACGCAACTTCAATAAATGTAAGTTGTGCGGGCAGCGATGACGGTTCTATATCCCTAACCACATCCGGAGGAACAGGAAGTTATTCATATCTATGGAACACGGGAGCCACTTCAAATAACCTTAGCGGCTTGGCACCGGGCTCTTACAGCGTTACGGTTACAGACCAAAACGGTTGTAAAGCAGTCCAAACCATCGCCATTACAGAGTCTTTACCCCTTAGCTTATCCACCACACAAACTAATGTCAATTGCTTTGGAAGCAGCACCGGTGCCATCAATTTAACGGCAAGCGGCGGTACAGCTCCTTACTCATACGCCTGGCAAAATACGGCGACAGGCTTTACCTCAACCAGCGAAGATTTATCCGCTTTGCCTGCCGGATCATACAATACAACGGTTACAGATGCAAATGGATGCGTGGCCGCGATGAGCGTAACCATTACCCAGAATCCGGCAATAATTCTATCCTCGGTAATCAGCAACGTAAAGTGTTTTGGGGGAAATACGGGAGTTATCAATTTGTCGGTAAACGGCGGGATAGCGCCTTATACTTATTCCTGGACAAATACCGCGGCAACCACTCAGGATCTTTCCAATCTGACAGCAGGAAATTATTCAGCAACCGTTACAGATGCTAACGGTTGTACAGCCGTTTTGAGCCTCACCGTAACGCAACCTGCTTCAGACATCAGCATCTCAGGAAGCGTAACAAACGTAACCTGCTTTGGAGGCAATAACGGCGGTATTGAAATTACTGTTTCTGGGGGTACAGCTCCGTATACGTACAATTGGTCTAACGGAAGATTTACCGGAGACATAAACGGCCTGACCGCGGCAAGCTTTTCAGTTACAGTCACAGACGCAAATTCCTGTACCCAAACCCAAAGTTTTACCGTTGCGCAGCCTGCACAGATTCAACTCACATTTTCAAAAATTAATCCCACCTGTGTCGACGGAAACGACGGCTCCATCACCTTAAACCAACCAACAGGAGGCAATGGCCCTTATTCCTATAGCTGGACAAAGGATGGTTTGAGCCTCCCCGCACCAGATCTGAACGCCCTGTCAAGAGGCAATTACCAGGTTACGGTTACCGATCAGAGCGGCTGCTCCATTGTTAACAATATCGCTCTGAATGATCCTATTCCCATTCGCATTGACGTCAGACAGATTGATATCATCTGTGCGGGCTCCCCTCCGGCCGCAAGTATCAGTATTGATATTAGTGGAGGTACCGCCCCCTATTTAAAAGAATATTCCGCGATAAACGACAGCACATCCCTGTTAACGATAACCGATTTTTACGGTTGCACGAAAAGTGTGGAAGTTCCCTATTCGGTGGAGCCCCCTATCATCATCGAATCATCACATGTAGACGTTAAATGTTTTGGCGATAATACCGGATCAATCAGTATTGTTGTTTCGGGCGGTAACGGACCTTATCAGTACATCTGGTCTGATGATGCATCCATAAATGAATCAGCCCGGAATAATCTAACTTCGGGAACCTACACCATAAGAATATTAGATAACACTGGCTGCGAATTGAACTCGCTGATCGTGGATGTCCTGCAACCGGCGGCGCCCCTGGCCATCAGTCAAAATGGCCTTCAAAATGTAATATGCCCGGAAGGTTCAGATGGTTCTATATCTGTTAACGTTACGGGTGGCACAGGCAACTATTCCTATTTATGGTCTAACGGGGCAACCACTAAAGACCTGGCTAACCTCTCTGAAGACAGCTACACTTTAACGGTAACTGATGCTAATTTATGTCAGGAAACTTTAACTGTCCAGATAACAGCTCCGCAACCGATCGTCATCACCCGTTCCAAAACAGATATAACCTGTAACAACGCCAGCGATGGCTCCATCAGTTTAAGCGTTCAGGGCGGTACAGGCAGCTCATACACCTATTCCTGGAATGATCTTTCTTCCGGCCCGTTTAATCTTAGCAGCCGAAGCGGGTTATCAGCGGGAACCTACAATATTACCGTAACAGACGAAGCAGGCTGCAATGCTTTTACTTCGGTTACTCTAAATCAGCCTGAGGTATTAACCCTTTCGACGCAGCAGGTGGATGTTAATTGCTTTGGCGAAGCAAGCGGTTCGGCGATTGTTGAGATAACCGGAGGCACTTCCCCCTACACCTACCTGGGGAATCCCGTTTCAGACAATTTCCCAATAAACAATCTTGCTGCCGGACTTTTTTCAATTAGTGTTTCAGATGAAAATGGCTGCGAGGCCACAATTAACTTAACCATTACCCAGCCGGTTAAAGCCATGGCTTTCTCCGCTGTTTCAACCAGCCTTACTTGTAAAGGTGAAAATAACGGTTCCATTTCTTTAACGGGAGATGGCGGAACGGGGCCTTACACCTATCTATGGTCTAACGGCGCCACCACTCCAAATCTAAGCGGTCTGACAGCGGGAACATATTCTATTACCATTACTGATGAGAAAGGATGTTCCTTTTCTATTGCTGACATTCAGGTTAGCGAACCTGCCCAGCCCCTCGAGGCAGGTTTGGTTCCCACCGCTACCGATTGCTTCAATGGCAATTCCGGATCAATTGATTTATCAGTAAGCGGCGGAACCGCACCATACCGTTACCTCTGGTCAAACGGCGAACAAACAGAAGATATTTCTAACCTGCAGGCCGGAAATTATGAAGTGACTGTTATTGATGCCAATAATTGCCAGATTGTTCAATCAGTTACGGTTGATCAGCCAGCATCGCCAATCAGCGTAAGCGTTGTTACAGAAAACGTAGTATGTTTTGCCGGCCAGACGGGCGAAATTACAGTAATACCCTCCGGAGGTACTGCACCGTACACGATTAAATGGTCTACCGGCGAAGAAACCACCACACGGTCAGGCCTCGCTGCCGGTACCTACTCCGCACAGGTTGTGGATAATAAGGGATGCAGATATGATTTTTCTGTCCGGGTTACCCAACCGCCCATGATAGTTCTCAATTTCAGCAAGGCGGATAATTTATGTGCGGGAGGGAATGACGGTTCAGCGGAAGTTTCCGTGTTCGGAGGAACAGCACCGTATTCTTATGTATGGTCTAACGGAGAAACCGGAACGGGCATCAACAATTTGTCGGCAGGTACCTATTCAATTACTGTTACAGACGCAAATAATTGTGTTTCCAGCCAGGCTTCTGTAACCATATCCGATCCCGAACCGATCCTGATTACCGTAAGCCAGAAAACAGACATTAACTGCTTTAACGATAATTCAGGTTCGATTTCCATTATGCCTTCCGGTGGCACGGGTCAATATCAATATCAATGGTCTAACGGCGCAACCTCGCAGAATATAAGCGGCTTGTATGCCGGAACTTATTCGGTAACCGTAACTGACCAGAACGGATGCTCGGCCATCAACACCAACATTATTTTGATCCAGCCTGATGAGCCGCTGATGGTCTCATCCGCCCAACAGAATGTAACTTGTAACAATGGTTCCGACGGATCAATCACATTAAATGCTTCTGGCGGTACGCCCGGATCTGGTTACAGCTATCTATGGGAAGATGGATCAACAACAGCTCACCGCAGCAATTTAATTTCTGGCCTTTATGCGGTCATCACAACCGATAGTCTGGGTTGTAGCTATTCATTAAGCGTGTTTATATCTCAACCCAACCCGCTTATTGTCGTTTTCAACAAATCAGATGCCGCCTGTTTCGGCGAAAGCAGTGGCTCTGTTCAAATAATGGTTTCGGGAGGAACGCCAGCTTATAGTTATGCCTGGAAAAAAAACGGCACCTCAATAGCTAATCTTGATCTCAACGCCTTGTCTGCGGGGTCGTACGAATTAACCGTAACCGATTCAAAAAACTGTACGCCGGTAATTCAAACCATTGTGATCGGGCAGCCGGCATCACCGTTAACAATAACTGCAACAAAAGCAAAAGACGTAAGTTGTAACGGGGGAACGGACGGTGCGATAACGATCACTGCCGCAGGCGGAACTCCTGATTACACATTTAGCTGGACCAAAAACGGCACTGCCATAGCTGCGCCAGACCCGAATATGCTTTCGGCAGGAATTTACATAGTCTCGGTTTCAGATCTGAACGGCTGCAGCCTGGCGGCGTCTTCGGTAACGATTGCCCAACCCGCGGTACTAGTGGTCTCTGCTTCCGCTACCGCGATATTGTGTAACGGCGGCACAGCAACCGTTGCCGCATTGGCCAGTGGAGGAACCGAAAACTACAGCTACAGCATAGATGGAGGCGTTTTTCAACCCTCGCCCAACTTTGCAGGAGTATTGGCGGGAGACCATCTGGTCACAGTTAACGATCAGAATAATTGCAGTGCTTCCTACCGTTTGGTTATTCAGCAACCCGAAGCGCTACAGATAACAATAACGACCATCCCTTTACTTTGCCCGGATGGAAGCACTTCAGAAAGCATTGTGGTTGGGATTATTGGCGGAACTGAACCATATACCATTGCCCGTACGAATGTTTCCGGAAATAACTATCAGATCACGGTTACAGATGCCAATGGTTGCTCTCAAAGCGGAAATGTAGTGCTGAGCGAACCAGATCCCATGATTGTTGAGCTTTCACAAACAAACGTTAGTTGTAGAGGCTTTGTTGATGGCGAGATCATTTTAGGAGTAACGGGAGGCGCATCACCTTACTCTTACAGCTTAGATGCGAATGATTTCTCAAATACCACCGGGCTGTTTCAAAATTTAGCGGCCGGTGAATACGCTATTACTATTAAAGATGTGAACGGCTGTACAGTCGAAATTACCGTAAAGATAGCAAGCCCGGAAAGCGAATTAAGTGCGGCTATCGCTGCCGGTCCGGCCATTACCTGTTTTGGGGAATCCACCACCGCCACGGTCACGGTATCCGGCGGTACACCGGGTGCCGGTTACTCCTATTTATGGAATACACTTCCGGCTCAAACAACAGCCACTGCTTCAGGATTGCTTGCAGGAACCTATACGGTAACAATTACCGATGCGAACGGATGTACTGTTTCAAATTCTGTAACAATTACTCAGCCTGAAGAATTCATTCTTGTAAGCAAAGAAGTTACAAATCCAATTAGGTGTTACGATGAAAAAGGAACGGTAACACTGAAAGCATCTGGTGGTGCTGGCCCGGTTTCCTATACGTTTAACGGAGAAACCAATACGACCGGAATTTTTTCTGACGTTGCCGCCGGAACAGCTCTTCCCTATCTAATCACCGATAATAACGGATGCAGTCCTTTAAGCGGGACGGTGGATGTGACCCAACCCGCCGAGCTTCTTTTATTACTTACAGATAAGACCGATGCCAATTGTTTTGGCACCCAAACCGGCTCAATAATCGGTGCAGGGGCAAACGGTACCGCTCCGTATTTTTACAGCATTGACGGCATTAACTTTCAGGCAGATGACGGAACGTTCAATAACCTGGCCGCTGGTAATTATACCATCACCTTAAAAGATGCTAATGACTGCGTTGCTTTCCAAAACATAACCATCAATCAGCCTGAAGCCCTGGTTTTAGCGTCTTCCTCCAAAACCGATGCTTCATGTAATGGTAAAAGTGACGGAAGCGTAACCGCCGGAACTGTGACGAATGCCGTAGGAACCATCAGTTACAGTTGGGAAAATGCTTCGGGAACGGTGGTGGGAACAACGGCCACCGTTAACAGCCTCCCAGCCGGAACCTATACATTAACCGTTTTCAACAATTGCTCCGGTCAGAGCAATACGGTGACCATCAATGAGCCCCAAGCCTTAGTTTTAGCTTCCTCTTCAAAAACAGACGCGTTATGCAATGGTGCAAATAATGGCAGCGTAACCTCGGGAGCTGTGATCAACCCCGTTGGATCGGTAACTTATAGCTGGAAAAACGCCGCCGGAACCGAGGTGGGAACCACGCAAACAGTTACTAACCTTAAGGCAGGAACTTATACATTGACCGTTTCTGACAACTGCTCCAGTCAGAGTAATTTCGTAACCATCAATGAACCGACCAGTTTGAATGGAACCGTACTGGTTGTGAACACTACCTGCAAAACAACTTCCGACGGAAAAATCTCTGTTGAGATTGGCGGCGGCGCAGCACCTTACAGATATACCTGGAATAACAGCCCATCTTTAAACCAATCTGCTTTAAACAATATTATCGCTGGGGATTATGCGGTTATGGCGACCGATGCAAATGGCTGTACCATTAGTTTGAAAGGAACGGTACTGGGAATAAATTGCAATCCTGCGGCCCTGAACGATGATTTCAGCGGCACCGAAAACACAAACCTGAACGGTTCTGTAGCCAGAAATGACAGCGATCCGGATGGCGATTCCTTGAAATTTACCTTGATCAGTCAGCCAGAAAACGGTACGATTATCTTTAATCAGGATGGCTCGTTTATTTTTTTACCCGCACCGGGCTGGAGCGGATCAACTGGTTTTGAATACGAAGTTTGCGATACGCAGGGAGCATGCACGAGAGCTTCGGTAACGATCGTGGTAAATGAGGTAAATACGCCGCCGGTTGCCGGAGATGACCAGTTTAAAATCTCCGCAGGGATTTCTTTTGATGCTACGGTTACAGAAAATGATTATGACGCCGACGGCGATACACTGCGGTACACACTCATGGATCAGCCTGCAAACGGAACGGTAATTTTTAACGCCGACGGTAGTTTTACCTATACGCCAAATCCAGGATTTAGCGGCCAGGATCTGTTTACCTACCGGCTTTGCGACCCTTCGAGTGCCTGTGATGAGGCCACGGTTACGCTAATAACTGCCGAAGAAGCGGAAGTCAACTTAACGCCTGACTTTACCGAGATTCCGGAAGGAAACCGGGTAAACATTACCGCTGTTTTGAATCGGCCGGTTAGTTTTGACGTTACCGTTACCCTTGCTTACGGCGGAGATGCCCAGGAGGGAAAAGATTATGATCTGCTCGAAAACTTTATAACCATAATCATCCCGGTAGGCAAAACACAGGGAGACCAGTACTTCGTGGTAAGTGCGTTGATTGACGATTTGATAGAAAAACCAGAAAGCGTGCTTGCCACAATCTCTAAAGTGAGCAGCAGCCAGGTGCGTATTGGCACAGGAGCCGAAATAGTTATTTCAGACATATTGCCGCCAGTGAAAGGGACACCAGAAAATGAAAATCCAGATATCAAACCCGACCCGCTGCTCTCTCCCAACGGCGACGGGCAGGGAAATGACCGCTTTCTGATCGGCAATATTGAACAATATCCAAACAACCGGGTACTGATCTTTAATCGCTGGGGGAATGAAGTTTATCGCACCAATGGTTACAACAATGCTGGAAACGCCTTTGAGGGTGTTGCCAATACCGGCCTTCTAACCAATATAAATAAGGATTTGCCCGAAGGTGTGTATTACTATCTGGTGTATACAACAAACGCTGATGGCATTAAAAAACTCAACAAGGGCTATTTAATTTTAAAACGTTAAGAGGCCCGAAATCGGCATTTAAGGCAACTTTAACCGGGTGCTTTTCAAAAAATAAAGATTTTGGTTTGCTAAACGACGATGGGAAAGAAAGTCTATAGCTTTCCTTTACCTACTGATGGGATATTATTGCCAGAGCGGAACAAAAAGCCGCTGTCTATTTTGCCAGCGGCTCTGCTGGCGGGCTTAATTTCTAACTCTATAAATGGTATGACCAAAAACATCGTCCAAATTCCGTAAAAAATTGCTGAACATTTAATAGACGGACTTCGTACACCGATAAACGGTAAATTTTTGAACGCTTTCAGATAAACGCTTATTAAACATATCTGCAATTCATGGGCAAGTTAACTTCGGGTTTTTGTAGGAAGTTAGTTCTGACATCCGTTTTCAGAATATTTTATAATTGCCTGAGCGGGATCAATTTACAAGTACCCAACCCGGGCAGATCTTGCCGCCATTTTAATCTAAAGCTCTTTTTGGTTCTGATGTTACTGCTGGTTTCTGCCGGTAAAAACACTATCGCCCAGGTGATAGTGCCCTTTAAACCCCGGTATCAGGTGCAGCAACGGGGCGGTATACTTTACCTTTCAAATAATATCCTTACGGCGGGCAGCAAAGTAAGTAACGGCAAACAAAATATTTCTACGGCCATCAATGAATCGCCGCCGGGCGGATCTGCTATTAACGACGATTATTTTACATCCTATATAGATGCCGATACAGACCCCGCCACAGTTAATTCGAGCTCCTCGTCCCTCACGCTTCAAACCTGTTCTAAGATAACTTTTGCCGGACTTTATTGGGGAGGAGCTACAGATAACAACGCAACCATCAGAGGCACAGCCAAATTGAAACTTCCGGGAGGGAGTTATACAATTGTTACCGCCGATGAGGACTTCGGGATATTTGATACGCACCATTACCAAAGTTTTAAAGATATCACGGCCATGGTAAACGCAAATCCTGGTGGTACTACAGGCGACTATTGGATGGCCGATATAGATGCACGTGTAGGACAAAGCGCAATGGAAGCCGGCTGGACCCTGGTGATTGTGTTTCAAAACGATCTGTCGCCCTCGTACCGAAACCTAACCGTATTTGATGGTTTTGCCGGGATGCGATCCACCGGAGCCCAGTACGACATCCCGATTAGCGGCTTTTTGACGCCACCTGCCGGGCCAGTTAGCTTTGAACTGGGTTTTGTTGCTTACGAGGGTGACCGTGGAATAAAGGGCGACTTTTTAAGTTTCGATGACAATAAGGTAGCCGATGCCGCCCATGATGACGACAACACCTTCAACAGTTCGATCACCTACGATGGCGCTGTAGTTACAAGCCGGAATCCGGCCCATAAGAATACGATGGGCTATGATGCAAGCATCATGATGTTTCCAAACGCTAAATCTTCTGTAAGCCTGGGTAATAACGTCTCCTCGGCTAAAATAACCTTAGATACCGACGGTGATCGTTACGCCATCGGCGTAATTACTACCGCAATAGATGTATTGAATCCTTTTTTCACGTTTTCGCAGGCGGTTACCAATATTGCCAACCCTGGCCAGCCCTTAAAACTCGGCGAAACCGTAGAAATCTCTTACACCTTCAGGAATATTGGAAATGATGCAAGCACCAATACGGTACTCAGCAATGTGCTGTCCCCACTGCTTACCGACATCAGCGATCTGGAAGTACGCTACGATACCGGCCCCTGGCTTTCCTATACAGATGCCATTGGCGATGATCAGGCCGGCTTCGACCCCGCCACCGGAAGGATAACTTTCAGGGTTGGAACCGGTGCCATGGCATTAAACGGCGGCAAAATTGATACCGGCAAAACAGTTAACGTGAGGTTCAGGGTTAAACTTACCTCAGATTGCGATTTGCTGAGATGCTCGGCATCGGCAATAACCAATTTGGGCGTGCTCAATTACTTCGGCAACGTTAACAGCGGAGATAGCTGGACTCTTAATTCGTCCCCGGTTCCCGCTACCGGACAGTGCGATCCGACAAGCGGAGCGATCAGCATACCCATAGAAATTCCGGCGCAATGCTCCGCCCCGTTTCCCGACCTCACCTTTCGCATAGCCTGCCAGACCGATGTAACACTTTTTGGGCTCCCGGCAAATTACCTGGTTTACGCCTCCGCGGATACGTTATTCGCCAATCCGCTAAATGCAGTTTCTACAGCCGGAATGTATACAGCCCGCCGGGTGATAGCCAATGGATGCGACGACCGGTTTAAAATTTTTATCGCGGTTTCGCCTCTGGGTTCGGATATGAATTCCGTCTCGCCAGCCACTTGTTTTGGCACCGCAACCGGTTCAATCGTTGTAAACCCATCCGGCGGCACGGCACCCTATGCTTATTTATGGAATACCGGCGCAGCAACAAAAGATCTTATAAACATCGCCGCGGGCACATATACGGTTACCATTACAGACGCATTTGGCTGCACGCTTGTGAAAACCTTTGTAGTTGTTCAGCCCCAACAGTTGGCCGCAGCTTTGACCCAAACAAACAGTTCCTGCGCCGGCGCCAATAACGGGAGTATTGATGCAACCGTTACCGGAGGCACCGCACCTTATACCTATAGTTGGTCTAACGGTTCGCAAAGCCAGAATCTGACAGGGCTGGCACCCGGCAGTTACAGCCTTACCGTTACAGACAGCAAATTCTGCAGCATTACTGAAACGGTTATTTTAACAGAACCAGATCAAATTCTGATAACCGATTCGTCCGTCAATCTCAGCTGCTTTGGCAGCGCTGACGGTTCGATAAGCCTGAACCCCAGCGGCGGTACCGCACCGTATACATATCTATGGACAAACGGTGAAACCGTAAGCTCCCTGAATAACCTAATGGCGGGCACTTATAGTGTAACCGTTACCGACGCGATGGGATGTAATGCGATCAGGACCATCAACATTTTACAACCGACCGCCTTAAACCTATCGGTTTTGGCAAGCAACATTACCTGCGCAGGTGATAGTACCGGAGCAGCCAACCTTAATCTGACCGGAGGAATCGCTCCCTACACCTTTAACTGGAGTAACGGCGCAACCACGCAAAATCTAAGCAGTATACCGGCAGGTACTTATACGGTTTTGGTTACTGATGCAACAGGATGCTCAGCAACCTCCACGGTAACGGTAACCGAACCTCCAAGCTTAAATCTTTCGGTCAATTTAACTGACGTACAATGCTTTGGCGATAGCAATGGCGCAATAAATTTAACCGTTTCCGGAGGAGTATCTCCCTACACATATAGCTGGAGCAATCCAGCAGTCGCAACCGAAGACCTATCGGGTTTATCAGCGGGAAACTACAGCGTAACTGTTACTGATTCAAATGGCTGCACAGCTATTCTACCCGTAAGCATTTCTCAGCCGCCATCGCCTTTAAGCATTTCCACGGTTTTGGTTTCCCAGGTAACCTGTTTTAACGGCGACGACGGCAGCATTGATATCGCCGTTTCCGGCGGTGTGGCTCCGTATAATTTTACATGGGCGGGTGGCCAACTCTCTGAAGATGTTGGCAACTTAAAAGCGGGAAATTATTCGGTAGAAATCACAGATGCAAACGGTTGTACCCAAATGATGGCGTACACCATAACTCAGCCAGACGAGATCAAACCCGTGTTTTCCAAAGTAAACCCAGTTTGCGTGGGAGAAAATACGGGCTCCATCACTATTACTAATATTACAGGCGGGATAGCTCCCTACTCGTTTTCCTGGACAAAAGATGGTGTTGCTCTCCCCTCACCAGATCTTTCGGCCTTATCTGCCGGGGCATATGAGGTTAGCATCACAGACCAGAGCGGCTGCACCGTACTTCTCCGGGTTGTTTTGAATGACCCCGTTCCTATCCGCATTAACGTAACTCAGATTGATCTTATCTGTATTGGAACTGACCCGTCCTTAAGTTTTAGCATTGATATTAGCGGAGGAACCGGCCCCTACACCCGCATTTACACGCCGATTGATTCGACCACATCGTTACTTACCGTACGGGATGCTTTAGGTTGCGAGGAATCTCTGGTGGTTCCCTATTCTGTAGAACCCCCGATTATCGTTGAGTCATCGCATAAAGATGTATTGTGTTTTGGTGATTTAACCGGCGAAATTAGTATTTCGGTAACCGGCGGTAATGGCCCATATCAATATAGCTGGTCTGATGATCCAGCAAATTCGGCACTCAATGTACCGGTGAGAATGGGTTTGCAGGCAGGTATCTACAGGGTGATCATTACAGATGGCTCTGGTTGCGAGCTAAACGCTTTGGTTGTAGAGGTTAAGCAACCCGCCGCCGCGGTTGGCATTTCGCTCATAGGCCTAACAGCGGTAACCTGCGAGGGCGGTGCTGATGGGAGTATAACTGTGGATGTAACCGGCGGCAGTCCGAATTATTCCTATTTATGGTCTAACGGGGCAACAACAAAAAACCTAAGCAATCTAACAGCAGGTAATTACAGCCTCACAGTAACCGATGCGGTATCCTGCGAGCAGGAAAGCATGCTTTTTGAAGTGACAGCGCCAGCACCGATAGTAATATCTCCTGTAATAACCAATGTAACCTGCAACGGTTTAAGCAACGGAACAATTAACGTTTCTGTAACGGGCGGCACCGGCCCCTACTCCCTTAGATGGGATGATCTTCCGTCCGGACCTTTTAACAGCACACGCTCCGGACTTCCGGCAGGCACGTACGGT
This sequence comes from Daejeonella sp., assembly GCA_041749185.1. GTDB lineage: Bacteria > Bacteroidota > Bacteroidia > Sphingobacteriales > Sphingobacteriaceae > Daejeonella. Next base: position 7,764 of record JBGTBV010000005.1, on the reverse strand, counting down.
TTAACTATTACTGATGCCGCTGGTTGCACCGCTTTTAAGTCAATCAGCATCAGGCAACCTCAAGCATTAGTTTTGGCCGGCCGATCCACTGATGTAAAATGCTTTGGCGAGGCAAACGGTTCATTAATTGTTGAAATTATCGGTGGTACGGCACCGTACACTTATCTGGGCAGCCCGGTAAACAGTATGTTTCAACTCAGCAATTTACCGGCGGGTTCGGTATCGGTAACGGTGGCGGATGCGCAAGGTTGCGAGCAAACAATTTCTGCCAATATCCTTCAACCGCAACCCCTAAACTTTGCGGCGGCTTTGGTAAATGTAAGCTGTACGGGCTTGAGCGATGGAAGCATAAGCCTCACAGGCTCGGGCGGCACAGCCCCGTACACATACCAATGGTCAACCGGCGCACAAAGCGCAGACTTGATAAACCAGCCCGCAGGGCAATACGCTGTTATTATTACCGATAGTCAGGGTTGTAGTTTCAACATTAGTAATATCGTGATAACCGAGCCGGTGCCCCTCGCTGTTCAGTCTACAACAACCAATGTGCTGTGCTTTGGCGGCAATAGCGGTTCAATAAATCTGACTGTTGCCGGCGGAACCCTGCCTTACCGGTTTATCTGGAATAACGGATCGCAAACCGAAGACCTGGCTAACATTGCTGCGGGCACTTACAGCGTTCTGGTGGTTGACGCCCGCAACTGCCAGATCCAGACTTCGGTTAACGTTTCGCAGCCAGTTGCGCCCTTAAACTACACTGCAACTAGAGTAAACAATACCTGCTTTGGCGATCGGGGTGGTTCCATATCAATTACCGCCATTGGTGGAACGGCCCCTTACCAGATTTTATGGGATACAGGCGAAACAAGCTGGATGCGTAACGGCCTTGCCTCCGGAACATACTCCGGCATTATTACAGATGCAAGCGGCTGCACCACTACAGTGGCTGTGCAGGTGTTAGAACCGACGCTATTGATTTTAACCTTGGCAAAAGCTGATAATATTTGCCCTCAAGGCACCGAGGGACGTGCAACCGTTAATGTTACCGGAGGCGTTGCGCCATACAATTATTTATGGTCTAACGGCAATACTGCCAGCCAAATAGCTGGCCTGCCAGCCGGAATGTATTCGGTAACCGTTACAGATGCAAAAGGCTGCGTGTCTGCGGCTTCGGTCGTTATCGAACAGCCCAACCCTTTCAGCATCGCGGTAGCTCAAAAAACCGATGTAAATTGTTTTGGCGCAACCACCGGTGCCCTGGCTATTACGGTTAACGGCGGCAATGGTCCTTACTTTTTTGAATGGTCAAATGGTGCAACTACCCAAAATATTAGCAGCATCCCGCAAGGTGCGTACACAGTAAAAGTTACAGATATTAACGGTTGCAGCACAATTAGCGCAACAATGGTTATTAACCAGCCAGCACAGCCATTAAGTGCCACAGCCGTTGCACAAAATGCACTTTGTTACCAGGATGCCAGCGGAGCGGTTACGTTAAACGTTTCTGGCGGAACACAGGGATATAATTATTTATGGAATGATGGCAGCACTCTTGCAAACCGCAGCAACTTACCAGCAGGATCGTATTCCGTTACCGTCACTGACGCAGGCGGTTGTACATTCCAATTAAATGTAGATGTTACCGAGCCGGGCCCGCTGACGGTGCTTGTCAATAAAACTGATGTGGACTGCTTTGGCGAAGCAACCGGTTCCATACAGTTAAATGTTTCTGGTGGAACTCCAAACTATACCTATATCTGGACTAGAGACAATATTGCCCTGCCCAATCCAGACTTAAATGCGCTTACCGCCGGAACTTACCAGGTGACGGTAAGTGATGCCCGAAACTGTAATCAGGTAACCCGATCAATTATTATCGGTGGACCGCAGGCCATACTAAACCTTTCAGTTGTAAAAACTACCGGCGCCGATTGCAGCGATGGTACAAATGGCATCATTGAAGTTTTGGCGTCAGGCGGAACTGCCCCCTATTTGTATAGTTTGGATGGTCTGACTTTCAAGTCGGCCGGAACGTTTAGCGGGCTTCCCCCCGGAAATTATGTGCTTCACGTTCGGGATGCAAAGGATTGTTCAACTATTCAGGCTGCGACAATAATCCGCGGAAATTGCGCCCCGCTTGCGGTGGATGATAGTTTTACAGGGGGGCAAGATAGTCCAGTGGGTGGTTCAGTCGCCAGAAATGACAGCGATCCGGATGGTGATCCGCTGCGTTTCACCCTGATAACGCCGCCACCAAATGGTACCATTACTTTTAACGACGATGGCTCGTTCGTTTTCGTGCCCGCCCCGGGATGGACTGGTTCAACCGATTTTGAGTACGAAGTATGCGATGCGCAGGGAGCCTGCACCCGGGCTAAAGTAACCATTGTTGTTTCCAGGCCAAATACGCCGCCCGTTGCCGGTGATGATAATTTTAATGGCGGTGAAAATAGCCCCGTCGGTGGATCGGTAGCCAGAAATGACAACGACCCGGATGGCGACCCCCTGCGTTTTACGCTGATAACGCAGCCGGCAAATGGCACCATTACTTTTAACGACGACGGCTCGTTTATTTTCGTGCCCGCACCCGGCTGGAGCGGTTCTACCGGTTTTGAATACGAAGTGTGCGATGCGCAGGGAGCCTGCATCCGGGCTAAAGTAACCATTGTTGTCGCCAGACCTAATACGCCGCCCGTTGCCGGTGATGATCAATTTAACACCCCCGCAGGAAAACCGTATTCAGCTACCGTTATAGAAAACGATTACGATATAGATTCCGATACCCTGAACTACACACTTATTAGTCAGCCGGCGAACGGCTCTGTAACTTTAAATGCCGACGGGAGTTTTACCTATTCTCCAAATCCCGGTTATAGCGGCGAAGATATTTTTACTTACCGGGTTTGCGATCCTTCAGGGGCCTGCGATGAAGCCCGGGTTACGCTGTTGAGTACCGAGATTGCGGAGGTAAGTTTAACTCCCGATTACACGGAAATCCCGGAAGGGAACCGGGTGAATATTACCGCGGTTTTAGATCGTATGGTAAACGTGGACGTAACGGTAACTCTGGCTTACAGCGGTGATGCCGAAGAGGGAAAGGATTATTACCTGTTTGAGGATTTTCTGACCATCACCATCCCCGCAGGCAAAATACAAGGGAGCCAGTATTTTGCGGTGGGTGCGCTGATTGACGATCTGAAGGAAAAACCCGAACACGTTTTCGCAACAATTGCTGAAGTGAGCAGCAATCTGGTACGTATTGGCAAGGGTGCCGAAGTAGTTATACTGGATGTATACCCACCCGCAAGAGGGATTTCAGATAATGAAAATCCGGATATTAAACCTAACCCGCTATTTTCGCCCAACGGTGACGGGCAGGGAAACGATCGCTTTTTAATTGGAAATATTAACCTCTATCCAGACAACCAGGTACTAATTTTTAACCGCTGGGGAAATGAGGTTTTTCGGACAAACGGTTACAATAATTCGGGAAACTCATTTGAGGGTGTTGCCAACACCGGATTGCTTACCAATTTAAACAAAGATTTGCCGGAGGGAGTTTATTATTACGTGATCTACACCACAGATTTAGACAGCAAGAAAAAACTCAACAAGGGCTATCTGATCTTAAAGAGATAGAAGGCTGCGAATGGCGCAAAGATTAAAAAGAATATAGACCCACGCTTACGAGCGTGCTACAGCCAGGTAATTTAAAGAAACCTTCAGCCGCCCTTTTCGTAAAAAAGGAAGATCGCCGTATTTTCCACGGCTTAAGAACGAGGATGCGACTAAAAGGGTTCATAGTATTGGCCATTATCTGCTGTTGGGGGTTTCCCTCCACAGCGCAGCAAAAAGCCATGTACACCCAATATATGTTCAACGCCATGGCAATAAACCCTGCATACATTGCGGTTGACGAAAGCATGGCCATCACGATGCTTTCCCGCCATCAATGGGTAGGGTTTACCGGCGCACCCAATACCCAAACGTTATCTATCCACACCCCCATTAAGCAATCTAATACTTTTATTGGTGCGCAAATTTTGCGGGATCAAATTGGAGAAGTAATTACCGAAACCGGAGCTTACGCTACCATAACCCAGCGGGTGCCCGTAGGTTTAACCACTTATCTTTCGGTTGGGATTAATGCCGGATTGAGTAGTTTTAAAGCGAACTACTCAGCCAGATACGATGACAGTCCGGGCTCGATCAACGACCCGCTCTTTGCAGATGAAAATTCGATGCGGGGCAATTTTGGTATGGGAGTGATGCTTTTTTCTGATAAATATTATGTCGGCCTTTCATCGCCTCATTTTTATTATACCAACCTTTCTGTTTCAGAATCTGCAACGGTAGCCCGCCCGCACTACATAGCGCAGGCCGGTTATTTAGTTAAGCTGAACAACAATATGAAATTTAAGCCAAATTTCTTAGTGAAGTACGTAAACGGGGCTCCCGTTCAGTTTGATATAAATGCAAACGTGCTGCTGGGCGAAACGCTTTGGCTGGGCACTTCTTACCGGTCTCTTGATTCATTCAGCGCCCTTGCATCGGTTTATCTTACACCCGACATCCAGTTCGGATATTCATATGATGTGGCCCATACCGCTTTAGCCAAAGTGCAAAAAGGATCGCATGAAGTGATGTTGCAATTCAGGCTCGGCGTTAAGGGGAGAAATCAGCCGAAGTGCTATTTTTAACTTTTATCGGTAGACCGGTATTTGTTTGAAAACCTGCGCTAATCTACGGGTGCAGAAACTCAAATCCAGCCAGAAAGTTTTGCTCAATCTCCACCGATCTGCGGGAAAATCTAAAATTCGCTTTGCGCTGATTTTCGCAGATAAGACCCGCTGATTTTCAGAGACCTGTATTTGCCTAATCTCTTCGCTTGTCTGAGGGTGCAGAAATTCCGATCGAAGCACCAGGAAGTGATGGGTCGGCATAAATCTGCGGAAATTAAAAGGCTTCTTGCCGGTTGGATTTCCCAAATAAGGACTGCTGATTTTCGCAAACCGGTTTTGTTTGAACATCTGTGCCGATCTCCGGGGAAATCTAACCCTCCCTTTCCTGCTGATTTTCGCAGCCCGTATTTTGCGAGATAGGAGATCAGGAATGGCGAGCACAAAAAAAGCCTTCCATTTCGGGAAAGCTTTTTTGCATCTAGAACTTTGATTTCTAATATGACCACAGATCGTGCTCGCGGTCCATCAGCTCCTTTTTAATCTTATCTGATTCAAAAAGTTTATCAATTCCCTGGGCGTAATCTTTAATCCGCAGGTCTTCCGGATTTGATTCTTTTACGATGTAGCTGGCAAACAGGCGTTTCATAAACACATCGTCGTAACTAAGTCCGGTAGCGTCATTGGTTCGGTTGGTTACCTCTTTGGTCACCAATATCTGGCGCACTTCCGGAAAGTAGATCCAAAATGCGGGCTGATCATCGAATGACTGTCCGGCAGCCTTTACCTTTACCATCGGCGCAATGCCAACAATACGCGGTTCAAAAACCGAGCGCTGTTTGTCAAATATCCAATCTTCTTTAATTCTGAACTTTACAATACTGTCGGGGTTAAATTCTCCCGGACGAACTTCTGTTCCGGTTTGGTTTCCTTCGTCATCAAAAAGCGGCACCAGCACGCTATCAGCAAATTTTGCCATCGCTTCTTCGGGCTTCAGAATGGTTGAAAATTCATCTCCATTTACATCTTCTTTGGTACTGGTGGCATCGTAGGCGGTTAATTCGCCCGCCATTACCGCATCGTAAATAATATCAATCAGGCGGCCTTTGGGCGATGCGAAGATCATGTTCATCTTATCGCGAAGATCAATTTCACGCCAGATTCGTTTGCTGAACATTACATCCAGTTCGCGGAGATTGGCATACGGGGTAACCGTGGCGTTCAGAATATTCGTTTTTTTGTAATAGCCATCAACAGGCCGGTCTACCGGAGTAGGTTTGGTGCTGTTATTTAGATTCGGTGCCTGGGCAAATGCGCTGGCGGCTGCGGCCAGAAATGCCAATGTTAATAATTTCGCTTTCATCCGAAAAGAATTGAGTATTGAGTATTGAGTATTGAAATATCGCACACTATCGAAATAGTTTAAAGTTAATTTGCCGTTAACACAATTCCGTCCAACTGCCGCTGAGTTCCATCGGGGCCGACAGCAACAATATTATCAAAGATCACCCGGGTACCCGGGGTAACGCCATTCATTGCCGCCTGCATTTGTGAACTTAACGTATTTCCGTTTGCCTGTAGTATAACTGCGTCTGCTCGCGGCCTGGCAATTACCAGGTTAAAGCGGGTTACCTTGAATTTAGCATCAAAATCAAAGTTATCCAAGATGGCAAAGATTGAATTTTGAGATTTAATCACCACAGAGCTCATAGTTCCTCCGGTTTTGCCGGCAAATTTAGCTTTAGGATCAGGTATGCGCTTTACGCGGAAATCACTGGTGCCAATGGTTTGCATTTTACCGTTAATTTCTGCCGAAACGTTCACTTTGGCCGCGGTGCCTGAGCTCACATTTACGGTATATTGTCCGTTTGAGCCAGAGATGCTTCCGCCGCTCATGCTTACGCGAAGGTTTTCTTTGGGGATGCCGGGCGCAGAAACTGATACCGGATTTGGAACGCCGATATAAAAAACATTCATCTTATCCGGCGAGACCACTGCCGATGGCCGCGATACCTGATATTTTTGTTCCGCCGTGCGATATTCTTTAATAGAGCCGTCGGTTTGTTTTACCCGCACAGTGCCTACCCATGAAAATATGCCTTCGCTTCCGGTATTAACGGAGTAAACACCTTTGCCATCACGAACCTGTAAACTATTTCCGCCCACAGAAATCGAGGGATCAGATTTAGAATCGTAGGCTGTTAAAAAAACCTCGGCCGTATAGGGTTGTCCGGCAATGACGTACGATGTTGGCGCCACGGCAACCGCGGCAAATTGGTCCAGGTTAACCACAGCCTGATCCATCTTTCCCAGAATTTTCTTTACCGTTTCAGACTCAGCATTTTTGGTATCAGCCTGAATTTTAGAAAGGGCGGTAATGGCTGCTGTTAACGGAATGCCGTCGCCAAAATTGGTTTGCTCCCAGGTACGATTCACTCCCACACGGCTCGGAGGATCAACCGCCTGCAAAGAAAAGTTAACTCCGGCACGTTCCCGCTCATCCAGCAATGCCAAAAGTTTCGCACGGGTTTCGTTAATCTTATTCTTTAAAACTGTGCCGCGTTTCTGATTGATCATTAGTCTCGGGGCAATGTCCAGATTATCCCGTTTATTTAAATCACCGGTTGCCTCATTATAACCGTCGCCTTCTTTTTCAAACAGCTTTTTTAATTCTTCGATATAGGCGTTGAGCTCGCTGGTGTACTGGCTTGCTTTTTTTGCCCGCTCATAAATAGGGCGTGCCCGAACCGGTTCTTCCTTTAACTTGGTCGCTTCAAAAGAAGCAAATGTGGCATCAACCCCGCTCTGCACGTTTTCTGTAGAAGTGGTTAAGCTGTCTGTTAAATTTTTAAATGCATCTAAGATTGAATCACTAACGTTTAATGCTACCAAACCGAGCAGCACCAGGTACAGTATTCCAATCATTCGCTGCCTTGGGGTTTGTTTACCTCCAGCCATGTGTTATTGCGTTAAATTTGTTTGAAAATTATTAATTGGATGGCTGTTAAACACGCGGTTGGTTCATCGCGGAAAGCATGTTACCGTATATAGCGTTTAATGACGAGAGGTTTTTGGCTAAACGACC
>JBGTBV010000004.1:0-17661 GCA_041749185.1 Daejeonella sp. | reverse complement strand
GATGGATCTGTGTATACAGGTACAATACGTTCTATTAATTCCACTTATGAAACAGAAAACCGGGTAGTAATTGCATATGCCAGTATCAACCATACAGGCAGTTCCCGGTTAATTGCAGGAACCTATGTTACAGCCTCTATTCAGGTGGGAAACAAATCAGTGAGCGCAGTTCCCATAGATGCTATTGTAAATACCGAGGGAAAGGACTTTATCTACCAGGTTATTTCAGATTACCAAACGGATCCCGGTTCTAAGGCACCGGAAATGAAATTCAGTCGCATGGAAGTTATTACCGGGTTATCTGATCTGGGATATGTGCAAATAAAACTCTTAAAATCCTTGCCTGCTGATGCAAAGGTTGTAGTTAAAGGTGCCAGATATGTTTTGGCCCAAAGCCAGGCAGGACAATCTGAGGATACAGAATAATGTAAAGAGCATAAACATTATACTAATGAAATATTTAGCATTTTTTTTAATATTCTCCATCCTGCCGCTCTTCGTATCAGCACAGGATTCCATTCCAAAACCAGGCAGCTATGATGACGGATATTTTTTCGTAGGGCCTGACGATGTATTAAAATTCAAAGGTTATGCCCAGTTTGATGGGTATTTTCCAATAGGGGAAAGCCTCGGAACATCTGAATTTCTTGTTAGAAGAGCACGATTTGCTGCAACCGGTTTTTTTCAGCAGAAATTTAGATATATGCTTAATGCAAGTTACGACAAGGGCAAAGCCGCCCTTCAGGAAGCCTTTTTAGAATCCAGGCATATTCCCTTTGCAAAATTACGTGTAGGCCAATTTAAAGTCCCCTTTAGTCTTACCAATCTCCAGTCCGATGCCCAAATTGACTTTATCAGCCGCTCCTTTATCGTGGAAAATTTTGCCCCTTCCTACGATGTTGGAGCGATGTTTTTTGGCGACGAAAAGCGTAAAAATTTCAACTATGCTTTGGGTGTCTTCAATGGCAGGGGTCTTAATCAGCCCGAAAATAACCATTCTAAATTCATCGTTGGCCGGATAGAGTTGGCTCCATTCATTTCTTCAGACCAATCAATTTTGAGTAAATTTTATTTAGGGGCTTCTGCAGCCAATGGCAGGCAAAAAGACGACATGAGCCAAACCACGTACAAAACAGTTACAGGAGAAGCGATTTTTACTTATAACGATGGCACAAATCAGGATGGCAAGACCACTGTTTACGGCTATGATGTGGCATGGTACTTCAAAAGCTTTTCAGCACAGGCAGAGTATTTACGTTTTAAAGCAGAACACCTTAAAAGTAACGGTTCAATCCTTGATTTTTCATCCAGTGGGTATCATATAGCTGCCACCTTTCTGCTTACAGGTGAGGAAAAAAATAGAAATCAGATCGTAAAACCTGAAAACGAGTTTGATCCCAAAAAAGGAAACTGGGGAGCCATTGAACTGGCAGCAAGATACGAAGAAGCAAGATTGCCACTCACCATACTTGCGGTAAATTTTGCAACCGGAACCGATCAGGTGAAAAACTTAACAGGCGGGTTGAACTGGTATTTGAATGATGATGTTAAAGTAGTATTGAATTATTTAAAATATATATTCCGGCGGGAGCTTTCGATCGAAAACAAATTATACCAGGGCAGTAACAACTTTATTTTTAGGGCCCAATATCAGTTTTAATAGACAAAGTTGATTTATTCATGATAAGATGAAAGTATCCATAATACAAAAAATGAAAGAGAAGGTAAGGCAAATGAAACAGGATGTGCTTGCCCTTTATTATGCCTATCGCAACCCAGATACTCCCTGGACAGCTAAAGTGCTTATTGGAATAACTATCGGCTATTTACTCAGCCCAATAGACCTGATCCCTGATTTTATTCCGGTTCTAGGCCTGTTGGATGATTTGGTTATCGTACCAATGCTTATTGTAGTATCCATTCGGTTGATACCTGATAATGTTTGGTTGGCAAGCAAACTCAAAGCAAAACAGTTCCCGATTGTTTTAGATAAAAAGAATTGGCGTTTCGCTGTTTTTATCGTGCTTGTTTGGCTGTTGATAATTTATTTTTTTTATACAGTTATTTCTAATCTTAAGATTTATGGACAGAAATGAGCAGCTGATTTTAGCAGGTAACTTTTTTCGATTTATAATTTTAATTGCTTTCCTGGCATTAATTACCCTGGGGCTTTTCGATTAATCTAATTCCTATTTAGCATGATAACAATTGGAAAAAAACGGGGGCTTCATGTCATTATTCTGATAGTGACAGGCTTCTTATTATTAACAGCTTTTATTACTTTTTTCCCATTCTCATGGATTGATCTCGAATTTTCAGAGGAAGTACAGGAAGAACACAATCCCTTGCTTGATATTATTATGAAAGCCATTAGCTGGTTCGGTCAAACATGGATATCAATTGTCATGGTAGTTTCAACATCCCTGACTCTACTTCTGTTAAGATTTAAACGAGAAGCATTTTATTGTTTTTTAACTCTCTTAATGGGACTTATTACTTATGGCATTAAAATCTCTGTTAATAGAATCCGGCCAACAGAAAATCTAGTTAGGGTGATTGAAGAAGCCAAATACCAAAGCTTTCCAAGTGGGCATGTTGGTTTTTACATCGCTTTCTTTGGATTAATGGCCTTCTTTATTTACCATGGAAGATGGTTTTTAAGAACCTTTCGGATAACGGCTATTAGCATATGCGTGGGCTTAATATTTTCGATTCCCTTTTCTAGGATCTATTTAGGAGCACATTGGTTTACCGATGTTTTAGGAGGGTTTATGGCTGGTTCGATCTATTTAAGCATTTTAATTACTTTTTATTTAGGTAAAACGCAGTCGAACAGAAAGATCCAGAAAGTAAATAGGTGAATAATTACAATACCAATTGATTAAAACTTTACACATGAAAACCATTTTAATATCCATGTTAATAGGAACTTCTTTGTAATGTTATTCTCCTGATACGGATTCTTTATTTATAAGATCAGCTACCACTTTGCCACTTACGCAATCTCTAACATTCTTAGGGGTATATACGAAGGTTTTAAAAACGAAATCCCACAAACAAAACCCCAATGGATTAACTAAAAGTCTTTTAAGTCCCAGTTTAAAACTGATAAACAATCGCGTTTATATTCATCCCTGCGCCAACCGATGCCATAACTACCAGGTCCCCCCGGTTGATTTCCTGTTCTGATATTTCATTTTTTAGCAGTAAATCAAGCAGGGTAGGTATGGTGGCAACGGAACTATTTCCAAATCTGGAGATGGTCATGGGCATAATGCCTGCCGGCGGCATTGATATATCGTAAAGCTTGAACAAACGCTTGAGAATGGCCTCATCCATTTTTCCGTTTGCCTGGTGAACCAGAACTTTTTTAACATCAGTTATAGATTTACCGGCTTTGTCTAAAGCCATTTTTATGGCAAGCGGAACGTTGGTAAGTGCATATTCGTAGATTTTTCTTCCTTCCATTTTTATAAAATAGTCGGGTTGTTCAAATCCCAGGTTGCTCGACTGGCCAGAGAATAAATAATAAGCTTCTGCTGAAGTATGAGACTGAGTTTTATGCGCCAAAATGCCGGCATCTCCGGTACGGCTTTCCAAAATGGTAGCACCCGCACCATCGGCATAAATCATGCTGTCGCGATCATGCGGATCTGTAACCCGCGACAATGTTTCTGTGCCGACTATTAAAATTCGTTGGGCATCGCCAGAGCGGATAAAATAGTCTGCCTGAATCATCCCCTGAAGCCAGCCCGGACAGCCGAACGGAAGGTCGTAAGCCACGCAATCGGGGTTTTTAATTTGCAATTTATGTTTAATTCTGGCAGCCAGAGTCGGGATCACATTGGTACGCGTATCGCCGTGCGGAATATCTCCGAAATTATGCGCAACAATAATATAATCTAAGGTTTCCGGGTCTATGCCTGATGAGGTGATGGCCTGTTCTGCGGCGAAATAGCCAAGATCAGACGCAGTATGTTCAATGTTGGCGTACCTGCGTTCTTCAATTTCTGTTATCGCCTGAAATTTTGAGATCACTTCGGCATTCTCCCGCAAAATTCGCTCGCCGTTGCTTTCGTAAAACTGGTGTTCAAGAAATTCCTGATTCGATACTACATTTTCGGGAACAAAACAACCGGTTCCAATAATTACGGATTTGATTTGAGAGTTCATTCAATGATTTTATACTGAATACTACAATGGTTTATTGTTTAAAGATACAATAATAATGTTTCAGCGCAAACTGAAGTTAAGTAAACAAATTCAACTGATTTCCCGCAAGCGGAGAAAAATGGTCAAGGTTTAGCGGTTTAATTGAACGTCCGGGCAGATATCGGGCCACAGCCATTTTAAACAATTGGTTGATACTCTCTGCTATCTTTCCATCGCCACGCATTCTTAAATTCCATCGGCTATCGTTCAATTTTCCCCCGTGGCAACTGGCTATGTGGTTGAGTACCTTTTCGGCCTTATCGGGAAAAAATTTGTGTATCCAATCGGTAAAAATTTCTGCTATCGCACCGTTAAGGCGAACGATAGTAAATGATGCGTCTAACGCTCCGGCATCCCCCGCGGCTTTAACAATGGCCGGAATTTCGTCGCTGTTCAATCCCGGTATAACGGGGGCCAGCATCAACCGTACCGGAATGTTCTCGTTGCTTAATTTCTCAATCAGCTTTAAACGACCCCTGCCCGTAACTGTTCTGGGCTCAAGTTTCAGGCGTAAGTTTTCATTTAATGATGTCACAGTTATCGCAACATGCAACAGGTTAGCCGACGATAATTCTTTCAGTAAATCCAAATCCCTTAGCATCAGGTTGTTTTTGCTGATGATGCTTACCGGATGTTTGTACTTTAGAAAAACCTGCAAAAGCGAGCGGGTAATTTTCAATTTCCGTTCTATGGGTTGATAGCAATCTGTATTGCCGGATAACATAATCGGTGCCGGCCGATAATTTTTCTGATTAAATTGCTTTTCCAGAAGGGCAGCAGCGTTGTGTTTCACAATTATTTTTCGCTCAAAATCCAACCCGGCGCTAAAGCCATAGTACTCATGAGAATTACGGGCATAGCAGTACACACAGCCATGCTCGCAGCCCTGGTATGGGTTAACAGAATACATAAAACTAAGATCGGGACTGCTCGAAACACTGATTATTTTCCGGGCCGTTTCTTCAAACAACCGGGTACCGGTATCGGCAAGCATCGGCTCGTCAATTCCTTCAATGTGTTCGTCAACGTAAGAATTTTGGAGAAATTTATTTATTGTGTTTACCTGCGCTCCCCTCCCGCCGAAAAATTCTTGTTTTTGCTCATCTATCATAAACAAATTTGCTAAAAAAATTAGTAATAAGAACTCCTAAATCAAATAAAATTGTAAATATATCTTAGTTTCCCATGCTTCTTCAGCTCCGAAAGTTTGTTGATGATATATTTTTAATTAAATTTAGTAAGCATTAAAATAAACGTCATGGTAACAAAACACGAACTCGAGTCGAACGTAAATGAGGTCTTACAGAAGGCAGAACGCTCTGATAATTCAGTTGAACAACTTTTGATGATTTGGGAGGGAACGGTTAAGCCGGCACTCGGTTTAGTTAAACTCATTACCGGAAAAAAAGTAGATGAACGGCTCGATAAGCTTATTGAGGCCGCCGACGGGCTCACGGAAGATGGCGGGGAGACTAAGTTTGCGATGGTTTGGAATAGCCTTCAGATCAGATCTTTATTGAAAATGGTGCAAATTTTTACAGGGCCCAAGGTGGATAAAGCACTAAATAAATTTATCAGCATCGCCGATAAAATAGCGGGAAATGAAGATGAATAATTAATCTATTCACTAAGACAACAAAAATTCCGATGGATTCTTACGACGCCGGCACCGGTTCATCACAAATTGTGTTGAAGACAGATATCACTACTATCGGCCTTGCCGGCTCCAGGGCCACGCTTTTTACACCTGGTTCAAATAACAGCACTGCGGTAGCCCACTCTGTAAACGCAACCGGCGATATTCCGCCTTCGGCTATCGGCGCTGCGTTTAGTGTAAAAAACAAGCGAATGTCTGTTATGTCTAAAATTGATTTGAGCATTGTGGGCAATCTGGAAGATCGGAAGGCAGAGTTTGCTAAAATAACCAGTAGCTATACCCTGGAGGGAGGCGATGAACAATTCAAACGCTTTGAAGCGCTTGACGATGATGTAACCCATGCCGACGATTTTTCGACGGTTCTGATATTCAAAACCATTGATATTTTGTAAATGACCAGGAATGCTACTCTTCTTGTTGCCGGTTTGCTGACGTTAATCTGGGAAGACATGTGCGTGGCACAACAGCCGAAAGGCAATTTAACCCTTGAAGAATTGGCCGCCCCAAACGCCCCCGCATTCATGCTTCTGGATGTTTCGCCGGCAAACATCGAATCGCCAAACACACCAAAAGAATTTACTTTTGCCGCAATTCAATCTTTTGCCGAGGGGCAAGGCTGGCCGCAGAACTTTGCGGTTCAGTTTACACCTTATTGGTGGATAAAACCTTCCGAACGAAGCGTTTATGAATTCGCCGGGATTAACCCGGCTTTCCCGTCCAAAAGCAAGCCATTTTCTGGGTTAAAATTCAGCAGTCTTTCTGTTGCTTTTGTTAACGCAGATCTGATTCCTGATCAGATTGATGAGCAGCAAAAAATATTATCTCTGGGTTTGAATTCAACATTGATAAAAATTCAACAGCGAGGATATGCCTCGGCACTAAATCAGGAAATTCAAAACTGGCATACGGCAGCACAGGAAGAGCTTAAAATCATGCAGGAAGCCATGGAGCAGGAGCCCGATAGAGCCAAGCAAAAAAAGTTACAGCAGCAATTAAATAATAGCAGTTGGCCGGTAAGTGCGGAATCGGCAGAAAAGATCCGGAAGATTATCAATCAAAAGCCCGTTTTCAGCCTGAATATCGCCGGTGCTTACGCCCTCTACGGTATAGACGACCAGCGTTTTGCAAGCGGCCGCTCAGGAATTTGGACAACGCTGGCGTCATACCTGCCGTTATCCAAAAAGAAAGAAATTTCCGAAAATTATTTTAAAATTCTGATCCATTCCCGGTACATGACCGATCGCTTTTCCCTTGACGCAAACAGCATTTTGCCCGCAGAGAGTTTAGATCTGGGTGCTAAAATCGGTTTAGATTTTAGCCGGTTCTCGGTGGCTTTTGAATCAATTAACCGAAACTATGTCGGTATCAATCTGATTTCTGGTAAGCGGAACGTAGGTTTGATCAGCTATCGAATCAACGAAACTTTGTATCTGAACGGTACTTTCGGCGAAGA
Source organism: Daejeonella sp. (assembly GCA_041749185.1). Taxonomy (GTDB): domain Bacteria; phylum Bacteroidota; class Bacteroidia; order Sphingobacteriales; family Sphingobacteriaceae; genus Daejeonella. The sequence continues at coordinate 10,339 of JBGTBV010000004.1, read as the reverse complement.
TTTTGGACCCGCTAAGAAGTTGGTCTCCCTTTTCGGGATTAATTGGGGCTTTGGCGATGAGAAAGTAAATCTCAACCCAGCAAACTGATCAATTCGGAGACGGGTAGTTGAGCAACCTCAAAATCGCTCTCTCCTAATCATTACCAAAAAACTTGCTGAAATAGGTGTCGCATACATTACTTGCAAAAAAGGTGGAGAATGATTTGATTGCCATCAGCGATTCCATTTTATTTTTAGTGTGGAGCGCTTTGATTGTACCCATTTGGGTTGCGAAATCCATTGGTATTATTTTTAAAATTCCCTTCCCTAAAACCGGGGCATGATCATTCTGGCCGTTAAAAACGGTTATGTAAAGGACTGTTGTATCCTCCCACATATCAAAGCCGCCATCGTCTTTAACTTTTTTGTAACCATAAAAGTAGAGCTGCCGCCCGTCAAACGTATTGAGCTGCATCTGGTATTTCATTTTCTTAGTATCTGGCTGTTGCTCGTCTGTTACAAACAGATTAAAAATACCATTACTGATGGTAAGCGGCTTGGCAGATAGTGCCGGTGCGATTACCGTACCGGCCATAAAACCCTCATGATTGTCGTCGGCAACGAAACGGTCTATTTCCGGGGCCTGCACCGTAAGCGTAAACATAAACGGTGAGCAATTCTCTCTGCCAAGCTGATATCCCTTTTCAAAATCAACGGTTTCATCTGTGCTGAAGTAGCCCCGCATAGTTTCTGTAAACTGCACCGTGGGTTTCTGCGAAAAAGTTTTTGCAGCCGTATGGGAAAAATTGTACGAAATTGATTTATTCATCCGCTCTAAAATGATTTTACAGGCCCGCTCGGCTACCGCCGAAATAGTAAATAACGGGTTTGTTCCCAATGGTCTTGGAATAATTGCGCCGTCAAGCACGTACAAGCCTGGATGCGTTAACGAGCCTTCTTCGCCAAAAAAAACATTTCCGGTATCATCCGTTACGCCCCCGGATGCGTCATCCGCCATACAGCAACCCCCAAGAGGATGAACCGTAATCAGCTCGTAATTCATGAGTTTGTTCCAGGCAATGCTTTTGATATAAGTTCCGCCAAGCGCCGTGGTGGCTTGCATGAGGGTATTACTCACTTTTTGAAAGATGGGCTGTTTGCCTACTTCGGGCCAATCTATATTGAGCCTGCCGTTTTTTATATTCATCACTCCGCGGCCATCGTCGTGGGTCATCACCAGAAAAGTTTGCATTCTGTTTGTCGCTCCGAAATAGGGGCCTTTTATTAGACTTTCGGCCTCCTCTCTACACTCTTTCAGCCAGTCAGAGAAACCTCCGTCTGTATCTACGCCAATGGTTCCGGCGAGCGAAAGCATACTCATGTTTATGGCTGTAGCTATGGGGCCCGGAATACTCCCCTCTTCAAGTGTCATTCCGTCTTCTAATTTTTCCCGGTTCCGTAAATCAATTATGGTGGTGATGCAGGGTCCAACCGGCCCAATGGGCTGATATTTTTCCTGATTGCAGAGTTTGCCCAAACCAACGCCGTTCATTTCATCCTCGCAATTGTAAGCAAAGCCCAACACGTCTCCGTTGCCGGTAAAATGTTTACCCAACGTATTCGAAATGCTCAAGCCCTGTTCTTTTGAGCGCAGTAAAATCTCTGTGCTGCCCAGTGAGCCGCCAGCAATGATTACGCTGGCTGCCCTGACAAACATTAACGGGGCTTTAAACGCCTCCCGACTGGTGTTGAAAACATTAAAGTGAACTACCCATTTGTCGGCAACACGTTCTAAATACTCCACATTTATATTGCAAAATATTTCGGCTCCGTGGTTTACCGCATCCGGCAGGTAATTCATAATCAAGGTGTTTTTAGCGTGATGGTTGCATCCGGTTACACAATCTCCACAATTAATGCATTGATGCTGTTCTACCCCAACATGGTTTAAGCCGGTTTCAAAACACACATTGATATCAGCATATTGAAAAGGCTGCTGGTTTTTGGCGGCTGCAAGCTGCATGGCTTTGGCTTTGGCCAATTCCGGATAGCCATTTTTATTTGCCGGGTAAGGAGTTGGCTTGAGCATTTCCCGGGCTCTTTCATAGCCTTCATCAAGGCCGGCACGATCATTACGCAGGGCTGATGGCCAGCGCTTATCTTGCAGCACTCTTTCTTCGGGCTTAATGGAAACGTTTGCGTTAACCAGAGATGTTCCACCAAGTCCACATCCTTTAAAAACAGAAATATTTTCGCTGATGTGCAGGTCATACAAACCATTCTTCTCTGCTTCCCGCCGGTCTGCATTAATTTGCATTTCCTTGGTAGCTTCTTCGATGGTTGCAGGATAATCGCCTGGCTGAAACTCTTTGCCTTTTTCAAGTAAACAGACTTTTAATCCCGCCCGAGAAAACCGTGAAGCGGCTATGCTGCCGCCATATCCGCTTCCGATAACGATCACGTCATACTCTGGTTTAAGATGAGTGATAGGTCTTGATAATTTGTCCATGGTGATCAGTTTTTAATATGTATGGGTTTCTCTATCAGATGATATTCGGGCAACCGGCCGCTAAAAACAATGTCCTTTTCACTTTCTGTTTGCTTCCATTGGGTAGTGACTTTTCTTATCCCGATAGGGTAAATTGTTAAGCCTTTTGGAGAAATATGCAGGCGGAGAAAGTTTTTGTAATGAGCTGATGCAAGCGCAGACGATGATTCATCAATATGAATTGCCCAGAGCAGGTTTGAGAGGAACAAATAAAATCCCATCAAAAAGCCTCCGATGATACTCCCCGCAAAAAACAGCGAGGAAAGGAAAATTGCAGAGCTCCCAAAATCTGCGGTTAGCCTGGCAGTTAACCAAATGATCGCGAAAATTGAAGTTACCTGTACCAGAGCGTGTAGAATACCCCAAATCCAAACAAGGGTTTTGCCTGTCTTTAAATCGGTGAATTTATAAAAACCAAAGAGGAGCAATGCTGACAATAGCCCTAAAACGGGCGTATACAAAATGAGATTGGAAGTATCTGAAAGGAATTTATTAAAGGCGATCTCATTGAGGTGCATCCGGTAACTTTCATCCTGCGAAAGCACAAACCGGCTTTGCAGCAACCAGTAGAACAGCAAATAGATGCTGCCGAGCAGTGCAGAAAAATAATAGTTTATGAACGGAAACAGGAGATTTCCGAGTAACAACCTATAAGAATCTTTTTTATCGGGGAATATCGTTTCCAACGTAATTCCAGGCTCTTTTATTTTTGTTAACTTTTTCGGCAGGTTGTGTGTAAGGTGTGTAAACGCCCCGCCGCCGCCTGCGCCGATGTAGTGATTTGATTGCCCGCTCTCATCTTTAAAACAATAATGCGAATAGTGGTGCAGATCGCCTGTTAACGCTGTGGCCAGTGTAAATTTCTTGCCGATCAGGCCTGCCCGGTCATCGGTAATGTAAGTTTCTATAAAAAATCTTAACCGATCATACGATGTATTTTCCGGATACAGTTGTCTGTAAACCCATGCGGGTTCGGCGGTGCAGAGAATAACCTTATCGCCAGGCTGCATCTGCGTTTTTGCAACTTTTAAAAAGTAATCTAACTGAGGCTTGTCTATGTCTTCATTTAATTGAACATCAGTAGCCCAAAACCAAAAATTGTGGGGCAATGATAAGGCAAAATAACTGCGGGTTTGAAAAGTCTTCCAGTTACCAATGCGCCGTTGCTGACAGAATACTTTCATGAAACTTCCAAGACCGTCGTACCAATCGTGATTGCCGGGAATGGCATACATGTGGGGGTTGTTCTCATCGTTCTCAATCTTGGGCAGGGCAGATTCAAACGGGATACGAAATTTTGTGTCATAGATTTCGCCAGTAGGCGTCGGATAAATCTGATCGCCCCCTAAAATCAAAATTCTTCCCCTTGGAAGTTTAATTGCGGCTCCATCATCTTCAACCGTTAGATAGGGCTGCGCCACTGTTGATGCAACCGAATAGGTAGAATTAAAGCCGTCGCCGGTATCACTGATAAAATCAACCCAAATTTCATCAAGGTCTGAGTATTCGGCTAACGTGTTACTGATAATACTTCCCGGCAGCGGCATATCCAAAGCAGCTTCCATTTCCCGCCTGTCGGCGTAATTACCAAACAAGCTGGAAATTAACGCCTTAATACCCGTTTGAAACAAAATTGCGGGTTCAAACCAGTTAACCATCGGAGCTTGTTTGTATTTGGGCTTCATCAAGTGAGTATTGAGTATTGAGTACTTCGTATTGAGATAGAGCGAATCAGTATTGCATGCTGAGTTTGTAGTAAATTAAATTTAGTTTGATAGTAGTTCAATTACTTAAACAAGATTTTCAGTATCCGCAATTTTGCCCTTTGCTTTTCAAGCCAGCCCGTTTCGGATTTGGTATATAGATAAAACGCATTCTTAATACGGTTTACCGCCGGTTGATAAAATGGGAACGGGCCAGTTTCATTGTCAGTTTGTGTGATGTAAACCATGGCGGTTTTACATTCTAAGCCAATTAAAAAATCAATCAGGGTTTTCAGTTTGATTTCTATCCTTACTTTATAATCACGCTTATTAAATATAAAAATAAATGTCGGGTGAACGAGCCCGTTCCCGACGATTAGCAATTGATTTTGATTTCCTGAAATAAAATTTTCACCGTCTGATGAGATAGAAGAATACAGTTGACAAATCAACTCTTTATTCACCTCTCTTAAAAAAAATGAAAGCCGGATCCGGGTATCCCGAAGCTGGTTGTCCAATCTAATCTTACCATAGAATTGCTGCCTGAAATGAACCGTTATACCGGGGTCGTCCATGGCGGTTGAATGACTTGGCGGCGAGTCCAAGTTCAATGGTGTTTTGTTTGAAAGATATTGCCGGGCATCGGCGTAACCCATACTAATCAGCGTATCAGCGTCAATACGGTTCAGTAAAAAATCCGGGTCGAGCGGTAAAGGGTATTCTGGTTTGATGATATGGAGAGCAATGGGATTTAACCCTTGCTGTAACCGGGCCTGATTGGTTCTTTGCAACAACTCTATTTCCACAAACAAACCACCGCTGGCGCTCATCTCAATCATGTGAACGTATTGGTTCAACGTCCCATTGAGATATTCATGGTTATTACCGATGCACCAGATCAGCCAGATTTCTTCGGCCCCACGATTGATAGCTTCGGTTAAATTGGCGTCTTTTATCCAAACGGCATCGGTATACCAATCCTTGTTTATTATAACGGCCGGCATAAAAATGGGCAATGACATCCCGGCGATCAGGTGGTCTTTGGTAACTAGTGTATGCGGTATCGCTTCGATGATTTTTTTGGAGAAGTTGCAAACATTAAAAGTGGCCTCGAAATCCGTTTGGGAATTGATTTTTTTTAGGTCGATGCCCAACGAGGGGAATATTCTTTTACGGATGCCCGTTGTGCTGCCCATTGCCGCCAGGTTATGCCGGCCCAGATAATTTTTCAGCGGCAGCGCCCCCATAAACGCCTTCAATTTCAGGTTGCGCCAACGTTTTGCGGCTTCGGTTGGGCTTACGCCCGATGCCATCATGGCTGTTCCAAAGATGCCGCCCGAGGTTCCGTCCACATGGTTAAACGTCAAACCTTCCTCTTCAAGCGCTTTTAGAACCCCGGCATGGTATGCTAACCGTACCCCGCCACCGGCAAGAATTAATGAACGATTTGTGGCAGGTAACTCCATAGGTTTTGCTTAACTCATCAATCTCATTTGCTTTTGGTGGCTGGTGTACAGGTATATAATCAAGATCCCGATGAACTCATAAATCATGAAAAACAGCATCATGGAATTAGGCCGGCCATCAATCAGGATGGATAGCAAACGGGCAACTATCCCGCAAGCCATAATTCCTAAAAAAAGTGTGTTGAACTTGCTCTGGGTGAATATTTGACGCCTAAAAACCAGCGAGAATAAGCCAAATCCTAATTCTAAAGCACGCAAAAACCGATACTGACTCAGCATATTGATACGCTGCGAATCTGGCAAACCTGAAACGTCCATCCCGAAAAGGAAACGATAATCAAAATGCGGGCTGATGAACGCACCCCAGAAACCCGCCAGAACCACAAGACCAACGTACGTGTAGAAGAAAAAGTGACTTGCGATTTTCATGTCTTCTTCAGGCTGCGATAGTACCATAATATGATTGCCCCCGACACCAGATCGAAAATCGCGACACTCAATGCAATACCATTAAAAAGGCCGTAAAATACTCCTGAACCTACAGCCAACGCTGCTCCCAGTTTTTGAAACGCAGCCCATAAAATTGCTATCTCGTTACTCTGAATGCTGTAGATGGCATGAAGCACCATCCCGCCAAAAAGTGCCATGAACATCCCAACAATGGCAAAAAAATGTTTACTTGTCGGGGTTATTTCGGCACCAATAATATCAAGTACAAACCCGGGATGAATGATTTGCAACAGGCCGGAGAATATCGTTACAATAGAAATTAAAAGCACAATTACTTTGAGATACCTCATGGGAGACCTTTTGCAGCGTTTCAGATAAGCGCTTTAGCGCTTGGTCGCCAAATTTTTTTGGCGGGATTTGGCAATAAAAAAATACATCGTGATGAACCACATTACCGTTAGGATGATCCACCGGACATCGTTCCAAAACATCCAGTTTGTTAACAAATTTTGGAGAACTGTTGGGTCGGTTACACCTGCCTTAAATTGATCGTTGATGTCTTCGATAAATTTTTGCTGAACTACAACCGGAGCCAGCAGCCCGGGTATCCAGGTTATAGGCACCCACATTAATCTGCTCTTCCATTCGGTTATCAGCATAATCAGAATGGCTACTGCCATTATCGGTATGGTGATAAAAAAATAGTTGGTGGCCAGGTTGGTTTGTGGAATGATGGCATCGTAATAGTTGCCTACGTTGAGTGTGTCTGGATAATTTGGGAACCAGAAAAAATGGAGCGACCAAAACATTCCCAGATAGACAGAAGCGCAGAAAAAGATGTAGGCGTTGTTAATATCAACAAGCGTTTGTTTAGTATTATTCATGGCATGCAAGGTTTAAGCTTAAACTTTGAACTTTACATAATCAGTAAAACCCGGTTCTGGCAGCCAGTCCTGGTTTAACCCCAGGGCGGCAACGCTTTCAAAACCTTCAGTGCTAACCCGTCCGGGCTTTTCGTGGTAAGTAATAAACCAGCATTCGAAATGATCATCCAATATACCGATGGCAGCCGGGGTATAAAATGTGAAAAAGGGCTTGCTTGCGATATTCAGGTCTTTCATAAATCGGGTTCGCGGATGATCACCTATGTATAAATTGCCCTTTGCTTTTTTGCCTAAACGGATGCCCGCTTTCGCATCAATATTGATATATGAAGCCATGAGCATATTGCGGAAATGGCTATAATTTACCGAGCCGATCTTTACAGGGACATTATAGCGGGCGGGTTTTTCAATCTCGATGCGAAAAGCAAACTGCCCGTCTTTTTCATATTGCGCAGAAACCTGGTTTTCGCCAATAATAAAATCAAGGCTTGCTTTGTGCTTGGGCATTCCCCAGATTCCTTTACCGCCTTTAACCGATATTTCTGAGCTTACGGGCAGGTCGAGAATAAACTGACCGGTATGGTAGTGCTTCATAAAAATAGCCGGTAGCATCCGCGGGGCCGGGCTTGATCCCCGGGTGCAGGCAACAGCGATGCTGTACTCAATATATTTGCCAATACTGGTATCGCGGTAGTCAATTACAGTCACCATAAAAATGGCTTTGCCGTTAATATATCGTACCGGATGAAGCTCGTTACCGGGGAGCAGCTCGGCCGCCTTTTTGTAGTCGCAAAAAAATCCGGCCATCAAAGCAGGGGAATTTTTAGCCTGTACCGGCATGGTGAAGGGAATACCATCTACCAGGGCAAACCTGCCGGAGTAATTTTTTATGCGTTGCGGTATTCCCATGGCAATCGCTTAAGCGTTTAATTCTTTTATTATCGTCGGAAAAATATCCGAGGCGGCATTCTTCCCCAGGAAAACATCCAGGTGACTGTATTTATCAAACTGGTAAAGTTGATGGTATTTCTGCTTTTCGGCATTGAAAAACGTATAACTGTCAACCTGACTCTGGCTCTTAAAGCATTTGTTCATTTTTCCGGTGAGGAATACAATGCGGGCATCGGTTTTTGGTTTAAAAGCGCTGTAATTGCTTTGGCCGTTGGCAGATACCAGGGCGCCGGTTTTGATGCTTTTTTTAATATGGTCAAAAAAAGAAAGGGGTACGTTGCCAAACTCATCTCTAATCCACTCCTTGGTTTCGGGGGTTAAATTCCCGAGTTCCCAGAGCGCCGGGAAGCCGGTTCCGTAGGTAAAACTCACAAATTTGCCCACATCGGTATCATCTTCCCGGTGAGTTAGCTTTACTAAAAGTCTAAGGGTTTTTTCTTTGATGCCGGGCGGCTCATCGCCCCATTTCGGGTTCAGAAATTTGGTGAATGGCTTTATCCCCGGCAGTACATAGTTCAATTTAAATTCAGAATTGGCCGATACCACCGGGTGAAGAGAAACGGCGTTGGATACAATGGTTTTAACTTCCGGCAGTAATCCGCTTACCGCGGAGATCATAAAACTGGTTGAACCCTGGCAATGGATGATGGCCTTAATTTCTGTAGCCCCCGTAATGCGGCAAACCTCTTTTACAGCGGCCGGATGGTCATTTTTGGCCACCACATCAAGGTTCCATTCGTTTTTATCACATTCAATACTTCCCCTCCAGTTTTCAAGCCACACATCGTACCCGGCTTCGGTTAAAACATCCAGCAAGTTTTTGCGGTTAGGCGGATTAAAGATATTGCTGCGTACGCCGGCACCGTGCACCAGCAAAACCGGTCCTTTTTGCGGCGGCGAATTGATTTTCAGCCGAAGCAAATTACAGTTGAAACCATCAAACGCTTCAAACGGAAATAGATCAAATGAATGAGACGGCATTAAACTGGTACATTTAGAATTTAGCGTGCGTGCGGATTTGAGCAACGTTTTTGTAGTATCGTGCTAAAAAAAATGGAAGGCTGCTACCTCGTAAATGGAAAAACGTTGTGTTAATTTAGCTGTATTTGCCGGTATAATCAAGATGTTTTTTTTCACCGGTCTGTCAACGCCAAATGATTAGGATCCGATCTCCACTATTTTGGTTTTAATGGCGTAAATTACCAGGCCTACGCGGTTTTTCACATTCAGTTTTTCAAACAGATGATCGCGGTAGCCATCAACGGTGCGCACGCTCACGTTCATTTGATCGGCTATTTCTTTATAGGTGAGTTCTGTGCAGCATAACTTTAAGAACTCGATTTCTCGGGCGTTGAGTTTCACAGGGATATTTTTTTCCGGCTTTTGGGCGTCGTCAACCAGATGTCGGGTCACAAAATCCGGGTAGTAAACTCCCGATGCTGAAACGGTATCCAGCGCCAGCTTGAATTCATCAGGGTCGGCGTCTTTAAGCAAATAACCCTTAACGCCCATTTTGATGGCTGTAATTACCTTAAGCGAATCTTCAAACATAGAAAGTACGATGATCTGTATATCCGGAAAGTTTTCGCCCAACCATTTTGCGGTTTCAAACCCATCCATAACGGGCATGCTCAAATCAAGAAGTACAATTTGCGGTTTAAACTTCTTACTTATTTTGCTGATAAACTCCTGTCCGTTACCGGCTTCCAGCAGCACCCTGTATCCCGTAAAGGAATTGATCAAAGAAGTCATGCCACTTCTAAACAAGTGATGATCGTCTACCAATGCTACATCTATGGTTTCCATTTAATTGTTGTTATGCGGAGGTATTATTTGGTCAAGAGTAAGTGATACGCTGCTTCCCTTTCCGGGATTGCTTTGAATAATGGCCTGGGCTCCCAGCATTTTCGCCCGGTTTTTTATGTTGATCAAGCCCATGCCGTTTTTCTGTACGGCTGCGTCTACGTCAAAGCCGTTGCCGTCATCGCTGATCATTATCTCAAAATGCTCGGGCTGATAAATAATGTTTACCATGAGGTTTTTAGCGTTAGAATGTTTCAGAATATTGTTTACAGATTCCTGGAATATCCGATAAATAACCAACTCCTGCTGCTCGGTAAGTTCATAGGCCTCGCCATTCACAGTAAAATCAACCACAAAAACGCCCGACCTGCTGATGCGTGTTAAATCTTCGGCTATGGTTTTGGCAAGCCCGCGGTGCGCTAAATGTTCCATCCCAAGGCTCTTTGATAAGTTCCGCAAATCAGAGATCACTTTAGAAATTAAGCTTTTACTTTCCTGTAGCATGACAATTTTTTCTGGTTCGGCGGCCGTTTCCATGGTGTTAAGGTTTAGCTT
>JBGTBV010000003.1:0-4489 GCA_041749185.1 Daejeonella sp. | reverse complement strand
CTGATCAACTGCGGGCCAGCTTTACGCCGGTTATAAAATCGAGTTTGGATAAAGTCGGAGCCACCCGCTACTGGACAGATGCCATTAACCGCTATAACCGCATTCCCCTGGTGAGCAAGGTAAATCCAGATCTGGAAGGTTATGTGACCCAAAAAGCTATTGATGGCTTATTTTTAGAAATCGCGAAAGAAGAACTAAAGATCAGAAACAATATCGGCGCCAGGCAAACCAATCTTTTGCAAAAGGTTTTCGCATACGCGGATAGAAACCGGAATTAAATGTCTTCAATGAGTGCAAGTTCGGCTCAAATTTTGGTTGAGATCCAATGGAATTAGGATTAATTATTTATTCGGCACTTTTTCTCAACTGTTTATAGAACTCTTCATTTTTTATTTAAAATTTGTTACACCAATCCATTTAGCCGCTTCTCAATTAAAAGTAACAAAACATCGCCAATCGGCGTTTAAAGGACGAAACCGAAGTTTAGCTTAATTTTTACATTATAATAAGTTAATAAAAATTAAAATTTCTTGACATTTTATTGACAAATAAGGGCGTTTGCAGAGGTTGTTTGGTTTATTGTATTTTATAGATTGCGATTTATTATTTTCCAATCGATTGTTAAACCAAACTCAAAACAAATGAAACAAAAATTACTAGCTTTTCTATTGCTGGGTTTAATGGCAGTGAGTACTGCGTTTTCTCAGAATAGGCCAGTCACAGGAAAAGTGGTAGGAGCCGATGACGGCCTTCCACTTCCGGGAGTATCTGTACGTGTTCAAGGCGGCACTGCAGGTACCACAACAAACTCAGAGGGTATTTTCTCGCTAAATGCAGACGGAAGTGCCCGCACATTAGTCTTTACGTACATCGGCTATTCCACTCAGCAAGTCAACATTCCTGCATCCAATAAAATGGAAGTACGCATGACTGTTGATGCCCAGCAACTTACAGAAGTTGTTGTAACCGGTTACGGCGTTGCTCAAAAACGCGATGTTGGTTCTGCCAGCGTGAGAATTGAAGCAAAGCAAATTGAAAACCTTCCTATCCAGAGTTTTGACCGTGCGTTACAAGGTCGTGCTTCTGGTGTTCAGGTGACCTCTCAGAGCGGGCAGCCGGGTGGAGCCATCAACGTACGCGTACGTGGTGTTGGTTCAATCAATGCCGGTAATGATCCGCTTTATATCGTGGATGGTGTACAGGTTAAAACCTCCGCTATTTCTGGCCAGGGGTCTACGAATACTTTGGCGTCTATCAACCCGAACGACATCGAATCAATCGAAGTGTTAAAAGACGCCGCTGCCGCTTCTATATACGGAGCCGCTGCAGCAAACGGAGTGGTTTTGGTGACCACTAAACGCGGAAGATCTGGAGCAACCCAGGTAACCTTTTCTGCGCAGCAGGGCGTAATGCAGAATATCTCCCGCTATGATGTGATGAATTCGCAGCAATACGCAGCGTTTAAAGTTCCGGGAGCTGTAAACGCGGGCGTTGCCGAAGCTTCTGCTATCGCATTTTTTGGTGACCCGAGCAATGCTTCTGCACCAACAACAAACTGGTTTGACGCGATAACCCGCGAAGGAAATTCAAAAATCTACGATCTTTCTTTCTCTGGCGGCGATGCCAAGACTACATTCTTTGTATCTGGTTCTTACACAGACCAGGAGGCACAAGTTATCTCTGCATTTTATAAGAGAGGAACTTTCCGCGGAAATTTAGGCCATAAAGTGAGTGATAAGTTCAGCATTGGCGCTAACATTTCCCTCACTGCATCCAGAATATTTGGTAGCATTGAAAACGGTGCATTCGTAAACGGACCATTCTACTATCCTTTTACCCTTCGCCCGGATGTGCCAATTTTTCAGCCCGACGGATCCTACACACAAGGTGCCGCACTGAAAGCATCATTCCCTTATAATATTGTTCAGGGTGCAAATGAAGAAGTACGTACAGGTAATGCATTGCAAACCGTAAGTAACTTCAACGCAACTTATAAAATCACCCCGGATATTTCCATTTCAGGATTTTCAGGAATTGATTTTGTAGATACGCGTGATGATAACCAGCGGCCGGCTACAATCCCTGCATTCTCTGGAAACGGTGGTACTGCTTCTGTAGTAAACACCCGTATTTTAGATTGGAACTCAAACGTTACTGCCAACTATAACAAAAAATTTGGCGCTCACACCGTTGGTGCTTTAGCTGGTGCTGAATACAAAGAGCAAAACGTAGAAAGTGCATCGGCAACAGGATCAGGTTTTCCAAATCCATTATTCCGTAGTTTACAGAATGCGTCTCCTCTATCAATTGCAGGTTTCTTTACCGGCTACAAAAAAGCTGGTGTATTTACTAAACTAAGCTATGACTTCGACAACAAATACTATGTTTCTGGTACTTTGAGATACGATGGAAGTTCTCGTTTCGGTATCAATCAGCAATATGGATTGTTCGGTGGAATATCCGGAACCTGGAGAGTGACAGGCGAGAAATTCATGGAAAGCTTAGATGCCCTGTCTGACCTTAAATTGCGTGCAAGTTATGGCGTTGTTGGTAATGATCAAATCAATGATTTTGCGTCCCGTGCATTGTTTGGCGCAGGTGGCAGTTATTTAGGCAGCAACGGCATCCGGCCAAGCCAGTTGGGTAACTCCAATCTTTCATGGGAAGAAGCGAGAACAGTTAACCTTGGTTTAGATTTTGGCGTATTTGCTAACCGCATAACCGGCTCTGTTGACGTTTACAGACGTACCAATGATGATCTGTTATTAAGCCGTCCGCTGGTTAACGATTCAGGATTCGGCTCAATTAACGAAAACACTGGTAGAGTACAGAATGAAGGTATTGAATTCGGTTTGAATACCATCAATTTGAACACCAAATGGGGGTTACAATGGAGCACAAACTTTAACGTAACGTTTCAGAGGAACAAAATATTGAAACTGTTGGAAGGCCAGGATCAGATCGGTACTCAGTTTTTTGTTGGACAACCAATTGATATCATTTACACCTACAAGTGGGCTGGTGTTAACCCGGCCGATGGGCGCCCGATGTGGTATGATGGTAACGGAAATTATACGTACAACCTTGTTTTTGCAAATGACGCAGCCATTCAGGGAACCAGGTATCCAAAAGCTTACGGTGGTTTAAACAATACGCTTAATTTTAAGAATGTAAGCTTAGATTTTCTATTTCAATACCAGTATGGTAATGATGCCTTTGTGAGTTTCTTCCAGAACATCTGGAATTCAGGATTTAGCGATGATAATCAATTAACATCGCAACTATCCGAGCAATGGACCACTCCAGGCCAGATCACTGCTGTTCCAAGGGCTTTGCGGCAAACGCCACACCCGAACAATCAGGGAACTTTGTCTTCTTCGTTAACTACCGGGTCAACCAGGTATCTGTATGACGCTTCGTATATCCGGTTAAAGAACGTAACCCTTGCGTATGATCTGCCTATAAAATTAGCTTCTAAAGTGAAAATGAGAACTATCCGTGTATTCGCTACCGGCGTAAACGTTTTAACCTTTACTAATTTCCCAGGTTTAGACCCCGAAGTGCCGATCGGTTTTAATGAAATCGGTAATAATCCACAGGCCAGAACGTACACCGCCGGTCTTCAGTTAGGATTTTAATTTTAATACCAAAGAAAGATGTTAAGAAAAATTTATAAAATATCACTGGCAATGCTGGTGATCGCAGGAACATCCTGTAAAGACACCCTGGATATAGAACCGAAGCAATCTTTAGACGCTTCGCTTGCTTTATCTGATTTCAGTAGTGTAAATGCCCTGTCAATTTCATTGTATTCGAGAGCGCAGAGTTTCAATTACTACGGTCAAAGGATGATGATAGCCCCAGAGGTTTTGGCTGATAATTATACTACAACCGCGAACCCAGGTGGAAGATACGTGAACGAGCGGGTTAACGCTCCGGGAGCCCATCTTGACCTGTGGAATTTATTGTATCCGGGTATAAACGAGGCAAATTTTATTATTGCCAATATTGATAAGGTAACAGCTACTCAGGCACAGAAAGATGAACTGATTGGCCAGGCGTATTTTTTACGTGCATTGTTCTATCATGACATGATGCGGGTTTATGCCTATGAACCAAACCAGGCAGTGGCCGGCTTCACCGAGGGTTTAGTGATTCGTACTGAACCAACTGACGATGTTTCTAAGGCCGATTTCAGACCAAGGTCACCAATAGCCGAAGTGTATACGCTCATTGAAAATGACCTGAAGCAGGCATCCACTTTGTTACCTGTCACACTTGCTGGAGCAAGTGTTTTCAAAGCAAGTAAAGGCGCAGCATTCGCTTTATTAGCCAGAGTTTATCTGTACGAGCAAAAGTGGGCAGAAGCGGAACAAGCTGCTACTGATGCGATTGCAAACAAACAGGCTACTACAACGTTGGCTACCGTAGCTAATTACGTAAGTTCATTTGCTAACTTTCCTAACCGGGAATCTATGTTTGAGCTTGA
>JBGTBV010000002.1:0-1854 GCA_041749185.1 Daejeonella sp. | reverse complement strand
GGTAAGTCCGAATAATGAGGTGGAGTACTGGCTTAACGGATACCCGGTGCTGAGTTATGAGCGTGGCTCGAAGCAATATCTTGATTTGGTAGCTAAAAGCAAATATAAAGACTGGCCCAACTTCGGAATGGCCGAAAAAGGACATATTCTATTGCAGGATCACGGCGATGCGGTTTCATTCCGAAGTATAAAAATACGTAACCTAACAAGTGAAAAGTAAAACTATCCCGGCAAGGCAAACGCTTTGAGCGGATAAAATTCAAACCTGAAATTAACAGATTAAAAAATGGGAACATCAAGGAGAAAATTTATCAAACAGTCGGCTATTGCTTCGGCGAGCGTTTACTTGGGTGCGATGGGTTTTAGCGCTAAGAGCTATGCAAGAATTGTTGGAGCTAATGATCGCGTTCGCGTAGGAGTGGTTGGATTTTCAGACCGTTTCAGGCAATCTTTGCTTCCCGGCTTTTTAAATCATTACAAGGAGTTGAATTTTGATATTGTGGGTGTGTCTGATCTTTGGAATTACCGCCGCGATGCCGGCGTATCACATTTGCAAGAAAAATTAGGTCACGATGTAAAATCATGCCGTAACAATGACGAGTTATACGGGACGAAAGATATTGACGCCGTAATTATCAGTACCGCCGATTTTCAGCATGCCCTGCATGCCATTGAAGCGGTAAATGCCGGTTGCGATGCGTATTGCGAAAAGCCGTTCGCCGAAACCATGGCCGACAACCGGGCGGCACTTAAAGCGGTTAAGAATTCAGACCGTATTGTTCAGATAGGCTCTCAGCGCAGAAGCGGAACCAATTACAAAGCCGCCGAAAATTTTATTAAAGACGGAAAGTTCGGCGATATTACCATGGTAGAATTGAGCTGGAACGTGAACCAGCCCGGCCGCTGGCGCCGACCCGATCTGGTTGCGAAACTTAAGGAAGAAGATACAGATTGGAAACGTTTCCTGATGAATCGTCCGGTTGAGGCCTGGGATCCGCGAAAATATTTGGAGTACCGTTTGTTCTGGCCCTATTCTTCGGGCATGCCCGGCCAATGGATGTCTCACCAGATTGACACGGTGCACTGGTTTACAGGATTAAAGCATCCGCGGAGCGTAGTAGCTAATGGCGGTATTTATAAGTGGACAGACGGGCGCAAGAATTGGGATACTACCACGGCAGTTTTCGATTACGGGTCTTCTACCGATGCTGAAAAAGGTTTTCAGGTGGTTTTTACCTCCAGAATGCATAATGGCGATGAAAATCCGGCGGAAATTTACTTCTCTAATGGCGGCGAATTAAATCTGAACACCAATATGATCTCGCCAAAAGGCGGCCTCAACGAACAGCACGCTGCAGCGATGGGCATGCAACCAAACCTGCTGCCCGAATTAAGTATTAAAGCTGCAGCAGATAAAGTAGTTGCTTCTGCCAATACCGGCGGAGATCCGCTTACTTCAAGTCATATGCGCAACTGGATGGAATGTGTTAGATCGCGAAAGCAGCCTAACGCACCAGTTGAGGCAGGATATTACCATTCCATTGCTAATATCATGACCACCGCTGCCAGCCATACCGGGTCAAAAGCAACATTTGACGAGGCAACCCAGGAAGTGATGGTTAATGGTAAAGCGTTTAAATATTGAAAGTCCAAAGCCCCGAAAGGGCAATATCTACTTTTTAATGAGAAAAACCCTGAAAAAAACATCAAGCCGTTGAAGGGCATAGTTACAGATGATCCCAGACATATCGTCCGTTATATTCAATAGTATGCTTTTCTAAAAATATCCTGTATTCATCTCGAAAGGTACTGTTCATGCTGGTTGATCGTGAAGGCTCACAACCAAAGAAGACT
>JBGTBV010000001.1:0-3017 GCA_041749185.1 Daejeonella sp. | reverse complement strand
GCCGACAGCGTGAAATTCCCGAGAGCCTGCTTAGCAGTTTGAACCAGCCAAAAACTGTAACCTAATATGGCCAAAATACTGAGGTAACAAATGGTAATCTGTTTTTTACGGTTACGGTAGAAGAAGATGATCACAAAAGGGAGCAGACCTAAAACTACGGTGGCTACGGTTAATGCCAGAAAAGGCTCTGTTTGAACAACCTGCCCGTTTACATTCTCGTAAACGCCGGTAACTTTAAGTGCTTTGGCTGATCCATCAGCATTGAGCACCTGGATGTATGGAAACAGGAACAAGCTAAAGATAGCAGCCGTTGCAAAAAATAGCCAAATGGATTGTACTCGTTGTAGCATGTTGTTAAAATTTAGGCAAATATAGAAATTCGGCAGTCTTGCAAATAGTTTTGGTTGCTGATAATTACCTTTGTGACCTGGTGAAACTAAGCAGATATTTTATTGAGATTGCCTTTGACGGAACCGATTTCCACGGTTGGCAAATACAGCAGAATGCAATAACGGTTCAGCAGGTTTTAAATGAAGCGCTAACTATTGCTTTAAGGCAGCCGGTTGAAACCACCGGATGTGGGCGTACCGATACCGGCGTTCATGCAAAGCAGTTGTTCGCCCATTTTGATTTCCCGACAGCTTTGCCCTTACAATTCACTGGGGATAAACTGGTAAAAACTCTCAATTCTTTACTACCTTACAGCATTGCAGTGAGACGAGTTATTTCAGTTGACCGTGAAAGGCATGCACGTTTTGATGCCCAGGAACGTTCGTACCAGTATCATATTCATTTTAACAAAGATCCGTTCAAGGTAGAATATTCCTGGCTTTTAAGGGATAAGCCCAACATGGAACTTATGAACAAGGCGGCTATGATGCTTGCTGAATTCAAAGATTTTAGTTGCTTTAGCAAATCCAACACCCAAACGTTTACCAATAATTGCCACATTATTAAGGCGGAATGGCAGGAGGTGGATGGAGGAATGGTTTTCCATATTTCGGCCGATCGTTTTTTGCGTAATATGGTAAGGGCGATAGTTGGAACTTTGATTCAGGTTGGACGCAGGGAAATCAAGCCGGAAGAAATCCGAAACATTATTGAAAGTAAAAACCGCTGCAACGCCGGAGCTTCTGTTCCAGCTTGCGGGCTGTATCTTACGGAGGTGAAGTACCCGTATGAATTATGATGAGAATGATGAATACGGAAAAAGATCCAGAGGAGCATCGTGTTTATAAAAAATGGTCAAAGACGAACCGGCTCCGGAGGAGCCACTTCAGATAGCGAGACTCCTCCGGAGTCTAAAAAAATTTTGAATAATGATTTGAATTAAGGCGAGTGTCATGGTGGGCGGAGTCAAACCATGGTGCGGTTGGCAAAGCGGCCTTCGACTGCGCTCTGGCTGACCCTTCGGCAACTAACCGAAATTGATTAAGGAATAAACTGCAAAGATAGAAGGCTTTCGAAATCTCAAAGATTATGTAAGTCTTCCCAAACCAATTAACAACTTATCACCTAACCCACTAAATGGCTAAAGTAAGCGGAAACGCGGTTGATGTAAACCTTTTGCGACGGATATTTAACTACGCCAAACCATATAGAAGTATTTTTATCTGGTCGCTCTTGTTAACAATTGCCCTGGCGGTGCTTGCACCGTTGCGGCCTTTGTTAGTTGAGTATACGCTGGATGAATTCATACTTGAAAACGACTCTTCGGGTTTGATGCGAATGACTCTAGCGATGCTTGGATTGCTGCTGCTGCAAACTGTGGTGCAATATTATCACACCTTTCTGACCAATATTTTAGGGCAGTCGGTTATCAAAGATTTACGGGTAAACGTGTTCAACCACATTAGCAGTTTGCGTTTAAAATATTTTGACCGGACACCCATAGGGCAGCTAATAACCCGCACCGTTTCTGATCTGGAAACCATTGCAGATATATTTTCAGAAGGTCTCATTGTTATTATTGGTGATATTTTACAGGTTGCAGCGCTCATCGCGGTAATGTTATATACCGATTGGAGCCTCACGCTTATTGTTTTAATCCCGATGCCTTTGCTTATGGTCGCCTCCTATATTTTTAAGGAGGCCATAAAATCTGCCTTTCAGGCGGTGCGCACAGAAGTTTCTCATCTAAACACTTTCTTGCAGGAACACATAACGGGCATGAGCATCAT
Organism: Daejeonella sp.; assembly: GCA_041749185.1. Classification (GTDB taxonomy): domain Bacteria; phylum Bacteroidota; class Bacteroidia; order Sphingobacteriales; family Sphingobacteriaceae; genus Daejeonella. Next base: position 837 of record JBGTBV010000001.1, on the reverse strand, counting down.
CCATTATTTCGCCCGGGAAAAGCAGGAAATGCAGAAGTTTAAAATGATAAACGGGCGGCACCGCGATGCCCATATTCGTTCAAACTGGTATTACTCCATTTTCTTTCCGGTTGTGGAGATCATCTCGGCCGTTTCTTTAGGATTACTGGTTTGGTATGGCTCTAAATCAATTTTAGAGAATGAACTATCTCCCGGTGTGGTGGTTGCTTTTATCATGTACATCAATATGCTTTTCAGGCCGATCAGGGAACTGGCTGATAAATTTAATACCCTTCAGATGGGTATGGTTAGCGCCGAGCGGATATTTAACGTGTTGGATACGAACGAAACTACCGAAAACACCGGCACCCTGAGCCCGGAAAAATTAGACGGTAAGATTGAGTTTCAAAACGTGTGGTTTTCCTATACTGATGAGAATTGGATATTAAAGGATTTGACGTTTTCTGTGATGCCCGGCCAAACCCTGGCGTTGGTAGGCGCAACCGGTGCCGGAAAGTCATCAACCATAAATATTTTAAACCGCTTTTACGAGATCAGCAAAGGCAGCGTGAAAATAGACGAGGTAGACATCAGGGAGTATGATATTAACTTTCTACGCTTAAAAATCGCAACCGTTTTGCAGGATGTTTTTTTGTTTTCGGATACCATTGCCAACAACATTAATCTCAACAATCCAGACATTAGCAGGCAACGCCTGATTGAGGCTGCAAAAAGCGTTGGCGCTCATGAATTTATTGAACGGCTGCCGGGAGGATACGACTATAACGTGATGGAACGAGGGGCTACTTTATCTGCCGGACAGGCGCAGCTTATTTCCTTTATCCGGGCATTGGTTTA